>NZ_JBAUJR010000025.1:0-9789 GCF_049683935.1 Mycobacterium sp. | reverse complement strand
GTCTGCAGGTGCACGACATCGCCCCGATGCGGGTGGCGCGCCGCGACGCGCTGCTGGCGCTCGGGGTGGTCGACCGGCGCTCCGGCTATCCGCTCGAGTTGTTGGTACGGGCAGCGCAAGCGGGCTGGTCGGTCACCGAACACGACGTGGCGTACGGGCCACGCACCGGCGGCAAGTCAAAGGTCAGCGGTTCGGTTCGCGGCAGCGCCACCGCCGCATGGGATTTCTGGCGGGTCATCTCGTGATACCGGTGAGCGTGCTGGTGGTCGCCAAGGCGCCGGTGCCGGGTTTGGCCAAGACCCGCCTGGCGGCCGGGGTGGGTGACGACGTGGCCGCCGAGATCGCCGCGGCAGCGCTGCTCGACACACTCGACGCGGTTGCCGACGCTCCGGTGGCCGCCAAGGTGGTCGCGCTGACCGGGAACCTCGACGATGCCAAGCGGTCGCACGAGATCCGTTCCCGGCTCGCTGATTTCATCGTCGTCACCCAACGCGGTGACGGCTTCGCCGACCGGCTCGCCAATGCCCATCTGGACGCGGCCGCGGCGACCGGCGGGCTGCCCGTGCTGCAGATCGGAATGGACACCCCGCAGGTGGACGCGGAGCTGATCGGTCGGTGTGCGCAGTCGCTCGCCGACCACGACACCGTTCTCGGCATGGCCCGCGACGGTGGCTGGTGGGTGCTGGGTGTCACCGACGCCGCGACGGCCGACTGCCTGCGTGACGTACCGATGTCGGCGCCGGACACGGGCGCTGTAACGCTGGCGGCGCTGCAGCACACGGTCAGGCATGTGGAACTTCTCTGTGAGCTCGCCGACGTCGACACCCTCGACGACGTCGTCGAGGTACGCCGCGCCTGTCCGCCCGGATCCCGGTTCAGCCGGATCACCGCCACCCAGGGGGTCTGATGTTCGGACAGCTCTACGACCGCGCGCTCGACGGCGAGCGATGTTGGATCCGGCACGACGACGGCCGGGTCAAGAAGCTCCCGGTGCGCAGTTGGCTGGGTGGGCGCCACGCAGACGTCCGGTTCGACGACGCGGTGGTCGGCATGTGTAAGGGCCCGACGATCGACCTGGGTTGCGGCCCGGGCCGGCTGGTCGCGCATCTGGTGGCACGCGGTGTCCCGGCGTTGGGGGTGGATCTGTCGGCGACGGCGGTGAAGCTGGCGCGCAGCAGCGGCGCACCGGCGTTGCGGCGGGACATGTTCGATCCCCTTCCGGCCACAGGTCGCTGGCAGACGGTCCTGTTGGCCGACGGCAACGTCGGGGTGGGCGGCGACCCGCGAAGGGTGCTCGCCCGGGCGGCCGAGTTGTTGCGGTGCGGCGGCCACTGCGTCGCTGAATTCGATTCGACGACAACAGGAATCGATGTCGGCTGGGTCCGGTTGGAGTCGTCGCGCACGATCGGGCCGTGGTTCCGCTGGGCCTCGGTCGGAATCGACTGCGTCCCCACGCTGGCCGTCGAGGTCGGGCTGGCAGTGGCCGACATCCACCGTATCGGTAGCAGGGTGGTCGCGACGCTGGCCGCGACGTGACCACGTCCCTACGCGGGACTGCGGTCACCGCACGGGTGGGGATGGCGCTGGGTGTCACGGTCGCGGTGTGCTTCGTCACCGGCCTGATGAGTCACTTCATCCAGCACCCTCAGCCCTGGTTCTGGTGGCCTACGCGGCCGGTCGGGCTGTACCGGTTCACCCAGGGACTGCACGTCGCCACGGGAATCGCCGCGATCCCGCTGCTCATCGTCAAGCTGTGGTCGGTGTGGCCGAAGCTGTTCGAGCGGCCGCTGATCGGTGGCGTCGTCCGCCAGATCGAACGACTGTCGATCCTGGTGCTGGTCGGGTCGATGCTGTTCCAGCTCAGCACCGGCCTGCTCAACATCGCCCAGTGGTACGCGTTCGAGTTCTTCTTCACCACCGCCCATTACGCGATGTCCTATGTGGCGGTGGGTGCCATCATCGTGCACATCGGCGTCAAGTTGCCGGTGATCCGTCAGGCGCTCAGCGAGCCGATATCCGATGTCGCCCAGGGCGGGACGGTCGGTCCGTCCCGCCGCACCGTGCTGCGCGGCACCTGGCTGGCGGTGGGGTTGGCGACGGTGGTCACTGTCGGGCAGACGGTGCCGCTGCTGCGCCGCGTGTCGGTGCTCGCCCCGCGAACCGGCGAAGGGCCCCAGGGTGTTCCGATCAACCGGTCGGCGATCGCGGCCGGAGTGACGCGCGCCGCGAGTTCGCCGGACTACCGGCTGACGGTCGCCCACGGCGACCGTACCCAGACCTTCACGGTCGCCGACCTGCAGGCGATGCCGCAGACCACCCACCGGCTGCCGATCGCCTGCGTGGAGGGCTGGAGCGCCTCCGCTGACTGGACCGGTGTGGTGCTGGCGGACCTGATCGCCACGGTGGGGGCGTCGGCGGATTCCGACGTGCGGATGATCTCGCTCGAACCTCCGGGTCCGTACTCCCGGACGGTGCTGCCGGCCCGCCACGCCCGCGACGACATGACGCTGATCGCGCTGAAGATCAACGGCGAAACCCTCAACCTCGACCACGGATATCCGTGCCGCCTGATTGCGCCGACGAGACCCGGTGTGCTGCAGACGAAGTGGCTGACCCGGATCGAGGTCGTCTGATGTCGGCGCTGCGGGTGCTCCTGGTCGTCGCCGGAGTCGCCGTCGGTGCCTACGGCGCGGTCCTGCTGTGGGACTTCTCGCCCACCGTGCTGGTGCGAATCGCGGTGTGGACGGCGGTCGGTGTCATCGTCCACGATTTCGTGTTCGCGCCACTGTGCGCCGCGGTCGGGCTTGCGGGTCGGGCCCTGATCCCGGTGCGCTGGCGGGCGCCCGCTGCGGTGGCCGCGCTGTGCAGCGTCGTTCTGGTGGTGTTGGCGATCCCGGTGTACAGCAAGCCGGGCGCACGCCCCGACAATCCGACGGTGCTCGACCGCGACTACGCACTGGGGCTGTGGATCGTGATCGCGGCGGTGTGGATCTGCGTGCCGCTGTATTACGTCGTGGCCCGGCGGCTACCAGTTCGTCAACACCAGGTGGTTGAGCGTCAGGGCGCCGATGACGTTGAGCGCCAACCACCATCGGTGTGACGGCCGCGGGAGAAGGGCGGCGGCGGCCACCAGCCACATGGTGAAGGGCAGCCAGATGCGTTCGGTCTCGGCCTTGCTCAGCCGCGACAGGTCGGCGAACACGATCGCCAGCAGGGCGCCCATGATCAGCAGGTGCAGCCCGGACCGCCGCCGGATCGCCGTGATGTCGAGGGCCCGACCGATTCCCGCCACGCTGCCCAGACCGATGGCGCACACCACCGACGCGAAGTTGGCCCAGCCCCAGTACTGGAAGGGGCGGTCGCTGGCGATGCCCTGCCAGTAGCGTTCCTGTACCAGGAGGTATCCGTCGAACCACCAGAAACCGGCGGCCAAGAACACCGCGGCGACGGCCAGCGCGGCGAGCACCGCGGGCACGAGCGTGGTGAGGGCGGCGCGCCAGGTGGTCGCGCTGAGCAGGACCGCGAGCGCGGGCAGAACCATCAGTCCCAGACCGTAATTGAGGAAGATCCCCCAACCCAGCAGCAGTCCTGCGCCCACCGCCGCCGCCACCGGCAGCCGGGTCGACCTGGTGACCGCGAGCGCCAGCAGGGTGATGCCCCAGGCCGCGACGCCGGCGAAATAGCCGTCGGCGGACACTGCGACCCAGATGGCGGTCGGCGCTACCGCCACGAACGGGGCCGCCGATCGGGCGGTGTCCTCGTCGGCCAGCGCGCGGACCGCGACGACGATCGCGGCCGCCACGCTCGAGCCGGCCAACAGGCACAGCAGTCCCGCCCAGGCTCCTCCGCTCAACCCGATGCGGTCTAGCCAGACGAAGGACAGCAGCGCACCCGGGGGATGTCCGGAGACGTGGGTGATCCAGGAATCCGGTTGGTAGTCGAGGATCCTGCTGGAGAACGTGCGGACGGTTTCGGGGATGTCGGTGATGCCCGGTACCTGGCGCAGGTACTCGTGGCGGGCGGTCAGTCGGCCGGCGAAGCCGCGCTGCCAGCCGTCGATCATGGCCAGCGAGAACGCCCAGACGCAGGACACCGCCCAGACCGTCCACGGCAGCGCCCGCCAGGGCAACCGCTGCGCCAGCGACGGACCCCACAGCACCGCAGCGACGGCGATCAGGATCGCGGGGATGGTCCCCGGACCGACGTGTGGATTCCACCAGCCGAAGATCGGTGCCATGCCGGCGAAAGTTCGGAACCGTTCGGGGGTGGCGTTGATCAGTGGGGTGACGATGCCGAGGTCGAGGTGGGGGACGACAAACGCCGCCACGACAAGAACCACGGCGGCGCTGACCGCGACCGCCTCTTTGCGCATCCCTCTATCTTGCGCGAGCGCGCGTGTTTACACCCCAAGCGGCGCGCCAACCTGGGAAAATGTGCACGCTCAGTAGAGAACCTTGCGCAAGTTCTCCTCGGCGTAATACTTCTCCAACTCCTCCAGACTCCAGTCCCGGCGCATCGACTGGGCCAGCTGCGCGACGCTCGGCACGGCGCCCGGATCCCAGGTCTCCGGCCGCCAGGCATCTGACCTCAGGAAGGCCTTGGCGCAGTGGAAGAACACCTCCTCGATGTCGATCTGAAGGGCCAGAATGGGGCGCTTGCCCTGTATCGCCATCTCATCGAAGTAGTCGGCGTCGGCGAAGATGCGGGCGGTCCCGTTGATGCGCATCGTGTCGCCGCGTCCGGGGATGACAAAGAGCGTCCCGACATGTGGGCGTTCCAGCACGTTGAGGTAGCCGTCCACCCGCTTGTTTCCCGGCCGTTCCGGGATCGCGATCGTCGTCTCGTCGAGGATGTGCACAAAACCTGCCGGGTCGCCCTTCGGGGAGACGTCGACCCGACCGTGCGCATCGGTCGTCGCGACGAAGCCCAGCGGCGAATGTCCAAGCCAGTGCTGATGGACGGCGGACAGGCGGTCACCCACCTTGTTCGCCACATAGGGTTTCGGATACCCGACGATCTCGCGGAGCTCGTCGACTGAAGTCACTTCTCGGCTCATGCCTCCATCATGCGCGACGGCGCCGGGCGTGGGGGAGCTACCGGGGCGCCGAGCCGAACATCCGCATGAGCTCCCGACGGTCGACCTTGCCGATGCCTTTGCGCGGCAGCGTGTCGACGATGTGCACCTGGCGTGGTGCGGCGGTCGACGGCAACGAACCGGAGAGGTGAGAACGCAGCTGGTCCAATGTGATCGCCGTGGCAGGCTCGAGTACGACGGCGGCCACCACCCGCTGGCCCAGCCGTTCGTCGTCGACACCGAACACCGCGCACTCGGCCACCGCGGGATGGGTCGCCAGCGCAGCCTCGACCAACCCGGGCAACACGGTGAGCCCACCGGTGCTGATCGCATCGTCGACGCGGCCGAGGACCGACAGGATTCCCGAATCGTCGATCGCACCGATGTCATCGGTGCGGAACCGGCCGGGTTCGACGAACGGATCGGGAACAACGGGGTTGCGGTAGCCGGCGGCGACGGTCGGGCCGCCGAGGGAGATCCGGCCCCCGGCGTCCACGGTCACGTCGACGCCGTCCAGCGGACGGCCGTCGTACACGCAGCCCCCGGCCGTCTCGCTCATCCCGTACGTCCTGACCACCGAAATGCCCTCGGCTGCAGCTTTTTCCGCGACACCTGCCGGCATCGGGCCACCTCCGATGAGCACAGCGTCCAGCCCGGCCAGGGCGGCAGCGGCAGACGGATCCCGAAGCGCCTTGTCCAGTTGCGCCGCCACCAGCGATGCATACCGTCGACCCGGACCCAACGCGGCGACTGCGGAGGCCAGGTCGGCTGCGTCGAAGGCCGCCGGCACCGCGACGGGATCGGTGCCCGCCACCACGCTGCGAACAAGCACCTGGAAGCCGGCCACGTGGTAGGCGGGCAGTGCCAGTAGCCATCGGCCGGTTCCGCCGAGCCGGTGGTGGGTGGCTTCGGCGCTGGCCAGCAGTGCCGAAGCCGTCAGCAACGCGCCTTTGGGGGTACCGGTCGTTCCCGACGTCGACAGCACCACGGCGACGTCGTCGTCGATCTCCTCGCCGGCACGCAGAGCCCCTGTCAGCAGCGACGTGTGATCGGTGTCGTCAACAGGAACCGGTAGCACGCAGTCGCGGCCCTCGAGAACGTCGCCGACGACGGTCAGCGCCGACAGTGCTGCGGTACCGGACGGGATGCCGACCGGACGAAGGATGGCTATCGCTGACCTCCACATCACCCGACGCCGACACGACCTTCGGCAGCACGATAGTAGCTCCCGGCCGCCGGTTGAACGGCAGATGAAGACCTTGCCCGATCTGGTGAAATGCCGGTTCGCGGGCTATCCGTCGAGACGTCGGGCCCGCAGAATCGACTGCATGGCTGCGCGCGTCATCGACAACGTCGTCTCCTGGCTGAACGAGGGATATCCGCACGGGATTCCTCAGCAGGACTACTTCCCGTTGCTCGCACTGCTGGCCCGGTCACTGTCCGACGACGACGTCGTCACCGTCGCGCAGGCCGTGATGCGGAGCGCCGATTCGGGTTCCGTGTCGCCCCATGAGGTCCGTGCGGCGCTGCATGTGGTCACCGACTCGGACCCCGATACCGAGGAGCTCGAACGGGTCGCTTCGCGGCTCGCGTCGGTCGGCTGGTCGCTGACGGCGTCCGCGCGCTGACCGATGAGCAGCGCCTCCAGCCCCTGACAAGTCGGGGGTTTTCCCCGATTCAGTGTCGGCGGCCGATCACTAGGTTGTGGTGATCGGGTCGAACGACGAAGGGGGAAAGATGATCACGGTCATACGGGGGTTGGCGGCAGGCGCCGTGCTGGCGGCCGCTGCAGTCACGCTGGCGGGTCCGGCAGCAGCCCAACCGTTGGAGGGTATGTACTCCATCACCGTCATCGACGGTGCGGGGATCGTCGAGAACGGTGCCAAAGAAGGGGCGTTCGTCTCGCCGTGCGGCCCGGACTGCAGCCGGTTCGTCACGTCGGGGTGGTCGACAGAGGCCCGCCTGCAGGGCAATACGTGGAGCGGCGTCACCACGGCCGGTCTCATCCTGTCGTTCGACAAGGATTCGCTTGCCGGGACGATGGTGAAGGGCCCCCAGGTCGTGGGCGTGCAGCTGATCAAGGTCGGCTGACCCGCGTCGAGCTAGTCGCGGGTGTCGCGGCGCAGCGGGTGATCCCGAGGGATCTGCACGAAGATCAGCTTCACCCCGTCGGGGTCCAGGACGTGCATCTCGTGCAGCCCCCACGGTTCTCGGCGGGCTTCACGGGCGATGTCGACTCTGCGGCCTTGCAGCTCGGTCTGTGTCGCCTCCAGGTCGCGTACCTGCAGCCACAACGCACCGGGAAACGGCGGCGAGCCGGCGTCGGGGGCACCGTGGCCGGCGAGCTCGATCAGCGACTGCCCGGCGTAGAAGACGGTGCCCGCGCCGTACTCGCGGGCGATGGCCAGTCCGATGCCGTCGCGGTAGAACTCCAGGGACCGTTGGTAATCAGCCGGCCGGAGGAGCACTCGGCTGGCCAGGATCTCCATGAACCGTGTTTATCACGGCTGTCAGCCGATCCGGCGGCCGGTGCCCGCCCAGTAGGGGTCGCGGAGCGCGCGCTTGAGCACCTTGCCGCTCGGCGTGCGGGGCAGCGCCTCGACGAAGTCGACGGTCTTGGGGAGTTTGTATCCGCCGAGCCTCGTCCGGGCGAACCCGATGAGGTCGGCCTCACGCAGGGTCGCCCCCGCGGCGGGCACCACAACCGCCTTGACCGCCTCACCCCACCTGGTGTCGGGCACCCCGATGACAGCGACGTCGGCGACACCGGAATGGGTCATCAGAACGTTCTCGACCTCGACCGGATACACGTTCTCGCCGCCGGAGACGATCATGTCCTTGATCCGGTCCTGCAGGTACACGTAGCCGTGAGCGTCGACGTATCCGGCGTCGCCGGTTCGCAACCACCCGTCAGCGGTGAGTGTTGACGCGGTCGCGTCGGGGTTGTTCCAGTAGCCGACCATGTTCTGCTCCGACCGGGTCCACAGCTCGCCGACCACGCCGGTGGCGACCTCCGCACCGTCGTCGCCCACGATGCGTATCTGCACCCAGGGGTATGGCCTGCCGCACGACCGCAGGAGTTCGGGCCGGTGGTCGTGGCCGTCGAGTTGGGTGATCGATCCTGTCGTCTCGGTCATGCCGTAGACCTGAGCGAACACCTCACCGAAGCGGTCGATTCCGCGGACCAGCACATCGTCGCTGATCGGTGACGCGCCGTAGACGATCACCCGCAGATTCGAGAAATCGCATGCCTCGACGCCCGGGGTGTCGAGCAGGAACGCGATGACCGCGGGCACCAGCAGCAGGTTCGTCACGCGGTGACGGGTGATGGCATGCAGGATCGCCGTCGGGTCGACATCGGGTAGCACCACCGTCACCGCGCCCTGCCACAGGCCGGCGAACGCCCATCCGGATCCGGCCATGTGGAACAGCGGCATCACCGCCAGGCTGACGGCGTCGGCGCTGAACTGCCACGGCTCGGCCACCCCGGCGGTCTTGGCGCGGTAGTTGGTGTTGCTGAGCATCACGCCCTTCGGCAGCCCGGTGGTGCCCGAGGTGTACATCAGGAACACCAGGTCGTCGGGCCCGGTCCGCACGTCGGGGTCGACGGCGGGATGGGCGGCCACCCAGTCGCCGAACGCCGGCCAGCGAGGGTGTCTCCCGATCGCGATGACCTCGGCGCTCAGCTCGGTCTCGATGGCTTCGACGTGGCCGAAGAACTCCTCGCCGACCACCACCAGGAGAGCCCCGCAGTCGTTGATGATGTGCGCCATCTCGGGTGCGGCCAGTCGCCAGTTGACCGGTACGCCGACCGCGCCGAGCTTGGCCAGACCAAAAGCCACGTCGAAGAACTCGGCGCCGTTGCGCTCGATGAACGCCACCCGGTCGCCGAACCCGACGCCGGCCCGGGCGAACGCTTGCGCAGCCCGGCTGGACCGCGCGTCGAGCTCTCCGAAGGAGATGGTGTGATCACCGACGATCAGCGCCGGAGCGTCGGCGCGATCGCGGCCGTGCACCCGGACGACATCGGCCAGGCCGGCGATCCCAGGGACCGTCATCAGTCTCGGGGCTGCATCCGTTGACGTTTCATGATCGTGTCGACCGCGGCGGGGGCGATGCTGTTGATCGCGTGGGCGGTGACGGCGATCCGCGGCGCGATGCTGACCGGACGGTGCCGCGCGGCGGTGACCATCCAGTCGGCCGCTTCGTCCGCCGACAGCCCGGGCAGTCCGTCGTAGGCGCGGGTCGGGGCGATCATCGGGGTCTTCACCAGCGGGTAGTACAGGGTCGTCGAGTGCACGCCCTGGTCGCTCCACTCGGTTTCGATGATGCGGCTGATCGACGACAGTGCCGCCTTCGACGCGTTGTAGGCGCCGAACAACGGCGTCGACTCGGTTTTCACGCCCCAGGTGGACACGTTGATGATGTGGCCGTCGCCGCGCGCGAGCATGCCCGGCGCGAGTCCGCGGATCAGCCGCAGCGGCGAGTAGTAGTTGAGGGTCATGGTGCGTTCGACGTCGTGCCAGCGATCCAACGATTCGGCCAGCGGCCGGCGGATGGATCGGCCGGCGTTGTTGACCAAGATGTCGATCCCGCCGAGCTCCGCCTCCACGCCTGCGACCAGTGCATCCACCGCGTCGAGGTCGGACAGGTCGCAGGCGTGTGCCCGGGCGTCGCCGCCGGCCTCGTTGATGCGTGCGACGACGGCGTCGAGC
>NZ_JBAUJR010000024.1:0-6033 GCF_049683935.1 Mycobacterium sp. | reverse complement strand
GCGCATAGGACAGCATCCGTCCCGGCGTGCGATGCGCAGACACCACGCCGACCTCGAACGGCACGTCGAATTCGGCCAGTGCCTCGGCGGCGTCGGCCATCACAGGCCAGTCGCTGTCGCTGCCCATGATCAGGCCCACCCGAGCGCTCATGCGTGAGAATCCCATCCGTCGGTCCACTGCGCGTGCGACAACCAGTGTGCCGCCCGCTCGGCACGCTCCCGCAGCACCTCCGGGTCGGAGCCGATGACGTTGACGTGCCCGATCTTGCGGCCCGGCCGCTCTTCCTTGCCGTAGAGGTGCACTTTGGCGTCGGGCATCCGCGCGAACAGATGGTGCACCCGTTCATCCATCGACATCGCCGGAGTTTCCGCAGCGCCGAGCACATTGCCCATCACCGTGAACGGCGCCAGAGGCGAGGTGTCCCCCAGCGGATAGTCGAGCACGGCGCGCAGATGCTGCTCGAACTGCGACGTGCGGGCGCCGTCCATGGTCCAGTGACCGGAGTTGTGCGGCCGCATCGCGAGTTCGTTGACCATCAACCCGCCGGAGACGGTCTCGAACAGCTCGACCGCCAGCACCCCGACGACTCCCAGCTCGGCGGCCAGTCGCAGAGCCAATTCCGAAGCGGCAGAACCGAGTTCGTCAGACAAGCCGGGCGCGGGGGCCAGCACTGTCACGCAGATCCCGTCGCGCTGCACCGTCTCCACCACCGGCCACGCCGCGCCCTGACCGAACGGCGATCGGGCCACCAGCGCGGCCAGTTCGCGCTTCATCGCGACCCGCTCCTCGGCCATGACCTCCACGCCGTCGGCCAGGTAGCGCGCCACCACGTCGCGGGCCTCGTCGGCAGACGACGCCATCACCACGCCGCGGCCGTCGTAGCCGCCGCGCACGGTCTTGATCACCACCGGCCCGCCGGTCTGCGCGGCGAAGGCCTCGACGTCGGCCACCGAGGAGATGGCCGTGTAGCGCGGCACCGGCGCGCCGAGGGCCTCCAGACGCCGCCGCATCACCAGCTTGTCCTGCGCGTGGATCAGCGCCTCGGGCGGCGGCGCAACGTTGACGCCGTCGGCGACGAGCTTCTCCAGATGCTCGGTCGGGACGTGCTCGTGGTCGAAGGTGAGCACTGTCACACCGTCGGCCGCGCGGCGCAGGGCGTCGAGGTCGGTGTGGGACCCCAGAACGATGTCCGGGGAGACCTGCGCGGCCGGTTCGTCGCTGCGGGTGGCGAGCACGCGCAGCGTCTGGCCCAGCGCAATCGCTGCCTGGTGGGTCATTCTGGCGAGTTGTCCGCCCCCGATCATGGCGACGACGGGCGGTGTCGGCGTAGTTCTCGGCACGGCACCTATCGTGTCATGACCTGGGCCACGTAATTGACCTGCGGGTACGCGACGATGGGGAAGTTCTAAGGGTCGTTACGTAGACTTTGACCTTGTGTCTTTTGCCGATGCGACGATCAAGCGCCTTCCGGGGCCGATCCGTCCCTACGCCGAACAGCACCACGAGCTGATCAAATTTGCCATCGTCGGTGCCACCACGTTCGTCATCGACGCCACGATCTTCTTCACGCTCAAGCTGACGATCCTCGAGCCCAAGCCGGTGACGGCCAAGATCATCGCGGGCATCGTCGCGGTCATCGCGTCCTACATCCTCAACCGGGAATGGAGCTTCCGCGACCGGGGCGGCCGGGAGCGTCACCACGAGGCGCTGCTGTTCTTCGGCGTCAGTGGAGTGGGCGTGGTGCTGAGCATGGCTCCGCTGTACTTCTCCAGCTATGTGCTGATGCTGCGGGTGCCGATGGTGTCGCTGGCCACGGAGAACGTCGCCGACTTCATCTCCGCCTACATCGTGGGCAATCTGCTGCAGATGGCGTTCCGATTCTGGGCGTTCCGCCGCTTCGTGTTCCCCGACGAGTTCGCGCGCAACCCGGACAAGGCGTTGGAGTCCACGCTCACCGGCGGCGGCTTCGCCGAGGCGTTGGAGGACGAGTACGAACTTCGCCACCCGATGGCCGAGAACGAGAACGGCACCGTCACCCCGATGCGGCAGTCACGCCGACGGTCCCGACGTCAACTGGGCGATTCCTCGGACCCCAGGGTGTCGAAGACCTCCTGAGTCGACCGGCGGGCCGGGCGATCAAGGGCTCAGATGACGACCAGGTGTTCCGGGCTGGCGAGTCGGACAGCTTCCAAGGAGATCGACTGGTCGAGAGTCACGAACCGTCCGCCATTGGCGGTGGCGAGGGCAAGCAGATACGAGTCGGTGACCTGGCGGTGGCCGTGCAGACGCGTGTGGTCAATGAGGTTTTCGTCCAAGAGACTGACCGAGCACGGCCAGTACTCGTGATGCTCGGTCGCTGCGGCCCGCGCCAACGTCCTGATCGCCTGGGCGGGCGGCACGGGGCTGGGGTATCGAGGCTGGCTGACGATGCGAACAAAGCCGTTCTGCGTGATGGCGCAGGACGCCCAACCGGCGTGGATCTCGGCAGCGATCCACTGCCGGACGCGCTCGTTGTCGACGTGGTCGCTGTCCAGCAACGCGATCAGTACGTTGACGTCCAGAAGGGCACGGCTCACACTGCGTCTTCTTCGCGCAGTCGATCGACGAGCGAATTGGACACAGCGGGTCCCCGATGCTCGAACGGCTCAAAGCCGTACACGCTCTTCGAAGTTGTCCGCGGCCCGGCCGTCGGTTGTTGGGTCAGCGCTTGTCGGGCCAGATCGGACAGCACATCGCCGACGGTGCGCTTCTCCCGGCGGGCGCGTTCCTTGACCGCAAGCAAGACATCTTCATCGATGGACAATGTGGTGCGCATACATCTGATGCTAAAGCATCAACCATCCCTCCGCCGCTACGACAAGTCGTGACAGTCACGCCGACGGTCCCGACGTCAGCTGGGCGATTCCTCGGACCCCAGGGTGTCGAAGACCTCGTGATAGAGCAGCGAGTGGACTCGTTCCACTCGCGGAATGTCCTGGAACTCGAGCGGATCCTGCGACGCTGACTCGATGATCAGCGTGCCGGTGCGCAGCATCCGGTCGATGAGGCCGTGCCGGAACTCCACGCTGTTGATCCGCGCCAGCGGTATGTCGATTCCCTGCCGGGTGATCAGTCCGTGGCGGAACATCACTCGACGGTCGGTGATCACGAAGTGTGTCGTCCACCAGTTCAGGAACGGCCACACGGTGAGCCAGCCGACGAGGATGAGCCAGATCGCGCCGATGACGAGGAAGACGATGTTCTTGGCGTTGGCTTCCCATTGCAGCGTGTTGACGTAGCCGGCGACGAACGCGGCGGCGGCTGTCGTGAGGATCAGCACCAGGGCGGGGATCATCAGTCGCCCCCAGTGCGGGTGGCGATGCAGGACTACGTGTTCGTCCTTGGCCAGCACGTTCTCTGGATAGCCCACGGCAGCACTTTACTCAGGAACCGCGATCGACGAGCCGCGGAATAGCACTCCGGGTTGTGATACCCGGGCGGACCACAGCCCTGGCTTCACACTCGGGCGACCGAATCCCGCCTTCAGTGACCGCCGTCGCCGGGGTTGCTCGGACGAGCGAGGTACTCACCGCAGTCCGCCGCGGACCGCAGGGTCTGCTCCATGCAGATGGTCAGCGCGGGGTCGGGCGTCGACGAAACGAGCTCCCCCGGGGTCAGTGACCACAGATAGGTGTCGGTGGATTGCAGTGGCACGCAGTGGGCGACCGATCCGTCTGCGGTGACGCCGTCGGTGCTCATCGGCGCACAGGGTGTCGCGATCACCGAGAACTCGGGAACCGCGACGACGGCCGGAGCCTCGGGCACCGCGACGGGCGACGACGCCATGGTCGTCTCGGTCACCGACGCCAGCCGGCCGCTGAGGCCCGACAGCCGCATCACCACATCGCCGACAGCCAGGCCGACGAGCAGCACGGTCACCACACCGGTCAACCCGACGACCCACGTCGGCACCCGCCGCGGTGGCGGCGTGTCGTCGGTAACCGACGTCGACGGACGCTCCAGATACGTGGTCACGACGGCACCACCAGCACGACCATCTCGACGGCGGATACCAGCACCGCGGCGATCGTCAGGCAGACCGTGCTGAGCATCAGCAGCGACGTCCGCCGATCCGGGCTCCGAACACCTTCGCTGTCGACCGTCTGTTCGCGCCAGTAGCCGGCCAGCAGATAGGACGCCCCGGCTGCGATCAGCAGCACCACGCCGATCATCGGACCCCCTCGAGCGACAACACGGGCGCATCGCCGCGCCGCAGCACGGTGACGTTGTCTCCGTCGTACATGACCGCATATCCCTTTTCGGTGGTGAGGATGGTGACGAGCTCGTCGATCTCCGGCGCGCTGAGGCCGTATCGGAACTGCATGTACATCTCGTCCGCTGCGGTGTCGACGAGATAGGCGGGGTCTTTGGCGACGGTGCAGTCGGCCAACTCTTTCGGGGTGGCGTAGCAGCTGTCCTCGACGTCGAAGACGAGCGGCACGTTGAACGCCGATCCCTGCCCCCAGTAGGCGATCTCGGTCGGGTCGGCGAGCTGCTGCATCTGCTTGGAGATCGACAGCGTCTCCGGTGGTGTCTGTTCGAAGCTGGTGTTCAGGCCGCGGTTGGTGGTCAGCACCACCGCCAGCGTGAAGAACACCAGGAACGTCAGCGGCGCCCCTGCCCGCCAGTCGCGTCTCAGCAGCGGCAGCACCACCATCGCCGCCAGCGGGGCCATCACCGGTGAGGCGTAGAGGAAGCAGCGGATCACCACCTCACCGCCGTAGCTCTGCATCAGCACCAGGCTGAACGGGGCCAGAACCAGCCCGGCGGCGATCAGTCCGAATGCGCTGCGGCGCAACCGGAAACAGCCGTACAGCGCGATGAAGAACAGCAGTATCGAGGCGCCCATGCGCAGGTACTGCATGCGACCGTAGACGGGGTCGCCGGTGATCCGGTCCGCGACTCCGGAGGTGAGGTTGCCGTCGAGGCCGCCGATGTCGGACAGCACGTCCAGCAGGTGGCCGTGCCAGTAGCCGGAGGCGCCGTAGTGGAACCATGCGATGAACAGCACGATCGACGCCAGCCACAGCAGTTTGTAGCGGGTCAGGCCCAGCACCGAGAACAGCGCGAGCATCACGATGGCCACCAGCGGGGTCAGCTGGTGCGAAACCACAAGGGCCGCAATGATCATCAGCAGCAGCGCCTCGACCGCCATGGTCCAGCGGCCGTCCCGACCGGGCACCCGGCCCGGGATCCGCCGCCAGGTCGCCCACCCGTCGAGCACAGGCACCTCGGATCGGCGCAGTTGCCACAGCAGCACCGCGACGATCGTCGCGTAGAACTGCAGCGCCACGGCCTGCGGCGCGAAGTAGTCCTGCTGATACCAGTTGAAGAGCGCGTAGACGCTCACACCGAGCCAGGCCACGCGGGGGCTTTCGGTCAGCGCCATGCCGATGGCGTAGACGGGATAGATCATCAGGATGCTGAACACCAGTGAGGCACTGGTCAGGAAGACCTCGCTGTCGGTCAGCCCGGCGATCTGCATCAGGTGCGCGGTGGCGGAGAAGAAGCCCGCCCAGCTCATCCGGGCGTCGACGGCCGCAGGCAGGGCACCGATGTCGGCGATCCAGTTGATGATGAAGCGGTGCGCGAACGCGGTGGGGAATGGCGCGCTGCCGGTGGACCATGCGACCGGCATCGTCAGGTACACCATCAGGGCGATGTTGGTGGCCGCGGTCATCGCGGGGTCGAACGCGGCGCGGCGGTATTCGAGGGCCAGTAGCAGCGTGATGAGGGCCAGGCCCAGGAAGTAGTCGACGCCGAGGACCTCGACGAGACCGAATCGCCCTGCGGCGCCGGGGTTCAGCCGCAGCACCGCCGAGGCGAACAGCACGGCGGCCGCGGCCAGCACAGCCACGGCGAACCTGCGTCGGCTGATGCCGTCGATCACCGTCGACACCACAGACCTGACCGGGGCGCTGTCCGCGGGGGCGGGCCGTCGAGCCAGTGCCACCGCCGCGGCGCCGGACAGGGCCAGAATGACCGCTTGGGTC
>NZ_JBAUJR010000023.1:0-16689 GCF_049683935.1 Mycobacterium sp. | reverse complement strand
ACGCGGGGTTCGTGAACAAGCGTTGACACGATGACGCCGCCTCGAAATCCCGCCGCGCAGACAGCTTTCGGGCCGATAGTGCTGTCGGCGATCGAGCACAACGAGCCGACGGAACGCCGCCTGGTAGACGACGACCTGGCGGTGTCCTTCCTGCCGGCGCGCCTGCGCGCGCTGGTGCGGCTGACCCGCTTCGGCGCCGTACGCCGGGCCGCGCTGTCGGCCATGGACCGTTCGGGTCCCGGATTGTGGGCGAGCATCGCCTGCCGCAAGCGTTACATCGACGAACGCCTGTCGGACCCGATCATCGAGTTCGACACCGTGGTCGTGCTCGGCGCCGGGCTGGACACCCGCGCGTATCGGATCGCCCGGCACAGTGAACTGCCGGTCTTCGAGGTCGACCAGAAGATCAACATCGATCGCAAAGCCGCCGTCGTGCAACGGGCGCTCGGCGCGGCACCCGCATCGGTGCGTCTCGTGGAAGTCGACTTCGAGCGCGACGAGTTGATTCCCGCCCTGGAGGCGCACGGGTACCGCGCAGGCGACCGCACGTTCTTCATCTGGGAGGGCGTCACCCAGTACCTCACCCCGGAGGCGGTGCGGGAGACGCTGCGCCAGCTCAGCGACGCCGCACCGGGCAGCCGCCTGATCTTCACCTACGTGCGGCAGGACTTCATCGACGGGACACAGCACTACGGGGCGGAGGCGGTGTATCGACGATTCCGGCAGCGCACCCAGGTGTGGAAGTCGGGGCTGGTGCCCGAGGAGGTCGGGGAACTGCTGGCCGAATACGGATGGCGCCTCGTCGAGCAGGCCGGGCCGAGCTACTTCCGCGACACCTACATCCGTCCCACCGGACGGGTGGTCTCGGCCTCACCCATCGAATGGACCGTTTTGGCCGAGCGCTGAGATGAGAGCCCTCTCATCTCCGTCTCACCTCGGCGACACACCCGCACGACACCCTCGAGGACATGCGCATCGCCCTGATCGGCGCCATCGTCCTCGTCCTGGCGGCGGGAATCGGCGCCACGACGCTGTCGGTGGTGCCCAGCTCCGACAATGAACCGCTGCGGCCCATCCAGGTCACCGCTCCACAGGTGACCGCCACGCCCCCGCCCGCAGCAGATCCGGCTCCGCCCACTGCCGAGCCGGCCCCTGTTCCCCGCGTGACCGCCGACCAACAGGGCGTTCCGCCCCCTCCGCTGCCCGCGCACACCCAGGCGCCGACGGTGAATCCCGGCGTTCAGGGCGGCGGTGCGGACCGGGACGACGACGATGACGACTGGGACGACGACGATGACCGGGACGACGACTGGGATGACGACAGTGGTGACGGCGACGACGATGACGACTGACCGTGACCGCTTCGCCCGGCAGGATGGCGTCCATGAGCAAGCCCGAACGGTGGCGCCGACTCCTGCCGTCGACCGCCCGCACCCGCATCATCGGGTGGGTGCTGCTGCTGGTGCTCGCAGCCCTGGGAATCGTCACGTTCGTCACCTGGCTGTTGCTCGTCTCGGTCACCAACGAGCGCATGGATGAGGCCCTGCGCATCGAGGTCGCAGAGTTCAACGAACTCACCGCCGACGGAGTCAACCCGCGCACCGGTGAACCATTCGCCGACGTCAACGAGGTGATCAGCGAGGCGATCGCCTACAACGTCGCGCGGCCGAACGAGAAATTCCTCGGCTACGTCGACGGTCGGTACGTGGCGCAGAGCCGGCAGGTGCCGGGGACCCCCGAGGTGCTGGCCGCGGACTCCGCATTCGCCGACCGGGTCGCGACCGTCACCGATCCGGGTCAGAGCCGCTATCACCATCCGGAGGTCGGCGAGGTGCGATACCTCGCGATACCCGTGTCGCTCGCCGGCGATCCGGCACAGGGGGTGATCGTCGCCGCGTACCTCGGTGACGCCGAGCGAGCCGAGGCCGGCGACGCCGCACGGCTGATGCTGCTCGTCGGATCGATCACGATGGTCGGCGCCGCCGGTGCGGCGTGGCTGGTGGCGGGCCGAATTCTGCGACCGCTGCGCGACATCGTCGGCACCGCACGCACCATCAGTGATACCGATCTGTCGCTACGCATCCCGTCTCCCGGCGGGCCTGACGGCGATGAGATCAACGACCTGGTGACGACACTCAACGGCATGCTGGATCGTGTCGAGTCCGGAGTGAGCGCCCAGCGGCGTTTCATCGACGACGCCGGGCACGAACTGCGCACACCGATCACCATCGTCAGGGGACATCTGGAGGTGCTCGATCCCACCGACCAGCAGGATGTCCGCGCAACCGTCGACCTCGTCGACGACGAACTGACCCGAATGAACCGCATGGTCTCCGACCTGCTGGTGCTCGCGCATTCCGAGCAGCCCACCTTCCTGCGCCCCGAAACCGTCGACGTCGCCGCGTTGACCGCTGAGACGTTCGAGAAGATCACCGGCCTCGGTGACCGCAACTTCGAGTTGCAGGTCGCGGCCCGCCGTACCGCCGTCCTCGACCCCCAGCGGATCACACAGGCACTGGTCGCGCTCGCCGACAACGCGTGCCGCTTCACCGGCCCAGGCGGCTGGATCGGCGTGGGCTCCGAGGTCGCGAACGGCTGGCTCAGGTTCTGGGTTTCCGATTCCGGACCCGGTGTCACTCCCGAGCACCGGGCCAGGATCTTCGACCGCTTCGCCCGCGGCGAGCAGATCGGAACCCACTCCGACGGTGCCGGTCTCGGGTTGTCGATCGTGCGGGCGATCGCGGTCGCACACGGCGGAGACGTCCTTCTCGAGTCGGTGGTGGGTCGCGGATCCACATTCACCGTTGCCATCCCCCTGCAGAACGTGTGGTGACCGGGCCATGGCAGCCATCCTGATCGCCGAGGACGAACCCCGGATCTCTGCTTTCATTCGGAAAGGCTTGTCCGCCAACGGCTTCACGGTGGTAGTGGTCTCCGACGGCCCGTCGGCCTACGAGTACGCGCGCACCGGCGACTTCGACCTGATGGTGCTCGACATCGGACTTCCGAAGATGGACGGCTTCGCGGTGCTCGAACGCCTACGGGCCGAGGGCAGTTCACTTCCGGTGATTGTTCTCACCGCCCGCACCAGCGTCGCCGACACGGTGGCCACCCTCGAGGGCGGGGCCGACGACTACATGCCCAAACCGTTCCGCTTCGAGGAACTACTGGCGAGGGTGCGACTGCGACTGGCCACCGAACGGGGCGGCGAGTTGACCGTGTTGTCCCATGGCGGCCTGCGGTTGGATCTGCGGACCCGGCAGGCCCAGGTGGACAATCGCACCGTCGACCTGTCGGCACGCGAATTCGCCTTGGCCGAGACGTTTCTGCGCCATCCGGGGCAGGTACTGTCCCGCGAGCAGTTGCTCAGCCAGGTATGGGGTTACGACTATGACCCCGGCTCCAACGTGGTCGATGTCTATGTCCGCTACCTGCGTCGCAAGTTGGGCGCCGATCGCTTTGTGACGCTGCGCGGCATGGGCTACCGCCTCGAAGCAATCTGAGTGACGACCGCTAGATCTCGATGACCGTAGGCACGATCATCGGCTGACGGCGGTAGGTCTCCCCCACCCATTTGCCGACTGCGCGACGGACGGCCTGCGCGATGCGGGACGGGTCGGTGATGTTCTGGGAGGCAAGGCCGGCCAACTCGGCCTCGACCTTGCGGGCCGCGGGTTCGAGCGCCTTGGGATCCTCGGAGAACCCTCTCGACTGCAGATGCGCCGGGCCCGCCGGCCGACCGGTGCCACGGTGCACGACGACCGTCACCGCGATGAAACCCGAGGACAGGATGAGCCTTTCCCCCAGGGTGGCGTCGCCGACGTCACCGGTGACCAGACCGTCGACGAACATCTTGCCCACCGTCACACCTCCGGCAATGCTGACCTGGCCCGCCGTCAGGTCGACGCTGACGCCGTTCTCGGCCAGCACGATGTTGTCCTCCGGCACGCCGGAACGCGCCGCCAGAGCTGCGTTGGCACGCAGCATCCGCCAGGTTCCGTGCACCGGCATCACATTTCGCGGCCGGACGCCGTTGTAGAGGAACAGCAACTCGCCGGCATACGCGTGACCTGAAACATGCACCCGCGCATGCTGATTGGTGACAACGCGGGCGCCGATCTTGGCCAGCGCATCCATCACGCCGAACACTGCCTCTTCGTTGCCCGGAATCAGCGAGGACGAAAGTATGATGAGATCGCCGGCGGTCAAGGTGATGCTGCGGTGCTCACCACGCGACATCCGTGACAGCGCGGCCATCGGCTCACCCTGGGTGCCGGTGGTGATCAGCACGACGCGGTCCGCGGGCATCATCTCCGCGGCGGCGATGTCGAGGATGTCCTCGTCGGCGACCTTGATGTATCCGAGGTCGCGTGCGATTCCCATGTTGCGCACCATCGAGCGACCGACGAAGGACACCCGCCGCCCCAACGCGACCGCAGCGTCGATGATCTGTTGCACACGATCGACATTGGACGCAAAGCAGGCGACGATGACCCGACCGTCGGCACCGCGGATCAGACGGTGCAACGCCGGGCCGATCTCGCTCTCCGACGGCCCGACGCCGGGGATCTCGGAGTTCGTCGAATCGCAGAGGAACAGATCCACCCCGGCGTCACCGAGTCGCGACATCCCCGGCAGGTCCGTGGGCCTGCCGTCGAGCGGAAGCTGATCGAGCTTGATGTCTCCGGTGTGCAGCACCGTGCCCGCTCCGGTGTGGATGCCTATCGCCAGACACCCGGGGATCGAGTGGTTGACCGCGAAGTACTGACACTCGAACACGCCGTGGGTGGACCGGCCCCCCTCGGCCACCTCGACGAACACCGGCTTGATGCGGTGTTCGCGACACTTCGCCCCGATCAGCGCCAAGGTGAACTTCGAGCCGACAACCGGGATGTCGGGTCGCATCTTGAGAAGGAACGGGATCGCACCGATGTGATCTTCGTGCGCGTGGGTCACGACGAGCGCTTCCACCTCGTCGAGCCGGCCCTCGATGTGGCGTAGATCGGGCAGGATCAGGTCGACGCCGGGTTCGTCGTGGTTGGGGAAGAGCACTCCGCAATCGACGATGAGCAGCCGACCCAGATGCTCGAAAACGGTCATGTTGCGGCCGATTTCGTTGATCCCGCCGAATGCGGTCACCCGCAGGCTACCCGGGGCCAGCGGCCCCGGCGGGGTGAGTTCTGAATCCATCAGGTCCAATTACCTCAATACCGCCGCGGCACGCATGTCTGCGGCCAGTGCATCAAGCTGCTCGTCGGTGGCAGCCATCTGGGGAAGCCGCGGCTCCCCCGCATCAAAGCCCTGCAGCCGCAGCCCCGCTTTGGCCAGCGTGACGCCGCCCAACCTCGTCTGGGCGGCATTGAGCGGGCCGAGCGTGACACTGATCTTGCGCGCGGTGGCGACGTCGCCGGAAGCGAAGGCCGCCAACATGTCTCGCAGCTGACCGGCAGCAACATGGCCCCACACGCTGACGAAGCCGACCGCACCCATAGCCAGCCAGGGCAGGTTCAGTGCGTCATCGCCGGAGTAGTAGGCCAGCCCGGTCTCGGCGATGATCTGCGCACCGCCGTGAAGATCCCCTTTGGCGTCCTTGATCGCGACGATGTTGGGATGCTCGGCCAGGCGGCGCATCGTGTCCCACTCGATCGGGACGACCGACCGCGGCGGGATGTCGTAGAGGAGCAGCGGCAGATCGGTCGCGTCGGCAACCGCGGTGAAGTGCGCGAGCAGGCCCGACTGCGGCGGCC
Source organism: Mycobacterium sp. (assembly GCF_049683935.1). Lineage (GTDB taxonomy): Bacteria > Actinomycetota > Actinomycetes > Mycobacteriales > Mycobacteriaceae > Mycobacterium. Next base: position 10,942 of record NZ_JBAUJR010000023.1, on the reverse strand, counting down.
GCGAATAGTACGGGGTCACGACCAGGAGTCCGTGGGCCCCCTCGGCGGCGCAGGCCTTGGCCAGGTGAACGCTGTGCGCGGTGTCGTAGCTGCCCGCTCCGGCCACGATCCGCGCGCGGTCCCCGACCGCGTCGAGCACGGCGCGCAACAGGGTGATCTTCTCGTCGTCGGTGGTCGTGGGCGATTCGCCGGTGGTTCCGGACACCACGAGGCCGTCACAGCCGGCGTCGACGAGGTGGGTGGCCAGGCGGGCGGCAGTCTCGGTGTCCAGCGAGCCATCGGCCTTGAACGGAGTGGCCATCGCGGTCAACAGGGTGCCCAAACGGGCGGTGACGTCGAATCCGCTGGTACTCACGGGAAGCAAGATTACCTGCTCGGCTGATCGAGATACGACTGCATTGTCGCCTCAGATCTCCGTTGCCAGCGGGCTGGTCGCAACCTCCGTGCCGTCCGCGAGCACTGTGATCTCGAAGTCTGAGAACACCTGGGGAGAGACCTCGACGAGTTGGCGCAGGCATTCGATGGCCAGCCGGCGAATTTCGACGTCCGCATGCTCGCTGGCTCTCATCGCGATGAAGTGACGCCAGGCGCGGTAGTTCCCGGTGACGACGATCCGGGTCTCGGTGGCGTTGGGTAGCACTGCGCGGGCGGCTTGGCGGGCCTGTTTGCGCCGCAACACCGCGGCGTTTCCTGCGGGTTGATCGCCGAGGAACTTGGCCTCCAGCCGGGTGAGCAGCTCGGTGTAGGCGGCACGACTGGCGTCCGCGGCGGCGGCGAGGATCTGCTGCAATTCCGGGTCCTCTTCGATGCCAGGAGGGGCTACCACCTGCGAGTCGTGCTCGGGCACATAACGCTGCGACAGCTGCGAGTAGGAGAAGTGCCGGTGCCGGATCAGCTCATGGGTGCAGGATCGTGAGATGCCGGTGATGTAGAACGACACCGAGGCATGTTCGAGCACCGAGAAGTGGCCGACGTCGATGATGTGACGCAGGTAGGACGCGTTGGTGGCGGTGCGCGGATTCGGCTTGGACCAGCTCTGGTAACAGGCGCGACCCGCGAACTCGACCAGTGCGGCGCCTCCGTCGGCGTCGGTGCTCCATGGCACGTCCTCCGGTGCCGAGAATTCGGTCTTGGCGATCAGCTGCACACGCAGCGGCGCGATCTCAGCCACGCGCTGAAGCCTAGCCGCCGTCTCGACACTGCATGGACCGCGCCGCGCGGTTAGGGTGGCCCATGACCGCGACCACGCTCGCCTCGCGCCTGCTCGAGGTCATCGAGTTCGACATCCTGCCGCTGACCGAACGCGGTGTCGCCGGCGGCAACAAGGTGTTCGGGGCGGCGATACTGGACAAATCCGATCTGTCCGTGGTGACCGCGGGCACCAACGACGAAACCGACAACCCGCTCTGGCACGGGGAGATCAACACGCTGCGGCAGTTCTACGAGCTGCCCGGTCGGCCCCCGACTCAGGATCTGCTGTTTCTGACCACCCACGAACCCTGCACGTTGTGCATGTCAGCGATCACGTGGGCGGGGTTCGACAACTACTACTACTTCTACAGCCATGAGGATTCCCGCGACAGCTTCGCGATCCCGCACGACCTCAAGATCCTCAAAGAGGTGTTCGGCCTCGATCCGGGTGGCTACCGCAGGACCAACGCGTTCTGGACGGCTCATGCGATCGGCGACCTCATCGAGGGCGCACCCGAGCCACTGCGCGCCCGGCTGCTCGAGCAACGTGACGGGATCCGCAGCCGGTACGACGCACTGTCAGCGCAGTACCAGGACGGCAAGGGCGACAACGATATTCCGCTCAACTGACGCTGCATCTCCGGCTGCAGCGCTTCGTCAGGTGGCAGGGGTCGACGTGCGTAGCGATCATCCTCGATCGCGGTCGAGGTACCGGTGCTCGATCCGGTTTCCGCCCGCCCGTTTCGACCGGTACATCGCCGCATCCGCCATTCGGATGAGCTGGTCGATGAATTCCGGGTGCTCGAGGGAGGCATCAGCGTCCACGACCACGCTGCAGGTACCCAGGCTGGCGGTGATGCGGAAGGGAAGTGCGGCGATGCCGGCACGGATGCGCTCGGCGGTAACGGCATGGCGCGCGGCGGTATCGGAATCCGCGACGACGAACTCTTCGCCACCCAGGCGACCGAGGATCCCGTCGGCACCACCGGTCTCTTGGAGCACCGCCCCGACGCGAACGAGGGCCTGATCGCCGGCGGCATGACCTTGGGTGTCATTGAGCGTCTTGAAACTGTCGAGATCGACCATCGTGACGTTCAGCCGGAATCCGGTCACATCCCGCTCGCGCACGGTGAGCTCGTGAACCGCATTGTAGAAAGACCGGCGGTTGAGCAACCCCGTGAGGGGGTCACGGTCGGAGTTCCGCAGATCGGTGTGCAGGGAATGGACGAGCGAATGGATACCGAACGGCACCCCGACATTCAGGCCGAGCACGATCAGAAACGATCCGGCCACCACCGCGATGTCTTCGGGGCCGCTCAACATCCGACTGGCGCTCAACGTTGCGCACACCATCGCCACACCGAAGTTCGCCAGCACGTGGGCGAAGGCGTGAAAGTACGCAAGAAACCCGCCGAGTGCGGCGAACAACGTGCATCCCATCAGCCCGCCGTAGGCGTTCGGCACCACAAGACAACCCGCGGCGATGCACCCGCAGCAGATGACGTTGTAGGCGAGCGACTGCGCGCGGGAGGGCCACCGGAACAGCCACAGCGTCGATGCGGCGAACGCCGCGCCGGACGCGATGAGCGCGCCCGCCGTCGTCAGCGCGCTGCTGGGACCCTCGGGACTGGCGAGCATCACGACGGGCACCGCGCCCAAGAGCACGGTGAACACGAAGATCGCCAGCCGCCACTGCCGCTGGAGACCGCGGTCGCGCAGATAGCTACTGAACCAGTCGAACTGGTCGGTCTGCCGCCACCAGGCCATCTCCGCAGTTTGCCCGTCGCTAGTCGAGCGCGCTACGCAACGCGAAGGCGAGATCCCCGCGTTCGGCAACCCTGATCTCGCCGAGCGCGAGCCAGCCCGCCATCGACCGCAGTTCTCCCGCCAACGCCGTGGCGACGTGTGAGCGGTCGCGCCCGCCCTCGGTGAACGCCCCGACGACGTTGAGCGTGCTGTTCGCTCGGTCGGCCTTCAGATCGACGCGGCCCACGAGGTCACCGTCGAGCAGGAACGGCCACACGTAGTAGCCGAACTGACGTTTCGGGGCTGGAGTGTAGATCTCGATGCGGTAGTGGAAGCCGAACAGCCGCTCCACCCTCGGCCGGAAGAAGATCAACGGATCAAATGGGCAGACCAGCGCCGTACCCCGGTCCCGCCGCGGGACGATCTGGCCCGCCCGCAGATAGGCCGGGGCAGACCATCCGGCGACCTCCACCTGCTCGAGCTCACCGGATGCCAGTAGATCAGCGATCGCCGGTTTGACCTGCCGGGCACCCAGCCGGAAGTAGTCGCGGAGATCGGCCTCGGTGCCGACACCGAGGGCGGTGGCAGCCCGCAGCGTGAGCTCGCGGACGGCCTCGCCCTCGTCCACCTCACGATCGATCACCTCGGCGGGCAACACCCGCTCGGTCAGGTCATAGTGCCGCGCGAACCCGACCCGGGTCGCTGTCGTCAGTACCCCGGCCGACCACAGCGCCTCGGCGACCCACTTGGTGTCGCTGCGGTCCCACCACGGACCCTTGCGACCCCGGGGGGACGAGTCGAGGTGGGCCTCGATCTGGCCCGCGGTCGAGGGACCCAACGCTGCGACGGCGTCGACTACGTCGTCGGCGAGTTTGGCGTTCTTCTTGACGATCTCGGTGCCCCACCGACCGTGCTGGTATTCGCGCATCCGCCACCGCAGCAGCGGCCAGTCGTCGACCGCCATCAGCGCGGCCTCGTGTGCCCAGTACTCGACCAGCAGCCGCGGCGATCGCGCCGAATGGCTCCACGCCGCCCGGTCCAGGATGTCGCGGTCGTAGGGTCCGAGTCGGCTGAACACGGGCGCGTAGTGCGCGCGCACCGTCACCGACACCGAGTCCAGTTGCAGCACCTGCAGCCGGGCCGTCAATCGCTTCAGGTGCGCCCTGGTGACCGGTCCGGCCGGCTTGGCATCGTGGAAACCCTGCGCTGCGATCGCCACCCGCCGCGCCTGCGCAGCGGTGAGCCTCATCGCCTCAGATAGCTGTAAAACCGGTAACGCAGCCCCGACGCACTGTCCCGCCAGTGCTCTTCGGTCCCGATCCACGACTCGTCGAGCAGGGGCGCCAGCGCGTCGTCGTCTTCACGGTGCAGGTCGAGGTCCACCTCGGTCACCTCGCATCGTGTCGCCAACGGCATCGCCAGGCCGTAGATCTGCGAACCGCCGATCACCCAGGCGTCGTCGAGAGGGGCATCTTCGAGGGACTGGACTACTTCTGCTCCGTGGGTCACGTAGTCAGCTTGCCGGGTCACTACGACATTTCTGCGGCCGGGCAACGGCCGTACCGACGCAGGCAACGACTCCCACGTCATCCGGCCCATGATCACGGTGTGACCCATGGTGAGCTCTTTGAAGCGAGCCAGGTCTTCGGGTATCCGCCAGGGAATCGTGTTGTCCCGACCGATGACCCCTGAGCTGGACTGCGCCCAGATGAGGTTGAGTCGTGTCATACAGCGACGGGCGCTTTGATCGCCGGGTGCGGGTCGTAGTTCTTGATCACAACGTCCTCATAGGTGTAGCCGAAAATTGAATCGCGATGCCCCAGAACGAGTTCCGGGTACGGCCGCGGTGGACGGGAAAGCTGGAGGGTGACCTGCTCGACGTGGTTGTCGTAGATGTGACAGTCTCCACCGGTCCAGATGAACTCGCCGACCTGTAAGCCGGCCTGGGCAGCCATCATGTGGGTCAGCAGTGCGTAGCTGGCGATGTTGAACGGCACCCCGAGGAACAGGTCGGCGCTGCGTTGGTAGAGCTGACAGCTCAGCCGGCCGTCGGCGACATAGAACTGGAAGAACGCGTGGCACGGCGGCAGGGCCATCTGCGGGATCTCGCCCACGTTCCACGCCGAGACGATGTTGCGCCGCGAATCCGGATCGGATTTGAGCAGGTTGACCGCGGCGCTGATCTGATCGATGTGCTCACCTGACGGCGTCGGCCACGACCGCCATTGCACCCCGTACACCGGCCCGAGATCACCTGTCGGAGAAGCCCATTCGTCCCAGATCGTGACGCCCCGCTCTTGGAGCCACCTGACGTTGGAATCTCCGCGGAGGAACCACAGCAGCTCGTAGACGATCGACTTGGTGTGCACCTTCTTGGTGGTGATCAGCGGGAAACCGGCACCCAGGTCATAGCGCAGCTGATGCCCGAACAAGCTACGGGTGCCGGTGCCGGTGCGATCGGATTTCGGAACCCCGGTATCGAGCACCAGGCGCAACAGATCCTCGTATGGAGTGGCGATCGGCACGCCGTCAGCTTACGTCGCGCCGGCCGGAGTAGAACTACAACCATGCCGAGGATCACCGACACCGTGCCGACCGCTGACGGCACCTGCCCCGTCTCCCTGCACACTCCGGACTCCCAGGGCCCCTGGCCGGGGATCGTCATGTACCCCGATGCCGGCGGTGTCCGTCCGACCTTCCGCGCGATGGCCGACAAACTGGCGGACCACGGATACGCGGTGCTGGTACCCGACGTCTACTACCGCGACGGCGACTGGACGCCGTTCAGCATGGCCACGGTGTTCGAGGACGAGGGTGAACGCGGCCGGCTGTTCACGATGATCAGCAAGATCACACCCGACATCATGGCCGCTGACGCGCGGGCGTTCTTCGACTATCTGTCGTCCCGGCCGGAGGTCAGCGCGGACTCCTTCGGTACCACCGGGTACTGCATGGGCGGACGGACCTCCCTGATCGTCGCCGGGAGGATTCCCGAGCGTGTCGCGGCGGCCATGTCGTTCCACGGCGGTGGGCTTGTCACCGAGGATCCCGACAGCCCCCATCTGCTCGCCGACCGGATCCGGGCGGCGGTCTACGTGGGTGCCGCCCAGAACGACCGCGCCTTCACCACCCAGGACGGCGAGACGCTGGCCACGGCTCTGACCGAGGCAGGCGTCGAGCACACCATCGAGTTCTATTCGGCGTTCCATGGATTCGCCGTCCCGGACAACGGGCCCTATGACGAGCCGGCGGCGCGGCGCCACTGGGAGGCGACGGAATCATTTTTCGGCAGCCATCTGCGATAGACCGTTTTGCCCGGGAAGTACCCGATGAGCGACCATGAACGCCGTGTATGACCAGACCTTCGGTGATCCGACCTCCCACGAGCGCGGCACCCGCATCGATCCGGTGCTGGCCCGTAGCTGGCTGCTGGTCAACGGCGCCCAGTACGAGCGCTTCCAGTCCGCGGCCGACTCGCGGGCCGACATCGTGGTCCTCGACATCGAGGACGCCGTCGCACCGAAGGACAAGGCGACCGCATCCGGCAACGTGACCCGCTGGCTCGCCGCGGGCAACACCGACTGGGTGCGCATCAACGGGTTCGGAACCCCCTGGTGGGCAGGCGATCTGGAGATGCTGGCCGGCACGTCGGTGGGCGGCGTGATGCTCGCGATGGTCGAATCGGTCGACCATGTCACCGAGACCGCCAAACGACTCCCGGGCGTGCCGATCGTCGCCCTGGTCGAGACCGCTCGCGGTCTGGAACGCATCACCGAGATCGCCGCCGCGAAGGGGACATTCCGCCTCGCGTTCGGCATCGGAGACTTCCGCCGGGATACCGGTTTCGGGGACAACCCGACGACACTGGCCTACGCGCGGTCGCGCTTCACGATCGCCGCGAAGGCAGCGCACCTCCCGAGCGCCATCGACGGGCCGACGGTGGGGTCCAGCGCGCTGCGACTGAGCGAGGCCACCGCCGTCTCGGCGGAGTTCGGCATGACCGGCAAGATCTGCCTGACACCCGATCAGTGCGCCACCATCAACGAGGGGTTGTCCCCGTCGATCGAAGAGATCAGTTGGGCCAAGGAGTTTTTCGTGGAGTACGAGCGTGACGGCGGCGAGATCCGCAACGGCTCGGACCTGCCGCGCATCGCGCGCGCCAACAAGATCCTGGATCTGGCACGCGCCTACGGTATCGAACCCTCAGAGTTCGACGACGTCGACGACCCGGTGCACATACCGGCGCCGTCGGACACCTATCACTACTGAGCGCGTTTGCGGGAGTGCATGAAGGTCGCCACTCCGCGCAGGATGCCCCGCGCGGCGTAGACGCCGGCGATGATCGACAGCATGATCAGCACGATGAACAGGATCAGCCAATTGCTCCGACTGTGGCTGACGTTCCACCAGACGATGGTGAACAGGATCACGCAGACGAACACCACGATGTCACGCCAGTTGCCCTCGTAGGAGGTCGCAAGCTCCCGGATCTGGCGGTTCTTGTCGACCGCGGCGACGATGTCGTCGATCCGAATGTCGATCACCCGCTGTAGTTCGGCGCGTCGCGCGACGTCCTCGGGCGGGATGCGGTCGAGAAGGTCCATGTCGCTCTTGATCGACGCCCGAACATCGGGACCTTTGAAGCCACCCGCGGCAAGACCCAGCAGTGCCCCACCGGCGATCGGTGCGCCCGCCATGGCGATTTCGGCGATACCCGGCATGTGGCTCCTCAGCGAGCGTCAGGGGTCTCTGTTGAACGTGCCATTCCACGAGCGCACTCGCATGCGATTGTAGGTTCGGTGGCCCACGACTGGCCGATTCGGCTCGCCGGTTTCCACCGTCGTATATGCGACAGCTTCGTCGCCGTCGAACAGGGTCGCGACGGCGACGCGTTCCTCGAGGATCCCCCGCACGAAATCCAGTGCGCCCCGGTCTCGGATGTCTTCCTCGATCCACGCCCAGAAATGCTCATGGTATTCAGCGAACCCGACGGTGATCTCACTATCGCAGGTGATCCACAGTCCCTCGTCGACGTCCGCGGCAGGTGGCGGATCGAATTCGACGAGGACGTACTCCTCGCCGTAGCGGTTCACTTCCCGCCGAGCGAGGATGCGCCACTGGGGAAACGCTTCGAAGAGCGGCTCTGCAGAGACGATGTCCGGGTCAGACCACATCACCCACCTCCGCTGCCGGGATGAGCGTCAACTTACGTCAACCGACTGGCCGCGTCATTCCATTAATCGAGCAGCAACCGTCGCACCGAGATTCCAGCATGCTTCCAGATCGGCCTTCGTCGGCTTGCCCGACACGACAACCGTCTCTGCGGCACGCTCCCACTGCAGCCCCGTGGTGATTCCGTTCACTGCACGCTCGGCCCCCTCGGTGCCCTCGTTGCCGTGGAGGTACAGACCGAACGGGCGGCCCGACGTCGAATCGATCAGCTGGTAGTAACTCTGATCAAACGCGTGTTTGAGAGCGCCCGAGATATAGCCCAGGTTCGCCGGCGTTCCCAGCACATACCCGTCAGCTTCCAGCATCTCCACCGAGGACACCGTCAGCGCGGGCCGGCGCACCACCTCGACTCCCTCGATCTCGGGATCGGTGGCACCGGAAAGCACCGCCTCGAGCATCTCCTGGCAGTGCGGCGACGGCGTGTGGTGCACGATCAGCAGCGTCTTGCTCATGACGCCTCCATCTGGACGGCCTTCTTCATCGCCTCTCGGGCGCGTGTGCGATCACCCGCATAGTCGTACGCGCGTGCCAATCGGTACCAGCGCTGCCAGTTGTCCCGATCGGACTCCAGCTCGCTACGCACCGTCTCGAACAGCGCGTCGGCGGCGTCCCTTTTGATGCGCCCGGAGGGCATCCGCGGTAGGTCGCTGACGTCGAGTTCCATCCCGCCTTCGCGTGCCAGCCGCGCCAACCGCTGATGTGCCAGGCCCGCCTTCAACGTCGAGACCATCACCCAGACTCCGATGACGGGCATGATCAGGATGGCAGCACCCAGCCCGATTGCCGCGGGTCGCCCCGACGTGATGAACACCAGTGCAGCGCGGCCCAGCATCACGAAGTAGACGATGAGCGCCACGCACATGAAGCCGATCAGCAGCTGGATCCGCAGTGCGCGTGCCCCGTCGCTCATGTCAGGTCGAGCAGCGGCTCGATGCCGATGGTCAGACCCGGGAACTCGCGAATCTTGCGGACCGCGAGCAGCACTCCGGGCACGAACGAGGTCCGGTCGATGCTGTCGTGGCGGATTGTCAGCGTCTCCCCCATGGTCCCGAACAGAACTTCCTGATGTGCGACGAGCCCGGCGAGTCGGATCGAGTGCACGGGAACTCCGTCGACGTTCGCTCCGCGCGCCCCCTCCATGCCGGTGCTGGTGGCATCAGGGTTGGGCGGCAACCCTTTCCGCGCCTCGGCGATCAGCTTGGCGGTTCGGGCGGCCGTCCCCGACGGCGCATCGGCCTTGTGCGGGTGATGAAGTTCGATGACTTCCACCGAGTCGAAGAACCGCGCGGCCTGTTTCGCAAAGTGCATCGACAGCACCGCGCCGATGGCGAAGTTCGGCGCGATGAGCACGGCCGCATCGGGTTTGGCCGCCAGCCAACCCTTGACCTGCTCGATGCGCTCGTCGGTGAACCCGGTGGTACCGACGACCGCGTGGATGCCGTTGTCGATGAGGAACTTCAGGTTGTCCATCACCACACTGGGATGGGTGAAGTCGATGACGACCTCGGTGTCGGCGTCAACCAGTGCGGTCAGAGAATCGCCCGCATCCACACCTGCGGAGAAGGTGAGATCATCAGCGTCCTGCACAGCAGCCACCATGGTCGCGCCGACCTTGCCCTTGGCGCCCAGCACTCCGACTCGCATGGGCTAACCCTAACGTGTCGGCCGACGGCACTCGGGCCTGCCGCTTTCGCCACTCAATTCACTTGTGTCACTGCGGTTTCAAGGTTCACACTCCGAGCGGTTTTGTCGGTGGTCGAATGTATGTTCGAAGCATGTCGGGTACGGCGGTTTTGCAGGAGGCGGTGACCGCGTTACGGGCCGCCTTCGACGCCGTCGCTGCCTGCGACATCGACCTGCTGACCCGCGCTGAGCTGATCGGGCCCCTCGACGAGCTCGAAACGTTGGGGTGCCAGCTCCCGACGGTGAGGCAGCGGTTGCTGGCCCGGCTGCAGACCGAGACCACTCCACAGCAGCTGGGTGCCAAGTCCTGGAAAGACGTCCTGACCGTCCGCTGGCGCCTCTCGGGGGCCGAAGCGAATCGTCGGCTGAACGATGCGGCGGTGTTGGCGCCGCGGCGCACGATCACCGGAGAACCGCTGCCCGCGGTGTTGCCGGCGACCGCCGCCGCCCAGAGCCTGGGGCTGATCACTGGTGAGCATGTCGCGGTGATCCGCGCCGCGGTCAAAAAGTTGCCCGGTTTCGTCGATGCGGCCACCGCGGCCCAGTTCGAAGTCGATTTGGTCCGTGTCGCGGTCGGTGTCGGACCCAAAGAACTCGAGGGCGAAGCCGCGCGGGCGTTGTTCCTGCTCGATCAGGACGGCCCCGAACCCGATGACACCGAACGGGCCCGCAAGCGCGGTGTGTCGGCAGGTAAACAACGCGCCGATCTGATGACACCGCTCACCGCAGAGCTGACCCCCGAGGCGTGGGCGGTGTGGGAGCCGATCTTCGCCAAGTTCGCCGCCCCCGGGATGTGCAACCCCGACGATCCCGAACCGTGCACCTCGGGCACACCGAGTCAGGCCCAGATCGACAATGACCACCGGTTGCTGGCGCAACGCCAACACGACGCGCTGGTGGTGGCCGGGCGGATCGCGCTGATGAGCGGGGAACTCGGACAGCTCAACGGACTGCCGGTCATGGTCATCATCCGCACCACCCTGCAAGACCTCGAGAGCAGAGCCGGGGTCGGTGTCACCGGCGGTGGCACCGTCATGCCGATCAACGACGTGATCCGCCTCGGCGCCCACGCCCACCACAGCCTCGCGGT
>NZ_JBAUJR010000022.1:0-4752 GCF_049683935.1 Mycobacterium sp. | reverse complement strand
GACCCCATCCGTCGGCCGCCGCGATCCAGCCGCGGAAGCCGATGCCGGTGGTGGCGACGACGATGTCGGGTGGCGAGTCGATCAGTGCCTGGGTGCGCTGGCGCAACTCGGTGTCGTCGGGCAGTGGCACCATTTCGATCGCGGCCGCGGCGGTGACGGTCGCGCCACGACGCTTGAGCAGCGCGCCCAGTTCCTCGGCGCGCCGCGCTGATGTCACCGCGACCCTGAATCCGGTGAGCGGCGACCAGTCCGGCTCACTCATGACCTCTGTCTATTCAGGTCGTGTTTCGGCGCGATTAAGCAGCTGTTGCGACAACGTGTCACCCCCGCTCAGGCGATGAACTTCCGCTCACCGCATCTGTGTTCTCGCTGTGAGCTCACCAGACGTCGCCGTCGCGCCAGTCGCACGCGATCGGGGCGCCCGGGTCGAGCGTCACGGTGTCCGGCAATTCGGCGGGCAGCACCAGCAGCGACCCGTCGTCGTCGGGTGTGCGGGCACGGCCGTCCGGTGCCAGCACCGACGTCGGCCCCTCCCACGGCAGCCACCCCCGCGCGGCGTACAGCGGCCTGCCCAGGTCGCTCGCGCTGAGCGCACCGAGGTGGTACCCGCCGCGAATGACCTGCTCGGCGGCATCCATCAGAGCCGCGCCGAGACCCTGACCGCGGTGGTCTTCGCGCACCGCGACGCCCTCGACGTAACCGCACCGCAGCGCGGTGTCGCCGTAGAGAAGCCGACGCTGCACGACCGCCGCGTGTCCGATCAGGGCGCCACGCTGGCAGATCACGGCGTGCATCCCGCCGAGCGCGTGCTCCCAGTCGGCATCGGTGAACTCCCCGTCGGGAGCCCCCCGGAAGGCGTCGATGACCATCAGCCGGGCATGTTCGCGGGTTTCGTCGTCGAGATCTGAGGTGTGAACGAGGCGGGCACGCACTCTTCCGGTCTACCAGCGCGGGCCGCGCCGCGGTACCTCCGGGTCAGTCCTCGAACGGCCGTCGGGGCCGCGACCAGTGCAACCGCACCGTCTGGCCGGGGCGGGCCTGGGCGAGCTTGTCGATGTCGTCGTCGACCACCACACCGATCACCGGATAGCCGCCGGTCACCGGGTGGTCGGGGCCCAGGATGACCGGGAAACCGTTCGGTGGAACCTGGATGGCACCGCGGGTCGCACCCTCGCTGGGCAGTTGCCGGTCCGGCCGACGGTACTCCAGCGGCATGCCCACGAGTCGGATGCCGACCCGGTCGCTGCGGTTGGTGACCTGCCAGTTGGTGCGCACCAGGATGTCCGGGTCGACGAACCAGTCGTCCCGCGGTCCGGGCACCACCATGAGCTCGAGCACGTCGTCGGCGATGGCCGCCACCGGCGCCTGGTCGAGTTCGGGGAAGTCGTCGGTGTGCTCGCCGACCGGCAGCACATCACCTGCCCGCAGCGGCAGCGGCCCGAGCGCGGACATCACGTCGTAGCTGCGCGACCCCAGCACCGGCGCCACGTCGAAGCCGCCCCGCACCGCCAGATACGAGCGCAGCCCCGAATGCGGTGCCCCGAGGGAGATCACCTCGCCGTCCTGTGCGTGGTGAATGCTGTTAATGCCAAAGGGAACCCCGTCGACTGCGGGGTCGGTGTCGGCACCGGTGACCGCGATCGCGACGCCATCCCGGCCGCCGCCGTGCACCCGCGCGGTGAACCCGCCCAGCGTCACCTCCACCGTCGCCGCGTCACCCGGATTGGCGACAAGCCGGTTCGCCAGCGTGTGTGCGCGTCGGTCGGCCGCACCGGAGCGCGTGACACCCAGGTGTGACAGCCCCGGTCGACCGAGATCCTCGAGCAGTGCCAACGGGCCGGTCTGAATGATCTCCAGCGTCACGGCGCTCATCAGCGCACCGCCTGGAACTGCACCCACATACCGGGGGTCAGCAGCGCGGGGTTGTCCCGTTCGACGTCCCACAGCACCGCCGTGGTGCGCCCGATCAGCTGCCACCCGCCGGGCGATTCTCGGGGGTAGACGCCGCTGAACTCGCCGGCGAGTCCGACGGATCCGACGGGCACCTTGGTGCGCGGGTCCGACCTCCGGGGGACGACGAGTCGCTCGTCGCCGCCCACCAGGTAGCCGAAACCCGGTGCAAAGCCGCTGAATCCGACGCGCCAGGGACGTCCGGTGTGCGCCGCGACGACCTCGTCGGCGCTCAGTCCGGTCAGCCGGGCCACCTCGTCGAGATCCTCACCGTCATAGACGACGTCGATGACCACGTCGGCCTGACCGTCGGCAGGTGCGGCTGATTCGGCGATCGCGTCGCGGCTGGGCCTGACCTGGGCGATCCGCTGCCGTGTCGGTGCCAGATACCGGGACTCCGCCAGCTTCACCAGGACCGTGCGCGCGGCGGGGACGATGTCCACCACGCCAGGCAATTCCGCCGCCCGCAGGGCATCGGTCCACGCCAGAACCTCAGCGGTGCTGTCGAACTCCAGAAGCAGGGCGCGGTCACCGTAGTCCAGGATGCTGCTCGCGCCGTCGGTGCGCATCGTCGCCGTCACATTCGATGTCAGGCTCATGGAACCAAAGCTACCGCTGAGTAGCTTTACCGGCCATCGATCGCCGGAACCTCTTCGATCCTTGCCAGAGCAGCCTTAATGCCTGCTCACACTGCGGGCTGATAGGTCGGTTCCCGGCGCTTAATGTAGGCGATCACGCGGTAGGTGATCGGCAGCAGCGCGACCTCGATGACGGTTTTGTACAGCCAGCCCTGGGCGGTGTAGGTGACGAAGTCGCCGAAACTGGTGATGCCGATGACGCTGGCAGCGATCGCGCAGAACACGATGGTGTCGCCGAGTTGCCCGATGAAGGTCGACCCGACCAGGCGCGCCCACAGGTGCTTCTCCTTGGTGCGTTCCTTGATCAGCACCAGCGACCACGCATTGAGGGTCTGCCCGACGATGAAGCCGGCAAGCCCGGCGATGATCAGACCGGTGTAGGAGTGCGCGATGTTCTCGAAATGCTCCTGGTTTTCGTAGAAATCCGCGGCTGGAAGATAGATCGTCACCCAGAGCGCAAGGGCGGCAAGGATGTTCATCGCGAAGCCGGTGAAGATGGCGCGGCGTGCGGCTTTGAAGCCGTACACCTCGGAGAGCACGTCGCCGATCACGTAGGTCAGCGGGAAGACGATGAAGCCGCCGTCGGTGATGATCGGCCCGAATTCGACACCCTTGGTCGCGGTGAGGTTGGAGACGATCACCAGCGCGGTGAAGACGGCCACGAGCACCGGATAGTAGGCCGACCCCACGCGGGCGAAGGCGGCGTGGGTGTCGGGGTCGGTGGTCTCGCTTGTCACCGGGACATTAGATCAGCCCAGCGCCGCAGCGATCATCTGCGGCAACCTCTCGGCGACCACCGGGTAGGACAGCGTCGAGGCGTAGGCGATCGCCCCGGCGAGTTCCTTGCCCGTGAAGACGTGGCGCTGTTCGGCCGTTGCCGACAGACCGGCAATCGTGGGGTCGGCCAGCAGAGCGGCCTGTTCCTCGTCGCTCTCGGTGGTCCAGATGATGACGTCGGCGGAGTCCAGGACCGAGGCCATGTCGTCGCGCGGGATCAACTCCTGGTCGGGTGCCACGACAGTCAGCCCCATCTGGGTGAGGAACTCGTGGCGCCAATCGGGGCCCTGGACCTGCACGCTGTCCCGGAACAGGGTGCCCTCGAGCAGCAGCACCGTCTTGTCGGCGAACTGCGGGTTGGCCTCCTTGACCGCGGCGAACTGCGCGTCGACATCGGCGATGAGGGTCTGCATGTCGTCGTGGCGGAACACCGCCTGGCCGATGGCCGTGGCCTGGTCTCGCCATGGTTCGAAGAACGCGTTGCGCCCGGACTGCGGGATCGTGGGTGCGACGGCCGACAGTCGCGTATAGGTGTCCTGGTCGAGGCCGGCGTCGGTGGCCACGATCAGGTCGGGCCGTAATCCCGCGATCTGGTCGATCGGCACCCCGTCGGTGAGGTAGAGCACCACCGGTTGGGCGCCGCCCAGGCGGGGGAACGCCCACGGCCAGACGCCGAACGGTTCGGCGCCGAACCAGTCGGTCACCGCGATCGGAACGACGCCGAGGGCCAGCAGATCGTCGGCGTCGGTCAGGCCGGCACTGACGACCCGCGTCGGCGGGGCGGGGATTTTCGTTTCGCCGAACACGTGGGTGACGGTCACCGACCCGTCGTCGGCGACGGTGCCGGGCTTGTCGGATCCGCAGCCGGCCACCAGCAGTGCGACCGCGGCCGTCAACGTCAGGAACCGGCGCCACGACGCCATCACGGGCATGTCGCGAGCGTAGCTATCGGAAAGCCCGGCCGTCGGTTCGGCGGTCAGCGCTCCTTACGGAACGGGGATCGGGACCATGCCTGCCGGCGGCCACACCGGCGGGGGTGCGGGTGCCGGGGCTGCGGGTGCGCCGGGGGGCGGTGCGGGGGAGACGACACCGGGCGGGAGCTCTCCCGGTGGAAGCATCGGCATCTGCCGCACGCCCATCGCCTCGGCCATCGCCGGGTCCATCTGCGAGGGGTAGAGCGTGTCGTAGAGCTCTTGGGTACCGCGCATGTTCCACAGTTCCCGCAGGAAGCTCATCTGGCCGGTGTTGTTGAAGTCGCCGTTCGGCACGGGAGCAATGTAGGGCGCGGTTCCGGGCGGGGGCGGAGGTGCCGGCGCCGGGCCTGGGATTGCGCCACCCTCTGCGACGGGGGTGTAGGTGAAGACCTGGTTGGGCGCGGGCGCGGGAC
>NZ_JBAUJR010000021.1:0-22856 GCF_049683935.1 Mycobacterium sp. | reverse complement strand
GACCCGGGCGATGCGCGATCAGACGCCGGATGCAAGCGAACCGACGACGGCGATCCCGTCGCAGCCCGACGCCGGAACAGCCGACGACGATTCCGCCGAGGCCACCCGGGCCATCCCGACGCCGCGGAAGTCCGACGCCGACGCGGCGACCGAGAAGCTCAACACGCGCGCTGACGACCAACCCCAGCGTCGGGGTGGCAGCGGGGTCAGCGCCCAGGATCTGCTGCGCCGCGAGGGCCGCCTGTAGCTGGGTCTGCGCGCGCACGCCGACTGTGCGCGGAATAGCGTTCCGGGTTGTGAATTGAACGGTATTCACAGCCCGGATTGCTATTCCGCGGCGGCCTCGACGTCGTCCGCATCGGCCTCGACCAAGGGCCCGTCGTCGGCCTCCTGCAACGCCTCCTCCGCTGCCGGGTCGTCGGCGATCAGCACTCGGATGGCGCTGTTGAGGAAGGCCAGCACCGGCACGGCGAGCAGCGCGCCGATGATGCCGGCGAGCACCGCGCCGCCCGCGATCGCCAGCACGATCGCCAGTGGGTGGATCGACACCGCGCGTCCCATCACCAGTGGCTGCAGGACATGGCCCTCGAGCTGCTGCACGGCGATGATCAACCCGAGCGTGATCAGCGCGTAGATCCAGCCCTTGGCGATGAGCGCGACGATCACCGCCAGGAAACCCGTGACCACCGCGCCGACCAGCGGGACGAATGCCCCCAGGAACACCAGCGACGCCAGCGGAAGCGCAAGTGGCACACCCATGATCGCCAGGCCCACTCCGATGCCGAGCGCGTCGACCAGCGCGACGAGGAACGTCGCACGCACATAGCCGATCAGTGATCGGAAACCGGCGCGACCCGCGTCGCGCACCCGGTCCCGGACATCCGTCGGAAAGACCTGGGTGACGAACCCGAAGATGTTGCGGCCGCCGTGCAGCAGGAAGATCAGGGTGAACAACACCAGCAGCGCCCCGGTCACGATCTCGGTCAACGTGCCCGCAGTCGAGAGTGCCCCGCTGGTCAGCTTCTCCTGATTGCTGCCCAGGGCCTCGATCGCCGTGTCGCGGGCCTGATTGATCTGCTGGTCGCTGACCTTGAGCGGCCCGTCGGTGAGCCACGTCCCGAGACCCTCGATGCTGGTCGTCACCTGTGCGACCAGCGCCGGCGCACCGTCGACGAACTGCGTGATGACAAACGACAGCAACCCGCCGAACAGCGCGATACCGCTCAGCAGCACCAACGCCACCGCACCGCCGCGCGGCGCGCCCCGCCGATCGAGGAAGTCGACCACCGGCATCAACAGCGCGGCCACGATCGTGGCCAGCATGACCGGTACAAAAATGATCTCCAGCTGGAAGAAGAGCCACAGCAACGCGACGACGGCGCCGAAGATCACCAACAGCCGCCACGACCAGGCTGCGGTCTTGCGAACAAGCGGGCTGACCGACTCATCGGCAAGGGAGTCCAGCGAGGGACGGGCTGACATTCCGGTAGCGTAACGGCCCCGGGAGTCCGGTCCCGGGATCTGCGGAATCGGGCGGAGCACGGCTTACCCTGTACTGCGTGTCTCACGACGCTCCCGCGAGCGATACCGGGGCGGGACCCGCCGGCCGGGACCCCAAAGCCCGCGGCAAGTACTGGTGGCTGCGCTGGGCGCTGCTCGCGCTCGCGGTCATCGTGCTGACCGTCCAATTCGCCCTGGTCCACGACCAACTCGCCAAAGCATGGAAGAGCCTGTACTCGGCGAACTGGCTGTGGGTGCTGGCCGCGGTGGTCGCCGCCATGGCCTCGATGCACAGTTTCGCGCAGATCCAGCGCACCCTGCTGCGTTCCGCCGGCGTCCACGTGCGGCAATGGCGCTCCGAAGCCGCGTTCTACGCCGGCAACGCCCTGTCCACCACGATGCCGGGCGGTCCGGTGCTGTCCGCGACGTTCATCTACCGCCAGCAGCGGATGTGGGGCGCCTCGCCCGTTGTGGCCTCCTGGCAACTGGTGATGTCGGGCGCACTTCAGGTCATCGGACTGGCACTGCTCGGGCTGGGCGGTGCTTTCCTACTCGGTGCGACCAAGAACCCGATGTCGCTGATCTTCTCGCTCGGTGGCTTCATCGCGCTGATCCTGCTGGCCCAGGCGGTGGCCACCCGGCCCGAACTCATCGACGGAATCGGCGCGCGGGTGCTGTCGTGGGTCAACAAGATCAGGGGTAAGCCCACCGGCACCGGGCTGACGAAGTGGCGGGAGATCCTCAACCAACTCGAGTCGGTGCAGCTGGGCCGCAGCGTTCTCGGGAAGGCGTTCGGCTGGTCGCTGTTCAACTGGATCGCCGACGTCGCGTGCCTGCTCTTTGCCTGCTACGCGACGGGCGGTCACCCGTCGATCGCGGGAGTGATCGTCGCCTACGCCGCGGCCCGCGCCGTCGGCTCGATCCCGTTGATGCCCGGCGGACTGCTGGTCGTCGAGGCAGTCCTGGTGCCGGGCCTGGTCTCCAGCGGGATGCCACTGGCCGCGGCGATCTCGGCCATGCTGGTCTACCGACTGATCAGCTGGATCTTCATCGCCGCGATCGGCTGGGTGATCTTCTTCTTCATGTTCCGCACCGAGAAGGACATCGATCCCGACACCACAGAGACCGTCGCCCCGATCCGTGCCGCCGAGGACATCGGCACGCCGCATTTCAGCCCCGACCCCGACGCGCCGCATCCGCCGGACGACGTCCCCGCCACGTCGCCGGAACGCTTCGGACCGTAACGAAAGAGTGCCAGCCACATGATGTTTCGACCACTCACCGGCACTGCGTCGTTCGCAGCCCTGATGCTCCTCGCTGCCTGCTCGGCCGCCCCCGAGACCACCCCCGTGGGCACCACTGCCACTCCACCGGTCGCCTCGGAGTCACCGGCGACCACCCCCGCTCCGGCCGGGCCGTCAGTGGCCACGCCGCTGGTGGCGCGCGTTCTCAGCGCACCGATCCCGGTGCCCAGCACCGATGAGAAGGTGCACCTGGCCTACGAGTTGCAGCTGACCAACACGCTGGCCCAGGACGTCACGCTGACCTCTGTGGACGTCCGCGCCGGCGACCGCACACTGCTGAGCCTGCCCGGTGACCGGCTCGCCTACTGGACTCGGATCATCGGAACCCCCACGCCGACAACAACAATCGGACCGGCTCAGACAGCCTTCGTATGGCTTGACGTCGCACTGGCCCCGAACGAGACGATCCCGGACCAGCTCACCCACGCGGTGGGCATCTCGGTGCCACAACCGATGCCGCCGCTGTTTCCCGCCACCATGACCGAAACCGTCGCACCGGTCACGGTGCAGACGCGTGAGCCGATCGTTGTCTCTCCGCCGCTGGCCGGACCGAACTGGCTCAACGGAGACGGTTGCTGCGACATGACCGCGCACCGGATGGCTCTCAACCCCATCAACGGCGAGATCTGGGCCGCCGAACGATTCGCGATCGACTACGTCCAGCTCGGGCCCGACGGGCGGCTGTTCACCGGCGACAAGACCGACGTGAACAGTTATCCGTACTTCGGCGCCGACATCCTCGCCGTGGCCGACGGTCCGGTGGTAGCGACCCTCGACAGGCTGCCCGAACAGGTGCCCGGCACCGCACCCACCGGGCTTCCGCTCGAGCAGTACGGCGGCAATCACATCGTGCAAGATCTCGGCAACGGGTTCTACGCGCTGTACGCCCACCTCAAAACCGGGACGGTCCAGGTCGGTCCCGGTGATCAACTGACCGCCGGACAGGTGATCGGGTCGCTGGGCAACAGCGGCAACACTGATGCGCCGCACCTGCATTTCCACATCATGAGCAGTCCCGATCCGCTGCGCTCCGATGGGCTGCCGTTCGTGTTCTCGGACTTCGAACTGGATTCGCGTCTCGTCGAGTCACCGGAGTCACTCGACGGTCTGCTCGACGGCGCACCCGCCGAGCTGCAGCCCGGTTTCGCTCCTCGTGGCGAAACCGGTACCAGCCCAATCGTTTACGATGTGATGACCTATGCAGACCGGTGACCGTCCGCCCGCCCGGGTCGCGCTGACAGCACTCGCCGTCGACGCCGTGTGTGTGGTGGTGTTCTGCACGATCGGACGTCGCAGTCACGCCGAAGGGCTCACCGTCAGCGGCATCGCCGAGACGGCGTGGCCGTTTCTGACCGGGACCGGAGTGGGCTGGTTGCTCTCCCGCGGCTGGCAGCGTCCGACCTCCCTCGCCCCCACCGGGGTCGTGGTGTGGGTATGCACGGTGGTGATCGGGATGTTGTTGCGCAAGGCCACATCTCAGGGGATCGCAGTCAGTTTCATCGTGGTCGCCTCGTTGACCACCGCGGTGCTGCTGCTCGGGTGGCGCGCCCTGGTCGTGCGGAGAGCCAAGACGGCAGGTTGATCACGTCGTGGCCGCCATCAGGCGAGTCCGCACTCCGAGTACCGACAATCGGTTAGCCTGCGTTCAACCCTGAGGCTGCAGGTGATCGACGGCACCGGAAAGGCGGTTTCCGAATGACGAAACCAAGCGGGACTACCGAAGAAACCTCCCTGCTGAAAGTCCTCGGCAACTGGGACGTACTGGCCCTGGGCTTCGGCGCCATGATCGGCTTCGGCTGGGTGGTGCTCACCGGTGACTGGATCGGCTCGGCGGGCACGCTGGGCGCGGTGCTGGCGATGGCTGCGGGCGGGGCGATCATGGCCGTGGTCGGCCTGACGTACGCCGAGCTGACGGCAGCCATGCCCAAGGCCGGCGGTGAGCACAACTTCCTGCTTCGCGGCATGGGACCGCGGTGGTCGTTCATCGGCTCCTGGGGCATCGTCGGTGGCTACGTGACCATCGTGGCGTTCGAGGCTGTGGCGCTGCCCCGAACCGCCCTGTACCTGTTCCCGGACCTCAACCAGATCCGGTTGTGGGAGATCGCGGGCAGCGAGGTCTACCTCACCTGGGCGCTGGTCGGAGCCATCGCCGCGGTCGTCATCACCACCGTCAACATCCTCGGCGTCAAGTTCGCCGGCGTGGCGCAGACGTTTGTCGTGGTACTGCTGCTGGTCATCGGCCTGATGCTGGTCTTCGGTTCCTTCACCGGCGGCTCGGTGGACAACATGCAACCGCTCTTCACCGGCGGCACGGCAGGTTTCTTCGCCGTGCTCGTCGTGGTGCCGTTCCTGTTCGTCGGCTTCGACGTCATCCCGCAGTCCGCTGAGGAGGTGGACATCCCCGCGCGTCAGATCGGACGTCTGGTCGTCATCGCCGTCGGCCTCGCCACCATCTGGTACCTGATGACCATCGTGACCACCTCGTCGGCGATGTCGGCGGGCGAGCTCGCAGACGCGGACATCGCCACCGCGGATGCGTTCGGCACCTTGTTCAGCAGCGACGTCATGGCGAAGCTCCTGATCGCGGGAGGCATCGCCGGAATCCTGACCTCGTGGAACTCACTGCTTCTCGGTGCGTCGCGACTGATGTACTCGATGGCGCGTTCCGGCATGCTGCCCGCCTGGTTCGGCAAGCTGCACCCGAAGTTCCGCACCCCGGTCAACGCGCTGCTGTTCATCGGCGGTCTGTCGTTCATCGCCCCGTTCCTGGGCGAGGCGATGCTCGTGTGGCTCGTGGACTCCGGCTCACCCAGCATCGTCATCGCCTACCTGCTGGTCTCCGTGGTCTTCCTGGTGCTGCGCCGGCGGGAGCCGCAGATGGAGCGACCGCTGCGGGTCGGCGGGACGGGCAAGACCGGCCTGGTGATCGGCGGCGCCGCCGTGGTGCTCTGTGGCGGGCTGCTGAGCCTCTACCTGCCGGGGATGCCCGCGTTCCTCGACGTGCCACCGTGGATTCTGTTCGGTGCGTGGTGGTTGCTGGGCGTGTTCTTCCTGCTGCGCATCCCCGGTGGGGTCGCACCCGGCGAAGACGCCGAACATCGGTTATTGGAGGCGCTGAAGCAGCGTCGGGCAACGGCGGGCGAGGGCAGACGCACCTAGGCTACAGGTCTGAAACTTCTTGCAGTTCAGGCGAAATCGTGATGGTCAACGTCGCCCTCAGCCCGCCGAGCGGACCGTCCGACAACTCGATCCTGCCGCGGTGCAGCGCCGCCTGCTGAGCCACCAGCGCCAGGCCGAGACCCGAACCACCTGGTGCCGCGTTGCTTCCGCGGGAGAACCGGCCCAGCACGCTCTCGTGCTCGTCTGCCGGCAGGCCGACGCCGTTGTCGTCGACGACGAACGTCATCGTCTCGTTCTGCCGGTGGGTGGTGAGCAGGATGTGGGACGCCTCGCCGTGGGTGATGGCGTTTCGCACCAGGTTGTCGATCGCCAGCCGGAGCCCGCCGGGCCAGCCCCACACAGTGCCGAGGTCGTCGGCCACGTCGACGTCGATCTGGACCTCCCGGCTCACCCGCATGTTCTCCCGCGCCACCCGATCCAGCATGTCGGTCACGTCGATCACCTCGCGGTCCTCGACCTGCGCCAGCTGACCGGAGGCGAGTTGGCCCAGCGCGGTGATGATGCCCTCCACCCGGCGTTGCGCCCGGGACAGGTCGGCGACGACCTCTTCGCGTTCCTCACCTGGCAGATCGTGGATTCGCAGGGTGTCCAGATCGGCGCGCATCGCGGTCAGAGGCGTGCGCAGTTCATGTGCGGCGTTCGCCGCAAAATCCTGGGCGGCCTGCAGGGAGTTCGTGGTGGCGCGCTGGGCCGCTGCGAGACGGCTCAGCATCGCGCGCATCGCCTCGGACAGATCCTCGGCTTCCCGGACACCATGGACCGCCGGCATCTCGTCGGCGCCCTCACCCAACTGTTTGGTGTGTTCGGTCAGCTTGCGCAGGGGCCGGATCGCCGGCCCGGCGAGCAACCACCCCAGCCCGGCGGCGATCAGGACCGTCACCACGCCCACTGCGATGTAGGCGGGCACCCTCGCGGAGTTCAACAGGATGCTGTCGGCACGGATGCCGATGGACATCAGCACCCCGCCCTCCTGGTCGACCGGGATCGTCCGGACGCGGTACTCGACGTTGTTGACGATCACCGTCTCGGTGCCGGGAGCCAGCGCCGGAAGCTGGAATCCCCGTTGGTACACCACCTGACCCGATGACCGCGACCGCCCGGTCTGCAACACGCCCCGGCGTTGATCGGTGAGCTGCTCGGGAAACATGCTCGCGTCGACGATCGCATCGAGACGCCGATCCACCTGTGCGGCATCGTTGTTCGCCAACACCACCGACGTCAGGATCGTGAACACCGCGACGACGGCGGCCGCCGCGGCGGCCGCCGCGATGGCGACCCTGGTCCGCAGCGACGCCGATCGCAGAAACCTCGGAAGTCTCGGCAAGACCTCTACTGCTCTTCCCGCAGCACGTAGCCGATCCCTCGCACCGTGTGGATCACCCGGTGCAGTCCGTCGCGTTCGAGCTTGCGCCTCAGGTACGAGACGAACACATCGGCGACGTTGGTGTCGACGTCGAAGTCATAGCCCCACACCAACTCCAGCAGCCGCTGCCGGCTCAGCACCACCCCGGCGTTCTCGGCGAGCACCGCCAGCAGATCGAACTCCCGCTTGGTCAGCTCGACGCGCTCGCCGGCCACGAACACCAGGCGGCGCGCGGTGTCGATGGTCAGGGATCCGACCGTCATCGTGTCCGACGTCGGGTCGGAGTGATGGGCCCGGCGCAGCAGCGCGTGCAGCCGGGCGACCAGCTCTCCCAGATCGAACGGCTTGGTCAGGTAATCGTCGGCGCCGGCCTCGAGCCCCGCGATCCGGTCGTTGACGGTGTCGCGCGCGGACAGCACACAGATCGGGATGTCGTTTCCCAGCGCGCGCAGCGCTGTGACGACCGCGACCCCGTCGAGTTCGGGCATCTGCACGTCGAGCACCAGCGCGTCGTGCGATTCGCTCGACAACAACCGGAGCGCCTCTTTACCGTTGGCCGCCACCCGGACATCGAATCCCGAGTGGCGCAACCCCCTGGCCACCGACGTTCGGACGTCGGGGTCGTCGTCGACCATCAACACCGTCCGACCGGCCCCGTCCTGGATGGACGGCTCATCCCCGCGAGCGGGCGTCGCCACCACCCTGTCGCGCACCAGCCTCAGTAAGCGTCAGGCGAAGTGATGACGCCGCAGCGATCCTTCAGCTCCACCAACGGCCGGCGGATCTCGGTCAGCTCCGCCTTCACCACCGGATTGGCATTGAGGTACGCCTCGACATCCTGATGGATCTGGTCCCGCGGATCCCCGTGCAGGTCGGTGAAGAACGCGTTCACCTCGGGATGGGTGAACAGGTAGGCCGACGACGCCGCCGAGACTCCGGCAGCCGTACCGGAGAAGTCGGCAGCGGTGCAGTTGGGCGGCATGGGCTGTGCCGATGCCATGGGCGCAGCGCCGAGCACGCCGAACGCAACAGCGCCGGCGACCGCGCCGCCGCCCAGCGCGCCAGCAACCGCACGACGGACGGTGGGTGCCGAGAGCAACATTGAGTCTCCTTAATCAGGGTGGACCGGCACCAGAGTCGATCGCCGGTCAGGACCATCCTAGGGAAGCTAAGCAGAATGGCCGCCTGGTTTCTTGCCTAGCCGTTAATCAATCGTGAGAATGTCATCGAACCAGCTCACCGCGACGACGTGACTTCCGCGCTCGGAGACGTCGCAGGGCCCTCGACGGGCAGTGCGGGGCTCTGCTGGGCCGCCTGCATCAGGCCCAGCAGTTGAGGGACGCTCACCGGCAGCTTGCACCGCGCCGACAGGTTCGCCAGGGGCTGCTGAAGTCGCTGCATGTCCCCGGCGACGTCGGGGTTGGCGTCGAAATAGGTCTTCAGCGCGATGACCGACTGCGGTCCGCCCTGCTGCTGGGCGATGGTCGTCAGCGCCTGATTGGTCTCGGGTTTGGCTTCCAGGTAGTTGCCGGTGTTGGTGGCGACGGCGGCCACCGTTCTGGCCACCGAACTGGCCGCGCACGGGTCCGGCGCGGCCGTCACCGAGGGGGTCGCCGGCCCGGTCAGCGCGACCACACCGATGCCGGCGGCCGCGACCGCAGCAAAAGCCGCGGGCAGCCGATACCGTGCGACACGACCCGTCCGGCTCGCGGTGATTCTCGAGTGCGAATCCATGACGTACTCCTCACAGTTGCGAACGCCCCACCTCCGCGTACGTTCACCGCGGCCGGTAGCAAAGATCCCCGACGCCGAAACTTCTCCCCGACATACTGCCATCGCCTCCGCGGCAGTGGCCAATCGAGGCCGCGATGGGGCGGGCGTTAGAGCTGCATTAAGCAACGCTGGCAGCCTTTCACGAGGGCGGTCACCCTACAGCTCGCTGCTGTACGCTCTCGCTACGAAACGCCGGGGAGAAAGTGGGGAGTTCCGATCCAGCAGTTCATGATGCGGATCAGCAGCAATCTGCGCAGATTCCGCTGGGCGGTGTTCGCGGCGTGGGTGCTGCTGTTGGTCCCGTCGCTGTATCTCGCCATGAACCAGTCGGGCAATCTGACCGGTGGCGGTTTCGAGGTCGCCGGCTCCCAGTCGCTGTACGTCCAGCACCAACTCGAAGCGCAGTTCCCCGATCAGGGCGCCTCCCCACTGGCTCTGGTCGCCGCGCCGCGCGCGGACGCATCCTTCGACGACATGAACGCCGCGGTCGCCCAACTGGAGCGGATGGCCTCGGAGGTTCCCAGCGTCACGCTGATGCCCAATCCCCAACAACCCCCGCCCCAGCCGGACCGGCCCTACGTCGTCACGCTGCAACTGGACTTCGACAACACCGGCGCCGTCGACATCGCTCACCAGCTGCGGGAGAAGATCGGGGTCGAGGGGGACGAGGCCGGCGAGACCGAGAACGGCAAGGTCCGGCTCTACGTCATCGGGCAGGGCGCGCTCGGCGCAGCCGCGTCCGAGGCCACCAAGCACGACATCGCGCAGGCCGAGAAGTGGAACTTCCCGATCGTCCTGCTCATTCTGCTCGCGGTGTTCGGCTCGCTGGCCGCCGCGGCGATGCCACTGCTGCTGGGAGTCTGCACCGTCGTCGTGACCATGGGCCTGGTGTTCCTGCTGTCGATGTACACGACGATGTCGGTGTTCGTGACGTCGACGGTGTCGATGTTCGGCATCGCCGTAGCCATCGACTATTCGCTGTTCATCCTGATGCGGTTCCGCGAGGAGTTGCGCGCGGGCCGGGAGCCCCAGGACGCCGCCGACGCCGCAATGGCGACCTCCGGCCTGGCAGTGGTGCTGTCGGGCATGACCGTGATCGCTTCGGTCACCGGCCTCTATTTGATCAACACCCCGGTGCTGCAGTCGATGGCGACCGGCGCGATCCTGGCCGTCGCGATCGCGGTGCTCACCTCGACGACGCTGACGCCGGCGGTGCTGGCGTCGTTCGGCCGGGCCGCGGCGAAACGCTCGTCGTACCTGCACTGGTCGCGACGCCCCGAGGCGACCCAGTCCCGATTCTGGTCGCGCTGGACCGGCCGGGTGATGCGCAGGCCGTGGGTATCGGCGCTGGCCGCCTCCGCCCTGCTGCTGACCCTGGCCATTCCGGCGTTCTCGATGGTGCTGGGCAACAGCATGCTGCGGCAGTTCGATCCGACACACGAGATCCGGGGCGGGGTCAACGCGGCCGCCGAGGCCTTGGGTCCGGGCGCGCTCGGCCCGGTCCGGGTGCTGGTGAGCTTTCCCGACGGCAACGCCGCCTCCGCTCCGGCCAAGGAGCCGCTGCTCGACACGATCCGGCAGAGGATGGCCCAGGCCCCCAACACCGTGTCGGTGTCGCCGCCGGTGTTCGGCAACGACTACCGCAGCGCGCTGCTGTCGGCGGTGCTGTCTGTCGACCCGGAGGATCCGGGGGCCCGCGACACGGTCGACTGGATGCGCGAGCAGCTACCTCCGGTCGCCGAGGGCAGCGCCCGGATCGACGTCGGGGGCCCGACCGCGCTGATCAACGACTTCGACGACAAGGTGTCCGAGACCCAGCCCTGGGTCTTCCTGTTCGTTGCGCTGATCGCGTTCGTCATGCTGCTCATCTCGATCCGCTCGGTCTTCCTGGCGTTCAAGGGCGTGCTGATGACCGTGCTGTCGGTGGGCGCCGCATACGGCAGCCTGGTGGTCGTCTTCCAGTGGGGCTGGTTTTCGGCGTTGGGCTTCAAACAGCTCGAGTCGTTGGACAGCACGATCCCGCCGCTGGTGCTGGCGCTGACTTTCGGGCTGTCGATGGACTACGAGATCTTCCTGCTCACCCGGATCCGGGAGCGGTTCCTCCAGACCGGCAACACCCGCGACGCGGTGGCCTACGGCGTCAGCACCAGCGCTCGGACCATCACCAGCGCGGCGCTGATCATGATCGCCGTGTTCATCGGGTTCGCCTTCGCCGGTATGCCGCTGGTCGCCCAGCTCGGTGTTGCGAGCGCGGTCGCGATCGCGGTGGATGCGACCGTGGTGCGGCTGGTGCTCGTTCCGGCGCTGATGGCCATGTTCGACGAATGGAACTGGTGGCTGCCACGCTGGCTGGACCGCATCCTGCCGTCGGTCGACTTCGAGAAGCCACTCCCGAAGGCCGACATCGGCGACCTCGTCATCATCCCCGACGACATCTCGGCCCTGGCTCCTTCCGGCGCGGATCTTCGCACCGTCGTCAAGTCGGCCGCGAAGCTCAAAACTCTTGCACCCCAGTCAATCACAGTCGCCGATCCGCTCGCGTTCAGCGGATGCCAGCCGCGCAAGGTGATGGGGAGCAGCCGTCTCAAGGACAACGCCGGGCACCTCACCGTCGCGGTCACCAACCGTGCGCACGGCAAGACCGTGGCGGTCAGACTGCCGAAGCATCCGGTGACGATGTGGCGGGGCAGGCTCGATGTCGCCCTCGATGCGCTCGCGGTCGAGTCCGCAGGCGCCGACGGCACTCCGCTGCAGCGCAGCAGCCCGATGGAGACCACCACGGTGCTGCTCCCCACCGGCGATCGACTGCAGATCCCGACCGGCGCCGAGACCCTCCGTCTCAAGAGTTTTCTGATCATGCAGCGCAACAGCACCCGCGATTTCACCGAGTTCGCCGATCTGGTCGATTCGATGGACACTCAGACCGCGGCAGAAGTGCTCTCGGGCATGGACCGGTACTACGCTTGTCAACCGGAGCGCACACACTGGGTGGCCACCCAGTTGGTGCGCCGCCTGGCAGAGCCGCGGCCCTCCGACGGGTCCGAGGTCGCCGTGTCCGGGCCCGGCGCGGAGACCGAGTGGGCGCGAGTCAGGCAGCACTGTCTGTCGGTGGCGGTAGCGATGCTCGAGGAGGCGAGGTGACGGTGACCTCTGAGGTACGGGGCACGGACCGCGGTGAGTCGTCCGCGCGACGAGCCCCGGTTCCTGCGCCGCCCGCCGACCGGCCGGTGGAATTCTGGCCCACGGCGGCGATCCGCGCCGCCCTCGAGAACGACGACCTCAGCGTCTGGCAGCGCATCGTCGTGGCGATCAAACGCGACCCCTACGGCAGAACGGCACGCCAGGTCGAGGAGGTCCTCGACACCGCGAAGCCGTACGGGGTGTCCCGCGCCATGTCGGAGGTGCTGCTGCGCACCCGCGAACACCTCGAGGCCAACGAGTGCGCCGAGGTGGCCCGCCACGTGCACCTGCTGCTGGACCGGTCAGGGCTCGGCGAGCAGGAGTTCGCGTCGCGCATCGGGGTGCCCGCCGACGATTTTGCGGCCTACATGCGGGGCAGCGTCAGCCCGCCGGCATCGCTGATGATCCGGATGGGCCGGCTCTCCGAGCGCTTCGCCAAGATGCGCACCTGAGGCTCGGGGTCGCCGCGGAATCGGGGTCGCCTCCCGCCGCGGAATAGCATTCCGGGTCGCGGTCAGCCCCTCGATCACCGCCCTGGCTTCACTTTCGCGAGCGCCCCTAGCGCGAGTGGATCGGCGCCACGTCCTCGACCAGCCACCGTCCGTCACTCTTGGAAAGCGCGACCCGCAGCGCCAGCACCGCGGTGTCGGTCGGCTGCCCCGGCGAGGACTGGGTCCCGCGCAGGATCACCGCCACGCTCGCGGCGTCCGGGCCGATGGCCTCCACCCCCGCGGACACCGTAGCCGCCTGCGCCGAGACGTTTCTGCTCGCCAAATCCTTTGCCACTGCTGCGAACTCGCTCTCAAACCGCTCGGCGCTGGCCTGCGACATCATGGCCGTCGCACGGTCGATCGACGACGTCGGATTCTGCGGCGTGAACGTCGCCGACGCCTCGGCGACGCTGCTGGCGATCCCGGTCACCTCGGCGCTGTCCTCGCGCAACTCCCGGTCGGGCCGCGTCCACTGGGTGTAGCCGACCCCGACCGCGGCCACCAGCGCGGCAGTCGCCATCGCGACGATCCCCAGCCGCAGTCCCGGGCCATCGTCGTCGGTACCGACGGTCACCCTGTCGCGCCGTGCCACCACGAAGTTGACGATCACCCCCTGGAGCACCAGCAGGCACAGCACCGAGCACACCGACACCCACCACAGCGGCCATGCCAGCGCGACACCGATGTAGATCAGGGCGACGACCACCGCAGCCGGCGCAAGCAGGTCGAACGCGGCTACCCGCAGCCGGTTCCTCATCGGATCGGCTCCAGCCGGGAGATCAGCAGCCGTCCGTCGACGTCGGACACGCCCAGACGCAGCGTCCAGCGCACGGTCTGGGGCTCCTCGGTGCCGGCGTTCTCGCTGATCGACGTAGCCACCACCATGACCGTGTCGGTGCGCGCCGCCGACGCGGACAGTTCCGGCTGCGGCGGGGCGCTCGGCGCGCCGGGCTGATCGTGGTGGATCGTCTCGAGTGCCACCGAGTCGATCTGGCCGGTGGTGTTCGCCTCAAGCGTCTGGACCAGCCTGCGGTAGGGCTCGACGGTGGCCTCGAAG
This sequence comes from Mycobacterium sp., assembly GCF_049683935.1. GTDB lineage: Bacteria > Actinomycetota > Actinomycetes > Mycobacteriales > Mycobacteriaceae > Mycobacterium. Next base: position 9,008 of record NZ_JBAUJR010000021.1, on the reverse strand, counting down.
TCCGAGTTGAGCTGCCCGACGGTGCCCTCGTGCAAGGTGTTCAGATCAGCCTCGACGGTGTCGGAGTTCATGTTGATCAGCACGCCGGTCCACTCGGCGGCGGCCTGCAGAACCTGGGTGCGGTACCTCAACTCCTCGGCGTCGCCGCGGTGCTGGCTCCAGATCAGGCCGGCCAGCACGACCGCGGCGATCGCGACAGCTCCGAGCAGCGCCGACGCGACTCCGTAACTGCTGAAAATGCCGTCACGCTGCGGCTCCTGCTCATCGTCGGGCATGCGCGTGAGGGTACCCGGGCGTTTCTGGAAGGATGTCGGGGTGACGGTAGAAGCGAATCGCGAGACCAAATCCGGCATCGACCTCAGCCACCTCGACCCGACGGCCCGACCGCAGGACGATCTGTTCGGTCACGTCAACGGCCGGTGGCTCACCGACTATAAGATCCCCGCGGACCGGGCGACCGACGGCGCCTTCCGCACGCTGTACGACCGCGCCGAGGAACAGATCCGCGACCTGATCACCCAGGCGAGCGAGTCCGAGGCCCCCGAAGGCACCGACCAACAGCGCATCGGTGACCTCTACGCCAGCTTCATGGACGAGGAGACGATCCGGCGGCGTGGCCTCGACCCGCTGCGCACCGAACTCGCCGTGGTCGACGCCGCCGACAGCCCGGACGCGCTCGCGCGGGCGCTGGGCGCTCTGCAGCGCACCGGTATCGGCGGAGGCACCGGACTCTACGTCGACACCGACTCGAAGAACTCGTCGCGCTACCTGCTGCATCTGACCCAGTCGGGTATCGGGCTGCCCGACGAGTCCTACTTCCGCGACGAGCAGCACGCCGAGATCCTGGCCGCCTATCCGCGCCACATCGCCGCGATGTTCGCGCTCGTCTACGGCGGCGGCGCCGACGACCACGCCGCGACCGCCTACACGATCGTTGCGCTGGAGACCAAGATCGCGGCGGCGCACTGGGATGTGGTGAAGCGCCGCGACGCCGATCTGACCTACAACCTGCGGACCTTCGCCGAGGTGGCCGCCGAGTCCCCCGGCTTCGACTGGGCCGGCTGGCTGCAGAGCTTGGGCGCGACGGGTGAGCAGAGCGCCGAGATGGTGGTCCGGCAGCCCGATTACCTGACCGCGTTCGCCGCGCTGTGGTCGGGCGAGAGCCTCGAAGACTGGCGGAACTGGCTGCGGTGGCGAGTCATTCATGGCCGGTCATCGCTTCTGACCGACGAGCTCATCGCCGAGGACTTCGGGTTCTACGGCCGCAGGCTGTCGGGCACCGAGGAGATCCGCGACCGCTGGAAGCGCGGCGTCTCGGTGGTCGAGGGCCTGATGGGTGACGCGCTGGGCCGGTTGTATGTCGAGCGGTACTTCCCCCCGCAGGCCAAGGCGCGAATGGACGAGTTGGTCGCCAACCTGCGTGAGGCCTACCGGGTGAGCATCAACAAGCTCGAGTGGATGACGCCGCAGACCCGGGAGAAGGCGTTGGTCAAGCTCGACAAATTCACCCCGAAGATCGGCTACCCGAACAGGTGGCGCGACTACTCGGAGTTGGTGATCGATCGCGCCGACCTGTACGGCAACTACCGTCGCGGCTACGAGCTCGAGTACGACCGCGATCTGGCCAAGCTCGGCGGCCCGGTGGACCGCGACGAATGGTTCATGACGCCGCAGACCGTCAACGCCTACTACAACCCCGGGATGAACGAGATCGTGTTCCCGGCGGCGATTCTGCAGCCACCGTTCTTCGACGCCGAGGCCGACGACGCCGCGAACTACGGCGGCATCGGGGCGGTCATCGGGCACGAGATCGGTCACGGTTTCGACGACCAGGGCGCCAAGTACGACGGCGACGGCAACCTGGTCGACTGGTGGACCGACGAGGACCGTGCCGAATTCAGCACCCGCACAACGGCGTTGATCGAGCAGTACGAGGAATTCGTGCCCCGCGGGTTGGGTAACGGTCACCACGTGAACGGCGCGTTCACCGTGGGGGAGAACATCGGCGACCTCGGCGGCCTGTCGATCGCGTTGCTGGCCTATCAGTTGTCGCTCAACGGCGAGCCCGCACCGGTGATCGACGGACTCACCGGCGAGCAGCGGGTGTTCTTCGGTTGGGCGCAGGTGTGGCGGACAAAATCGCGTGAGGCCGAAGCGATCCGGCGCCTCGCGGTGGACCCGCACTCACCGCCTGAGTTCCGCTGCAACGGCGTGATTCGCAACATGGACGCGTTCTACGAGGCTTTCGAGGTCAGCGAGTCCGACTCGCTCTACCTGGAACCGCAGCGACGGGTGCGCATCTGGAACTGACGCCAGCGGCGTCGTGCGCGTCTGAACCTGCTCGAAGGCTGTTGATGTGCTGCCGATGAGCTTGGGTGCCCGGACCGATGCTGTATCTGCTTCTACTGTTGGTGCACCAGCACGGTCCGACAGAGATCAGGGGCTAACACATGCCGAGTTTTCAGATGATCACCCGCACCACACGGTTCATCGCGGGGGCCGGGGCCCTCGCCTCGGCTGCCCTGACCCTCAGCGCGGCACTGGCCCACGCGGATCCGAATGATCCAGCGATGAGCCAGCTTTCGCCAGACGGTCACGTCCGATCGGAGCAGTCGGCAAAGGTTTCGGGTGGTGATCTCTGCGTGCCGAATGAAGGCACGCTGGGTACCGCGAGCATTCGCACCCCAGAGATCGGGGTCCCCCAGCAATCGGCCGAAGAAGCGGGGCCCGAGTGGGTCGGGTCACGTGGGTGGCAGGCGGTGGGCATCGATCCCGCGGACCCGTGGGGTGGGAACTTCGATCCCCAGAACACGCACACCGGTCCGGCCTGCTCACCCGTCGCACCGAACGGCTTCTCGTAGGACCGGCCGATCTGCACGGGTGCGGTACCCGTGGTCGAGGAACCGCCCGACGGCATTCACCGTGGCCGATGTCCGGGCGGCGTCGGTCAGGTCGAATCCGTGGCCGGCACCTGGAAGCTCGACATAGCCAACGGGTTTCGTGGACACCCGCCGCAGTCGATCGACGAAGCTACGTGCCTCGCCCACGGGGATGACCGCGTCGCTGGCGCCGTGGATGACGAGAAAGGGCGGCGCAGACGCATGCAGTCGTGCCATCGGTGACGCGTCGTGGAACACCGCGGGATGGCGAGATTGACGGCGTCGCACGACAACGCGTTCCAAGAAGTCCATGAAGCGGGCACGCGCCGGTGTCGACCGGTCCTCCCAGTCGTAGCAGCCGTAGATGCTGACCACCGCATCCACCGAGGTGTCGCAGGCGGTGTCCACGGTTGTCTCCCATTGCTGTTCGCCGGCTGTCAACCCCGCGAGCGCTGCCATGTGTCCGCCCGCCGAACAGCCCGCGACCGCCACAAAACTCGTGTCACCGCCGAATGAGCCGGCATGGACCCGGGCCCACGCAATCGCCGACTTCACGTCGATGATCTGCCGGGGCCAGCGGTGCCGCGGACTCGTCCGATACTGCACCGACAGACACACCCACCCTCGTTCGGCCAGGTGCGCCATCAGGGCGTGCCCCTGCAGCACCCTGCTCCCGATCACCCAGGCGCCGCCGGGCAGGAAGACCAGCACGGGCGCCGGTTCGGTGAGGTCCGGTCGACGCCAGACGTCGAGCACCTGACCGGGTGCGTCGCCGTAGGGCACCGAGGCTCGATGGACCAGGCTTCGGTGCCTCCCGGCATGACGCCACGGCGCGCCGGGTTCGCCCACGGGCCACGGTTCCTGGAGTTCGTCGGCGGGGAGGATGTCGCGTAGACCGTCGGCCATCAGGCTGTCGGCCAGCAGTCTCTCCCGTCGACGCATCGGCGAATTGCCGGTCGCCAGACGAACTCTCGCTGATGCCATGAAGTCCGGAAGGTAGCGGGCACCGAAAACACCCAGTGCCGCGATTCCGCCGACCGGCTCCAGGTAGGCGCCTATGAAGGGCAGCCGGCCGGGTGCCGCGGCCACTGCTATCAGATAGTCGTCCAGGCCCGCACGAAGTACCCATGCCGCGTTCGACCGCACCCTCCGTGCCACCGATGCGGGGCGCTGCGGGAGTTCACCGCGGGATTCGGACGTCACGGGTTCTGCCCGCAGTTGGGCGTGGTGGGAAGGCCGTCGAAGCGGTCGGTGATCCACTGCAGCGCCCTGGGTGCGTCGACAAGGATCGGGAACGCGTGGTTGACGATCAGCTTGTTGAACAGCGGGGGTTGTTCGTTGGTGAAGAATTCGACGTCGGCCCCCAACGCACACCAGTCGCGGGCAAGCTGGACGGCGGGTCCATAGGGGACCAACGGGTCGTAGCGGTTGCTGACGATCAGTGCAGGCGCATGGGGTTCGAGGCGACCGATGCGCTGCTCGTGGAACAGGCTCCGAAAGGGTTCCTGTTGGGCCGCGGTCGCAATGTCGATCGCGAAGTAGCGCTGCACATGTCGGAAGCCGAAGTTGGCCATGGTTTCGGCCAGACATTGGTTCTGGGTCTTGGCGATGAGATCCTCTCCGTCCGGAGTGAGCGCGTGGTGGATGTTGTCGCTGAACTCGGGATAGGCGGCCATCGCCGAGTTGATGACGTAACCCAGAATTCCGGCGGTGACGCTGCCGTCCAGGAAGGGCAGCAGCTGCGACAGGTCGGCCGGCGGAGCGCCGGCGTAGGCACCGACGATGTGCAACTCGGGGGCGTAGGTGGGCGCGAGCTCGAGGGCCGCGGCGGTCGCCGCGCCGCCCTGGGAGTAGCCGTAGAAGGCGACGGGGCCTGCCGGGTCCAGTCCCGATTCGGGAAGCCGTTGTGCGGCTCGCGCGGCGTCCAGGACAGCATGGGCGGAGGCGGGTCGATTGACGTAGGTGTGCACGCCCGGTGTTCCGAAGCCCTCGTAGTCGGTGACCACGACCGCCCAACCACGTTTGATCATTCGTTGGATGATGACCAGCTCGTACTCGAGGAACACGTCGAGCACCCGGTTCCAGTAGAGGTACTCGTTGAGCAGTCGCGAGGGCGCGCACTGATCGCCCTGGCCGTGCGTGCCCACGGCGTAGGAGATCAGCGGTCGCGGGCCCTGCCCGGTCCACGGGTCGGTGGGCTGGATGAACTTCCCGGTCACCGCGATCGGATTCCCTCGCGCATCGGCGCTGCGGTACATGACGCGTGTCGCTGTCGCCGGCAGAGTGCCGGGAAAGTGGACCGTCGCCGGTATCACCGACGGTTCGGTCCGCACCAGGTCACCGGGCCGGCCGGGCGGAAGCGGGACGGGAGGCAGGTAGAAGTCGCCGACATATCCGTCGGCGTGTGCCTCCGAAACCACCGTGCCGACAACACATGTCAGCGTGATGCACACAGCGACGAACAGACCCCCGAACCGAAACATTACTGGACGGTAACAAGCACGGGGTCGTAGCGGAAGACTTTTCTCTAATCTTTTAGAGAATTTGCGAAACGCTTCCCAGCCACGCCGTGCGAGCCGGCAGGTAACATCACCGCGCGTAAGTTCACGTCGTAAGTACAACGCCCCGGAGCGTCGGCGATCACTCGCGGACGCCGCGATTGAGCTGCTCGGGTCCAGGGGGACTCACGGGCTGAGCCATCCGCGGGTCGACGAACACGCCGGTGTGCCTGCGGGCACCACCTCCTTCTACTTCCGCACCCGTAAGGCCCTGATGCACGCCATCGCCGAGCGCATGGCCGAACTCGACGCCGCCGACCTGTCAGTGCTCTCCGAGCTCGCCAAGGACACCACCACCGCATACGCAGGGACCGCCGGCTTGGCGAGGCTGGTGATGATGTCGAGCACCGAGCCGTACCTCACCCGCAGCCGGGCCCGCTACGAGCTCGTCCTCCAGTTGAGCCGCGAGCCCGAGCTCGCCGAGGCATTCGTACAGTTCGCGGCCGGGTTCTACTCGCTGGCCCGCGAGGTGATCACTCAGTGGTACGGCCCGGACACCGAGCCCGACCCCCGCGTCGTCGAAGAACAGGCCGTCGTCCTGCTGACATTCATCAACGGCGTCATGATGAGCTTCGTCATCGGCGCCCCTGTGGTCAGTGACGCAGAGCAACTGGATCGGTGGATCCAGACGATCCTCGGCGGCACACCCCAGCCCGGAAGCGACTCGCCGGCTAACCGGTGAGTGCGAGTCAGACCGCGATCCGCAGCGGAACCGCTCGCCGGAGGCGCTGTGGCAGCACGATCGAATCCGCGGCGTGTGGCTGGAAGCGGTACGCGCGCAGCGATTCCGATGCAGGCAGCGAGCCCGAGTCGATCACGACTGCGGACGCGTCGCCGTCGTCGGTGGGAATGACGATGGTGTCCCCCGGGTCACCGTAGATACCCTGGCAGTCATCGCCGACGCAACGACCGAGGGTGAGATCGATGTCGCCTTCGAACAGGTCGTTGATCCACCCCGCCATCAACAGTTGCACCGCAGGAGGATTCTGCGTACGCGGGAAACCTGCCACGAGGTAGGCCGCGAACTGGATCACCGGACTGCCGCCGAGCATGCCGTCCATGTGAACACCGTTGTTGATGACGACCCCGTTGAACTTCCCGGGGCGCGCTTCTGAAAGTTCCTCGTTGATCCTGCTGTTGGCGTTCAGAAAGTTCAGCGGGGCGCCGATCTCGTATACGGGGATGTAGTCGGCCGGGTCGCCGTTGTTGCTCTGTTCGAGCTTCTTCATGCGGTCCAGCGCATTCGGCATGATCGGGGAGAAGGGGACTCCGTCGAGCAGCACCACACCGGCGGCGTCGTTGGCCGCGTCCTGCCCGGCGGCTCGACGGGCCAGCAGACCCTCGGCGTAGTGACCCGCGACGCCGGGAGCGAATCCGCCCCCCAGCGAATGCCCGACCAACACGAACTCGGTTGGCACGGTGAGACTTTGCCGGCCGTCCGTGAGCGTGGCCGTCGTCAGGCTCGCGGTCAGTGCGGCGCGGTTCTCGTCGAGGAACAGTTGCGCGACCGCCTTGTGCATGCCGTCACCGCCCAACCACAGGTTGCCCTCCGCGAAGGGGTTCGAGGTCAGGGTGGTCGCGATGACCACGCTGTTGGTCCGCTCCGCGAGGTAGGCCGCCGTGTGGCTGTACATCGGGCTGCTGGCGAGGATGCCGTGCTGCAGGTAGATCAGCCGTTCCGGTTGGCCGTGCGTGGGGTAGTACCAGTCGGCCGGCACTTCGTTTCCGGGCGAGATGATCAACGTGGAACTGCTGACCCGGATCGAGTCCCGCAGCGCGTACGGCACCACGGGCGGGCCGTCAAAGGCCTGCACCAAGGCACCGATGAAGTCGAACACCGCCGAACCGAGCGCCCTGACCAGCGGTGGGTAGTCCGGCTGGAAAGGCCCGAGGAAGTGTTGTGCGGCCGGTGCCGGCTCCTCGACCGCCAGTGGTACCGCGACCCCCTGTGGCGCGCTCGGCGTCGGCGCTTCCACGGCGACGAGTTCCTGATGCGGCGCGGCCGATGGTGCAGACTCCGCTGCCGACGGCGTCACGCCGCGCTTGGATTCCTCGGGCGCCTCGACGTCAGCTTCGGTCTGAGCCTCCGACTCGGTCTCGGCCTCGATCTCAGTCTCGGCCTCGATCTCGGTCTCGGTCTCGGTCTCGGCCTCGGTCTCGGTATCTGTGTCCGTCTCTACCGCGTTCTCGGTCTCTGTCTCGATCTTCGACGGTGCCGCCGTGGACGGATCGGCAACACGCGATCCGAGTTTCGAATCCGGATCTGCGGAGTCGCCACCCTGCGAGGTGCCACGTTGTCGTTGTGGCGTCGACTTATCCGAGTCTGCGCTGACGGATCCCGCGGAGCGGCGCTCGCGTGTGTCCGAAGGACCCGGATCCCTGTCCGCAGAAGCGCTCGACGTGCCGCCGTCCGCACCACCCGCGTCAGTGTCCGCCTGCGCCGCGCCGGCACCCACCAACAACGCCGAAGACACACCCGCGGTCAGCACACCGGCCCCAAGCCATCCCGCCACCCGCGCCATGAGTTCCTCCAGATTCGTTTTGGTGAGTGGACGTTATCCCGCCAACGGACATGGGGGTGTGCATTCGTCCTACTCAGGGCGGCTAGGTCGTACGCTCAGCAACGGCTCAGGGGCTGAATTCGATGTCAGACCCTTCTGCCAGGATGGTGTCATGTCCTCGGCTGCACCGTGTTTCATCCCGAGCCCGCCGCGGGGTGCGCGGCTGGAGGTGCTGTTCGACGAGTTGTCTGAGTTGGCGGGTCAGCGGAATGCGATCGACGGACGCATCGTCGACATCGTCGCCGAGATCGACCGCGACGGGCTGTGGGCGACCACCGGCGCCAAAACAGTCTCTGCGCTGGTGGCCTGGAAACTGGGCACCTCCCCACACAACGCCGAAACCCTGGTCACCGTCGCCGAACGCGTCGAAACCTTCCCGCGCTGCCTCGACGCGCTGCGGGAGGGCCGGTTCTCCCTCGATCAGGTCGGTGTCATCGCCGAACGCGCCGCCGACGGCTCCGACGACCACTACGCGCTGCTGACCGAGAGCGCCACGGTCTCCCAACTGCGGATCGCGACCAAGGCCGAACCACGCCCCGAACCACGCCCCGAACCCGACCCCCCACCACAACCCGAAGCCGCTTCTGAATTCGATTGTGAAGCCGAACCGCAGCGCCCGCCCGAACCGGAGCGGTCGATCAGCAAAACCAGCGACGACACCTACACCTACTGGCGGATCAAAGTGCCCCACGCCGAGGCGGCCACGGTCGACGCCGCGCTGGGCTCGCACCTCGACGGGTTGGTCGCCGACTGGAAAGCCGCCCACGGATCCGGTGACGACGGCACCGGCGACGGTGAGCGCACCAGCGAGCAGGCGGCGCCGTTCCCGAGCACGATCGATGCGTTCATGAGCCTGGTCGAGGCCGGCTGGGACACCGAGGTCGCGCGCCGCCCGCACGGGCAGCGCACCACCGCGGTGATCCACGTCGACGCCGCTTCCCACGTCGCCGCCCTGCACCTGGGGCCGCTGCTGTCTGAGGAGGACCGCCGATTCCTGCTCTGTGATGCGA
>NZ_JBAUJR010000020.1:0-32972 GCF_049683935.1 Mycobacterium sp. | reverse complement strand
GGGCCGTCGGTGATCTTCCCGCTGAGCTGGACGCCGAGTTTCGCCAGACCGGAGGGCCACTGCCGGCGTGCGGTGATCTCGACCCCGGGCCGCATCAGCCGCGTCCGGGCCGCCTCGGCTTCCGACTCGTCGACACCCGGGTCGTAACTCGAACCCGTGCAGTTGTCGCACCGCCCGCACCGCGCGCCGTCGACCAGTTCAGGGTCGTTGAGCTGGCCGCGCAGGAACGACATCCGGCACTGGTCGGTGTCCAGGTAGTCCAGCATTGCCTGCTGCTCCCGCTTGCGGGCCTCGTCCAGCCTGCGGTAGCGCTCCTCGTCGTAGTCCCATTCGCGACCGGTACCGATCCAGCCGCCCTTGACCCTGCGTACCGCCCCGTCGACGTCGAGCACCTTGAGCACCATCTCCAGGCGCGTCCTGTTGAGGTCGACCAACGGCTCGAGCGCCGGGGTGGATTGCGGGCGCTCGGGATCGAGTGCCCGAATGACATTGCGCACCATGACTTCTGAGGGGAAGGCCACAGAAGCGAAGTATCGCCACACGTCGCGGTCCTCGGCGCCCGGCAGCAGTATCACCTCGGCGCTCTCGGTGGCGCGGCCCGCACGGCCGACCTGCTGGTAGTAGGCGATGGGCGAGGCGGGAGCGCCCAGGTGGACCACGAACCCGAGATCGGGCTTGTCGAAACCCATCCCGAGCGCCGAGGTGGCGATGAGCGCCTTCACGCGGTTGTCCCGCAGGTCATGCTCGAGTTGCTCGCGTTCGGCGGTCTCGGTTGCTCCGGTGTAGGCGGCCACCACGTGCCCGCGATCGCGCAGCATCGCCGCGACGTCGTTGGCCTGCGCCACGGTGAGCGTGTAGACGATGCCCGAACCGGGAAGCGAGTTCATCTGCGCAGCAAGCCATGCCGCGCGTTGAGCCGGATTTCCCGCCTTGACCACCGAAAGGCGCAGCGACTCCCTGTCCAGGCCGCCTCTGAGGACCAGGGCGTCGCCGCCCGCCTCCGCGCCGCTGACCCCAAGCTGGCTGCGCACATCGTCGACGACGCGGTCGTTGGCGGTCGCTGTCGTCGCAAGCACCGGGATGTCATTGCCCAGTTCCGCGATCAGCGTGCGGATGCGGCGGTAGTCGGGCCGGAAGTCATGCCCCCAGTCGGAGACGCAGTGCGCTTCGTCGATCACGACCAGGCCCGCATCGCGGGCCAGCGCGGGCAGCACGTCGTCGCGGAAATCGGGATTGTTGAGGCGCTCGGGGCTGACGAGCAGCACGTCGAGTTCGCCGTCACGAACCCGGTCGTGGATCTCCGACCAGTCCGCGATATTGCTCGAGTTGATGGTCGCCGCGCGGACCCCGGCCCGGTCGGCGGCCTCGACCTGATTTCGCATCAGCGCCAGCAGCGGCGACACGATGACCGTCGGACCGCGGCCCTCGCCGCGCAGCAGTTTGGCGGCGATGAAGTACACCGCCGACTTGCCCCACCCGGTGCGTTGGACCACCAGTGCGCGGCGGCGACCCACCACCAACGCCTCGATGGCCGTCCACTGGTCATCGCGCAGGCGGGCGTCGGGGCCGGCCAGCTGTTCGAGGATCGCCTGGGCCTGCGCTCGTGTCGCCATGACCCCATCGTGCCCGGTGGGTGTGACGTCGGGCGGATCTAGACGGATGCGTCCATCTCGCGCTTGATCTCCAGGGCGATGTCGATCAGCTGATCCTCCTGGCCGCCGATCAGCTTGCGCTGCCCTGCGCGGTGCAACAGCTTGTGTGCGGGCACGCCGTACCGTTCGGACTGGCGGATGGCGTGCTTGAGGAAGCTCGAGTAGACCCCCGAATAACCCATGATCAACGCATTGCGGTCCAGCAGACACTCGGCGGGCATCGCCGGCGCGACGACCTCTTCGGCGGCATCGGCGATCTCGAAGAAGTCGATACCGGTCTTGACGCCGATCTTGTCGAACACCCCGATGAGCGCCTCCACCGGCGCATTTCCCGCACCGGCCCCGAACCGCCGACACGAGCCGTCGATCTGCTTGGCGCCGGCGCGGACGGCCTCGATCGAGTTCGCCACCCCCAGCCCGAGGTTCTCGTGGCCGTGGAAGCCCACTTGAGCGTCATCTCCGAGTTCTGCGACCAGTGCCGACACCCGATCCGCGACACCCTCGAGAACCAGGGCCCCCGCCGAATCGACCACGTAGACGCACTGGCAGCCGGCATCGGCCATGATGCGCGCCTGGGCGGCGAGCTTCTCCGGCGGGATCGTGTGGCTCATCATCAGAAACCCGACGGTCTCCAGACCGAGCTCACGGGCCAACCCGAAATGCTGGATCGACACGTCGGCCTCGGTGCAGTGCGTGGCGATCCGACAGATCGAACCACCGTTGTTCTGCGCCTCCTTGATGTCTTCCTTGGTACCCACACCGGGCAGCATCAGGAAGGCGATCTTTGCTTCCTTGGCGGTCTCGGCCGCCAGCTTGATCAGCTCCTGCTCCGGGGTCTTGGAGAACCCGTAGTTGAAGCTCGACCCGCCCAGACCGTCACCGTGGGTGACCTCGATGACCGGCACACCGGCGGTGTCGAGCGCGGCGACGATCGCCCCGACCTCCTCGGCGGTGAACTGGTGGCGTTTGTGGTGGCTGCCGTCACGCAGCGACGTATCCGTCATCCGGATGTCCCACATCGGGTCGAAATAGATCTCGTCGGTGCTCATGCCTGACCTCCAGCAGCCGTCGCAGATAGGGATTCTTTCGCGATCTCTTCGCCCACCTTGGCCGCCGCCGCGGTCATGATGTCGAGATTCCCCGCGTACGGCGGCAGATAGTCGCCGGCACCCTCCACCTCGACGAACGTGGTGACCACCGCGTGCCCACCGGAATTGACCGACGGCGGATCGAACTGCGGCTCGTTGAGCAACCGGTAACCCGGCACATAGGTCTGCACCTGCGCCACCACATCCTTGATCGATGCGGTGATCGCGTCCTGGTCGGCATTCTCGGGAATCGCGCAGAAGATGGTGTCGCGCATGATCATCGGCGGATCCGCCGGGTTCAGGATGATGATCGCCTTACCCCGGGCCGCACCGCCGATGTGCTGCACCCCCGCGCTGGTGGTCTTGGTGAACTCGTCGATGTTGGCCCGGGTACCCGGCCCCGCCGACGCCGAGGACACCGATGCGACGATCTCGGCATACGGCACGTCCACCACCCGGCTCACCGCATAGACCATCGGGATGGTGGCCTGCCCACCACAGGTCACCATGTTCACGTTCGGCGCATCCAGGTGCTCACGCAGGTTCGCCGGCGGGATCACCCCCGGACCCACCGCAGCGGGAGTCAGATCGATCGCGCGGATCCCCGCCTCGGCGTACCGTGGCGCAGCGTCGCGGTGGACGTAGGCGCTCGTGGCCTCGAACACCATGTCCGGCTTCTCGTCGAGGTTCAGCAGCCAGTCCACACCCTCGTGCGACGTCTCCAACCCGAGCTTGCGCGCCCGCGCCAACCCCTCGCTGTCCGGGTCGATCCCGATCATCCACCGCGGTTCCAGCCAATCCGAACGCAGCAACTTGTACAGCAGATCGGTACTGATGTTGCCCGATCCCACAATCGCCACCGTCGCCTTGTCAGGCATGACACTCCCTACTGTTCTCGAACGTCACTCGAAATCGAGTCGTACTGAACCTAATCCGGCGAAGTCGGCGACGAAACGGCTCCCTGGTGGTGCATCTATCGCACGCGTGCAGGACCCGGGCAACACGATGTCGCCAGCCTTCAATCTGACCCCGAAAGCCTCGACCTTGCGCGCCAGCCACGCGACCGCCGTCACCGGATTCCCCAGCACCGCGTCACTGCGGCCCTCGGCGACCACCTCGCCGTTGTTGGTCAGCACCGCGTCGATAGCTCGTATATCTATGTCCTTGGGCGACACGCGAGCCTCTCCGAGCACCCAGCCTGCGGACGAGGCGTTGTCGGCGATCGTGTCGCACAGCTTGATCTGCCAGTTGGTGATCCGGGTGTCGATCAGTTCGATCGAGGGCGCGAACGCTGCGGTCGCGGCGAGCACGTCGTCCTCGGTGCAGCCGGCGCCGGGCAGATCGTCGGCGAGCACGAACCCGACCTCGACCTCGACCCGCGGATACAGGAAACGGTCCGACCGGACCGGGGTGTCTTCGAAGACCTGCATGTCGTCGAGCAGGTGGCCGTAGTCGGGCTCGTCGACGTTCATCATCTTCTGCATGGCCTCCGACGAGAGGCCGACCTTGTGTCCGATCACCCGGGCGCCCTCGGCCACCTTCTGACGGATGTTGATCAGCTGGATCTCGTAGGCGTCGACCACATCGATGTCGGGGTTCGCGTCCGTCAGCGGCGAGATCGGAACACGGCTGCGCTCAGCCTGGGCCAGGTCGGCGGCGAGTCGGGCACGGACCTCGGAACTGAGCATTTCAGTGACGTCCCCTCGTTTCCTCGACCGGCGCAATTGCCGGACAGCCGGACGATTCTATAACGTGTTCTACCTGACCGGCCAGGAGCTCGGTCGCCAGCCACCCCGGTGGGTCAACACTAGTCGTCTCGGGGGGGTCACTCCACGGCGGTTCCAGTGAGCGGTCTGCTCGGTTCACTCGCCTCCGGCGGCCGCATCACCGAGCGCTGCGTACGTGCCTCTGACGCGTCGCCCAAGGTGCTCCGCCCGGAATCGCAGGCGCGGCTTCTGGATCACGCTCCAGGACAACGTTTCGTGACGGTTGGAGAAACTGCTCTTCAATCGGTTTTCACCGGCCATGAAGTCGTAGATCTCGGCGCCCTGCTCCCACGCCCGTCTGATCGCCAGCGCGTGGGCGACAACTCCCGGCCGTTCCCGCCCCTCGGGTTCGGCGAAGCCACTCTGGTAGGCGTAAACGCGCGCCCCCCGGCGGAAGTTGTACAGCACCCCGACGGTGCGCTCTGCACTGCGGATGCGAAGCAGTTCCACCCCTTGATCAGCGAATCCCTTCTCGATCAGTCGACGGTGGAACCGTTCGAAGAACGGATGGACGAAGGCGTGCCGATTCCCCCGCTGCTCGAACCAGGGGATGTGCAGGTCCCTCATCATCGTGAAACTTTCATGCGCCTCGCGCTCGGTGGTGGCGGCTTCGATGGTGAGTGGCTCCAGCTTGCGCAGCGCCCGCCGCAACTGCGAGCGGGCATTGCTGCTGAGTATGGCGGTGATGTCGCCGTCACTGTCCGCCAGATCGTTGAGATCAACGGCGAAGGACGCCACCGTTTCCTCGTTGTGGAGCAGCCCGACTCCTTCCACCGTCGACGCTGTCGGCGGTGCGGCGACCCCGGGGAGCCTGAGTTCGTCGACGTCGCCGGCTGCCGCGAAGGTTCTCAGGACGCCGCTCCAACCGACCGCCGGATCGGCGAGCAGCCCGTTGTGCTCGATGTAGACGACGTCGGTCACGGGATCACCGGTCGCGTTGAGCACCCATTGCCGCGCGCGGACGACGCCGTGCCGACGGACTTCTCGAAGCCCGAGGACACCGAGCGCCACCGTCCGCCCCTGCGACGTACCGCGCAACAACAGGGGCCGGGCGCCCGGCGGGAGCATCTCCAGCATCGTGCCGACCCATGTCCACGACAGGAAGAAGGACGGCGCGGCCGACGTCTCGAGGAGCCGCCACTGCGGCTCCAGCTCGTCGAGCGCACCGATCGGCTCCACCGAGAACGACACCTCATCGGCTCCGGTCATGTGGCTTCCTCCCTGACATCCGCAGTGCGGCAGTGGTTTTTCGCCCCCGGCGCTCACGACCGCCTGGCCAGTCGTCCGAAGAGCATCGAGAGCAACCGGCGGTCCAGTGCAGCGATGACGGCCAGGTAGGCCAGAACCAGAACCAGGCACAGTCCGGCGAGGGCGCCGACCGCCATGGGCGTCGGTAGCCCCGTCGGCGCGCCGAACAGCGCCATCAACACAACGACTGAAGCCGCACCAACACACCCTGCGATCGCCGGGGGATACAGGAGGCGCACGATCGAGCGAACGCTGTAACCCACAATCGGTTTCGCCAACGCCAGCAGGACGATGCCGCTGAGTACCTCGGTGACCGAGATGGCCAATCCCACTCCGACCAGGCCGAGCGGGAGGAACAGCACCACCAGACCGATGCCGAACAACAACTCGATCGCGGATGTCCAGTGAAGCAGGGCGGATCGACCGACGGCCTTTATCGCCTCGTTCGCGACGCCCTGCAGAGCGAAGCCCAGGCCCGCGCCTGCCAATGCCACCAGGAACACGCCGGCGTCACGCCACGGTGCTCCCAGCACCACCACGACCGCCTGTTCTCCGAGGGATACCACCAGCGCTGCAACAGGCACCGCCGCGAACCAGATCCACCTCATCGCACGCAGGAACGCCGCATGCAGTCGATCCGTGTCACCGGCGAATCTGGAGAATGCGGGAAACAGGACGTAGGAACCGATCTCGAAGACCGCGTTACCGGCGAGATTCCCGATCCGCAGGCCGTAGCGGTAGTTGCCGAGCGCAGCAGCTCCGAGGCTGCGTCCGGTGATGACCGCCTGGACCGTCTCGCGGACGTACACCACCAGGTTCGCGATCGCCAGCGGGTACGCGAACCGGGCGAGCTCGCGCCATAAACGCACCGAAGGTCGCCCGCGCCCGGGACGCCACCGGCCCAGAGACCAGGAGCCGATCACCCAGACGATGACGGCAGCGTACTGGCCGAGAACCATTGACCAGACGCCGAACCCCGACGCGGCAAGAGCAATGGTCACGCCCGCGTAGGCGAGTGTCCGTGACGGATCCACGACCAGCTTGCGCAGAAAGTTGAAGCGGCGCTGCATGAGTCCGTCCGGCACGTTGGTCAAAGACTCCAGCAGGAGCAGACCCGATGTCGCCACCGCCACCGCGGCCACCATGTCGTTGTCGAACAGGAAGCCGAGCACGGGCGCCGCGGCGAGGGCCGCGAGGCTCCCGAGAAGTCCTGCAGCGGCCGTGGCCCAGAAGACGGTGTCCGCCGCGTCCTCGACATCGTTCTCGCGTTGCACGAGGGCCAGCCGCAGCCCGCCCTCCGAAGCAGACGTCAAAAAGGCGCTCAGCACCGTTCCGGCAGCGTAGACGCCAACCTCCGCCGGGGTGAGCAGACGCGCGATCCAGATCAGGGACATCAACGAAATAAGCTGTGTCAGAGCCATCGTCAGGCCCGAGATCATCGCGCCGCGCCGCACGATGCCGGCGAACGAGCCGGCTGCCACCGTGGCGGTGCCCTCACCCGCCGCCGCAGCATCGGAGTCAGTGGTCATGTCATGCCATCGGGAGCTTGGGCTCAGCCGCCCTGCGAACCCGTCGAATGAGCCAGCTCCCGAAGGGCAGCATCGACAGCAGCAGGTCACCGGGTGCGCGCCCCGTCGCTACCCACTGGGTCATGATGAGGCGGCGTTCGGTCCACAGTTGATCAATCGAATTACCCGGCAGGGCACAGGAATCCATCCACTCGACGCCGATCCCGGAGTGCAGGAGCTTGATGGTGTCCAGCTGCAGCAGCCACCCGGGTGAGCTGGGTGCATGGTCTTCGTCGAATGCGATCTTGAAACCGAACGCCCCCGCGCCGGAGCTCAGGCTGCATTCCAATGCCAGCGCTTCCCCGTTCAGGAACAGCCCCAGCATGATCAGGGAACCGGCCGACGCCGCTCCCTCGACGAGTTCGACGAAGAACGCCGCGTCCGCCGGCGCGCACGCCATCGCGGTGCCCTGGCGCCCTTTCCACCCCTTCTGTTCCAGTTTCAGGAACATCTCCGCCCAGGTTGTCGGGCAATCCCCCGGCCCGAACACGCGATGCTCGACGATGCCGTGCTTGGCGAGGCCGCGCAGCTTCTTGCGGTAGCTCTTGTACCGTCGCGAGTGCAGAGCTTCCGACACGTAGAGGTCGGGGTCTATGCGAGGCTCGATGACTGCGCGACAGTAGCTTTCGACAGTGTGTGTCGGCCTCTTCCGACGATGGCAGACCGCGGCCAACGCCTTGGCGAAGCCGCTGTCGCCGGATACGTTCTTCAGCCTGATCAGCGGGGCACCGAGCGAATCGCCACTCAGCCAGTCGAAGAGTGCCTCCAGCGCCGGGATGGCGTGCCCGTCACGCAGCAGCGGAGTGCACAGGAAGCAATAGAGGTGCTGCCAGGGTTCCACCACAGCGATCGGCAGAAGAGGCGACAACCGGCGGCGCCGGAGGGGGAGCAGTCCGCACAGCAGCGGCTGTGGATGATCACCGGGTGCGGACAGGTAAACCAGGGCGACACTGACGTCGAGCCCGCCGGCGAACCGGCGGATCGCCGGAAGCAGCGCCCACGGCTCGTAGAATGCGTTCGGTTCGGTGAGGTGGTGCACCAGGTCATTCCACGCGTCGAGGTGTTGCCGGAGCTCCCTTTCGCCACGGACGACCGTCACCGTGTACCGCGTGTCGGTCTCCGCAGCGCTGACCGATGTCACGGGTTCAACGAGTGCACTCATGGGCACCCACCTTTCGCATAGAGGGTTCGCCGGCATGGTCGCTGTGACATCGGGGCACCTCACTCCCGTTTCGCAGCAGCGTCGTTGATGACTGCAAGGAGAGCTTCCACGTGATGCGGAAAAGAAAAGCGCGCGTTGACATCGGCCACTGCCATCGCGCTCATGGTCGTCAGGGCGGCCGCGTTCTCCGGATCGAACGCCCACGAGATGGCGGCCGCATACCCCTGTGCCGTTCCGGACACCACGAGCCCGGTCTCGCCGTCACGAACGTGATCTCGCACCCCCAGCGTGTCGGTGACGACGGTGGGCTTCCCCAGCAGCATCGCATTGAGGTAGGTCTGTTGCCCGGTCGAGCGGCTCAGGCCGGAGACTATCGGGACGACGACCACGCGCGCGCCCCGCAGCAATCGCACGAATTCGTTGTGCGACACCGCAGCAGCGGTGACGTTCGGTGGGAGTTCGCGGCCCTCGAGAAGGTTTGTCGCGATGACGAACTCACGTTCCGGCAGCAGCTCGGCGGCCTGCAGCAAGGCGGCGTAGTCGCGATGTGAATTCCCGCCGGCAAAGACGTAGTCACCGACCGGTGGCCTCGGCGCAGCCAACTCAGCGGCGGTCAGCGTCGCATACAACGGCGTGAACCTGACCTTGTCGGCTGACACACCCCAGGTCTGCGGGAAAACCGCGATCTCCTCAGTGGACTGGACTGCATATCTCACCACCGCGCGGTCGGCCACCCGCACCAGCAGTCGCTGAATTCGACCACGCAGGCCCGAATCCGGTTGCCACATACAGCCCGAGATCACAACGACGCGATCACGCGCTAACGGCCTGAGAAATCCGAGCACCACTGCGGCGAGCAGATCGGGCTGATACCGACCGGTTGACGAACAGAGGTGGACGAGCGATTCACTACGCACTCCCCAGAGCACCCGGAGAAGCTGGCGGAGTTCGTCCACCGCTGTGTGCTTGGTGGGCAGTTCGGCGAGCAGGCGGGAGTTCGCGACCCACCGCGGGTCGTCGCAGTAGTCGAGGGTCGTCACGAATGTGGGAGTCATAGACGGTGACATCGGACAGTCCCCCGGAACGGCCACTCAGCATCGATCTGCATCAGAAAATCCCCCGTACGCGCAAGATCAGCGAAATATCGCTCCGCTGAGTATAGGACCCAGACTCCGGCTCTGTCACGCGATCCGGGTTGGCAAAACCGCACCATCAACACTGGAGTAGTGCGCTTTTGACGCTTGTCGCCGCCATCGCACAGTCCATCATGCTCTCCGGTACTGAACCCACGGACGCGATTTTGGCAAATCTGCCGGATCGGTCGCCGTCGGCCTTCGCGCCCGGCTATCGTGAACCATGCGTTACCGCCACTCAGTTGAAATTGGGACCCAATTGCTCTGCGCCGCCGGTGTACCGGGCCTGGCGAGACGGATCGGTCGCGGACGCCTGACCATCGTGATGTACCACGGCGTGCAACCGGAGCCACTTTCGCCGCCGTGCTGGCACGTGCTCGACACTGCCTCACTGCGTCGCCAACTCGGTCATCTCAAACGGCACTATCACGTGCTTCACCTCGCGGATGCTCTCGAACGGCTCTACGCCGGAACGCTTCCCGATCGTGCCGCCGTGGTGACTTTCGACGACGGGACGCAGAACCTGTTGACTCATGCGCTTCCGGTGCTGACCGACCTGGGAGTACCTGCGGCGGTCTTCCTCGCGACGGGTCCGATGGGCACCGATGAGGCGCTCTGGCCGGACCGCCTCTGGCTCGCCATCGCGCGGACCGGGGTCACCGAAATCGATCTGACTGCACTTGGTCTGGGCATTCGACCGCTGGGAAGCACCGCTGATCGCGGCACGGTGTACGCGCTTGCGGTGGAACGGTTCAAGGATCTGCCGGACGAGGAGCGCATCACCCTTCTGGAGCGGCTCCTCGCGGTGCTGAGCCCCGAGGCTGATGGTGGCGCCGGCCCTTTCCGACTGCTGAACTGGGAGGAAGCCCTCGCTCTGACCGAGGGAGGGTTGGTGACCCTGTACCCGCACACGGTCACCCATCCCATCCTGTCTCGGTGCTCCGCCGACAAGGTCGACCACGAGGTGGCGGAGTCGTGTGCGGAGGTGGCGCGCCGGACCGGCTGCGATCCGGCCGTCTTTGCCTATCCCAATGGACGGGCGCGGGACTTTGACGAACGCGCCAAGGTCGCGTTGCGCCGCCAAGGCGTCCGATGGGCGCTGGCGACCACCCGGGGTATTGCGCACAGGGATTCGGATCCGTTGGCTCTGCCGCGCATCGGCGTGGGGGATGACATGTCGTTTGCGGCTTTTCGACTGTTGGTGTCCGGCGCTGTGCCGACGCGACGGGCGCCGGACGAGCTCACCGAGCCCGCCACATCTGCCTAGTCGCCGAGACACTCAACGACCCTCGGCGCGGGCCGGCAGTTGCCGGATCAGAGCTTCGGCGACGTGGTCCCAGGACGCGTACTCCTCGAGAGAGCGCTGTCCGGCCTCACCCATCCGTTGCGCTTCGGCGGCATCGGTGAGCAACCGCAACATCGCCCCGGCGAGTGCTTCGGATTCCCCCGGCGCGACCAGAAGCCCGGACACCTCGTGCTCGACGACACCGGGGATGTCGCCCACCCTGGTCGCGACCACCGGCCGAGACAGCGTGTGCGCCAGGTGCGCCACCCCCGATTGACTGCTGCGCTTGTAGGGCAGGACCACACACCGTGCCCGGCCGAAGTAGGCTGACACATCCTGCACGGGAACATAACCCACATACAGGCTCACCCCGGACAGACCTTCGACCTGAGCCCGCAGTTCCCGGCGGTCGACGTCCGCGCTGACACCTCCGGCGATGACGAGTTCCGCCTGGGGCAGGTCGGCCAGCACCAGAGGCCAGGCCTCACAGAGCGTGTCGATTCCCTTGTATCTGGTGATCGTGCCGAAGGACAGCGCCACCGGGCCGGTCTCGCGTACAGCCTGGATCGTCGTCCGCGCATAGATGCGCTCGTCCCCGTGCGGAATCACGTGGACGGGAGTGCTGATCGGCCAGGTGTCCAGGAGATCTCGCCTGGCGGACTCCCCGAGGACGAACGCCACGTCGAGGTCGGCATAGGCCATCGCGAACGTGCGGTTGGTCAATCCGGAGGTTTTGTACATCGTGTCCCTGCCCGGTTGTTCCACCAGGGGGCGTGGTTCGTGAACGACCATGGTGAGCACTGCGTGCGGCAGCATCTTTCGGAGGACATGGACCGCGAACCCGTCTATCGGGAACTTCCACTCGGACCAGACGACGACGTCCGGCCGGGTCCACACCAGATAGCCGACCAGAACCAGCCATGCGGCCAGCAACTGACACCCCCGAACTCCACGCCGGGCTCTGCGCCACCATTCCGCAGCTTCCGACCCGGCGGCGGGATGCCAGGTCGGCAAGAGGCTGCGTACCCGGCATCCCGACTCGCTGGATTCCAACTCGGGGGCCGGGCCGGTGATCAACTCGACGTCATTGCCGGCCCGTGCGAGCGCCTCGCCGAGTTGGAGCGAGAACTGGAACAACCCACCCGAGGGCGGAAACTCGACCATCACGATGCGGCGAGCGCGATCGGTCGACATCAGTCGGCCGCAGCGTCGACACCGACCGGGCATGGCGCAGTCGATCGCTCGTCCCCCGACCGTGACGGCTCGGACGCCTCGGATATGACTCGCTCGTACGTCGCGCGAAGACCCCGCAGCCAGGCGTCGGCACTGAACCGCTCCTCGTACCGACGGCGCGCGGAACGCCGCATCGCGTCCAGGTTCGGGCCGCCGTCGCGTACGGTGCCGGCCATCTGTGCGACAGCTGCGCACAGCGCGGTGGCGTCGCCGGCCTCGACGAGCACGCCGCACTCCGGCCCTACGATGTCAGGGATTCCACCCACATCCGTTGCCACCACCGGCCGGGCAGCCGCCAACGCGGAGATGAGGGCGGTCGGTAACGCATCCTCCCTGGAGGGATGAACCACGAAGTCCGAGGCGGAGAGCAGATCGGCGATGTCGGATCGAAAACCGAGTATCCGGGTGCGCTCCCGCAACGTCGAATCCGCGTCGACTGTTGCGCGGATCGTGGTGATCAACGGGCCGTCACCGGCCATGGCGACCACCACGTTCAGATCCTCGGGGAGCTGCCGAATCGATTCGAGCAGATCCGCGTGTCCCTTCTCGGGTCGCATCAGGCTGACACAGACCGCCAGCAGCGTGGTTCCTGATACCCCCATCTCGCCGCGGACCGAATCGCGACCTCTGGTCACCTCGGGTTCGGCCACACCGTTCGGCAGGACGACAAGTGGAGCGTGTACCCCAGCGCGCCGTTGATACCAGTCGTGCTGTGCGCGCGAGAGGGCGATCACCGTGGTGGACAGATGGCGGCGCGCCAGCACGGCCATTCTGACCCGTAGCCGCGCCGGCCACGACGCGGGAGTGTCGATGACATGCAGCGTCGACACCGACGGCAGCTTCGCCATCCGAGCCGCCACACCACCCACCACGTCGGCATGCTTGAGGTGTGTGTGCACGATATCGACCTGCTCTTCGCGGAGCAGTTTCGCCAGGGTGAGGGCGGCTACCGGGTTGTAGCGGGCAGCCTGCAACTCGTGGACAGTGACTCCGCGATCCCGCAGCCGCGCGACCACGCTGCCATCCATCTGTGAACCGGTGTTCGCCTCGGACAATGCGATGACCACCGGGCGGATCCCGACCGACGCTGCGGTACTGGCCATTTCGACCAGCACAGCTTCCGCCCCACCGGCACCGAGTGAGTGGATCACGTGTGCGACCGTCATCGGGTCAGGTCTGCTGTCATCCATGAGAAACCTCCTCGTAGACACCCGACAGCCGGTCGAGCCAACCCGACATCGAGAACTTGTCCTCGACCGCTGCGCGAGCCGCTGCGCCGTACGCCGCGGCGAGCGCCGGTTCCCGGATCACGCTCAGAAGCGCATTCGTCAGGGCCGGAACGTCGCGCAGTGGCACAAGCCGACCGTTGACGCCGTCCACCACGATCTCGCGGGTGCCTCCGGCATCCGCGGCGACGACCGGGAGCCCGCAGGCACCTGCTTCGATGAGTGCGGTCGGCAGCGCCTCGTCCACTGATGCCGACACCACACCGTCCACCGTTTGCAGAATCTCGGGAACGTCTTCCCGGCGGCCCAGCAGTTGAACGGTTCCGGTCAGGCCGGCCAGGGCGACGGCATCTTCGATCTGACTGCGGCACGGGCCATCCCCGATCACCAGCAGCGTGGCATCCGGGAACGCCGCTACGACGCCGGACCAGGCCCGCACCAGGTCGAGGTGGTTCTTGTCGGGGCGCAGCGCGGCGATGGCGGCCCAGACGGGCGGTTCACCGGACCCGCGTTCAGGTCTCACCGCGTATCGATCCAGATCGACGCCGTTTCGGATGACCCGCCAGGTCGGTCGGGCCGGTCCGTGTCGACGGGCGAATTCGTCATAGACGTGTTGCGAGACGAACACCAGACGACCGAGTCGACCCGGAACACGCACCGACAGCCGCTCCTTGAGCCACTCACGGAAGCCGATGTTCGGTTGTGGGCTGACGTGCAACGTGGCGACGACCGGCTTGCCGGCCAGACGGGCGGCGAGCGGGACGAGGATGGCCGAGTAGTCGAGGTGCGCGTGCACGACGTCGATCGGGGCCCGCCGCAACGCCTGCACCAGTCTGACAAAGCCCAAGGGATCGAGCAGCCGTCGCACCGACAGATAGGTCGGTTTCAGGCCCGCCTCGGCGAGTCGGCCGGCCATCGCGTTGCGGCCGCTCTCGGCCGGGAGCAGGCTGGCGACGGACACGTCCAGTGAATCCGTTACGTGCCTGGCGATCTCGGCAATCAGATTCTCGGCACCGCCGAAGCTGAACGAGTCCAGAACCATCAGCACACGTGTTGACGCCGGATGCCGCTGCGCCAGCCGGTCGCCGTGAGTCACCGTCGACATGCCGGCCACCCCCTCGGCCTGGATTCTCTGGTAGGGCCGAGCCGGCCATCGCCGGTGCTCACTTGTGGATCGCAATGTCGAGGTACGGGAGGAACAGACCGATCGGGAGGTCCGGCCGTTGACGGCGAAGGAGATTGACATACCGGCGCTTGTCGGACTGTGCGTAGTGCAGTCGCCGCAGTGGGTTCTGGCTCAGCTGGAAACTCTGTCGATCCACCCCGAAGCGAAGGTCTTCGATCGCCCCCAGCGCCAACTCGAGGTCGTGGAAGCTCACTCCACGTCCACGGCGGCTCAGCTCGGTCATCGCCTCCGGAGAGGGTGTGTCGAACACCGGAGAGTGGTCGAACATCGGCGAACGCTTGAAGTACTCCAGGGCTATCTCATCGGGCAGCCAATGGAAGAACGGCATTCCCGAGGTGTGGTCGTCGAAGAGCCAGAGCCTGTTCGGCGCTTCGATGATGCAGAGAGTGCCGCCGTCCGCCAGTAGGTGCCAGGCCGCGCGCAGACTCGTCATACGCTCGTCGTACGTCATGTGTTCCAGCGACGCGAAGAAGATGACCAGGTCGAAGCTCGCGGCCTCGAAGTGACAGTCGATCTCTGTGGAGTTCATCAGGTGCACAGTCGGTGCGCCGAGACCGAAGTGGCGAAATCGTGCGTGTGTCATGTCGATCGCTTCCGGCACGACGTCGATGCCGGTGAGTTCGCTGCGCTGCTCAGCGAGCGCCATCAGCGAAGAACCACTCCCACAGCCGATTTCCAGCACTCGTGCACCGTCGAGGCCGCACAGCGAGTTGAGCCAGGGAACGTATTCGTGGCGATCGTGGACGATGCGGCCTGTGGTGTGGCCGTTGAGGTCTGCGCGGCCCACCTCGGACTCCCAGTAGGCGGCGTTGGCCGCCACGTGCCGCTCACCTTGCTCGGCGGCCGCCTCCGTCCACCTCTCGAGAAGGTAGTTCCGAAAGCTGTCCACCGTCGACGGATCGAGTGCGACGAAGTTCTGGCGGATCGACGGGGTGGTTTTGCGGTCCATGCGCCACATCATCTGGCGAGCTGTGGTTTTCGCGCTGTCGGTGCTCAGCATGGCGGCCCTCCTGCCGGATATCGGCTGCGTGAACTGCTGCCCATCATTTCCTCCCTATCCCGCGATACTGCCAACCCGCGCCGCGCCAGGCTTTGGGATCCAGACAGTTGCGGCCGTCGATGATCCGCCGCTGCCGAACCACACCGTCGAGATCGCCGGGCACGAGCTCACGGAACTGCGACCAGTCGGTGAGCACGAGCGTCGCGTCCGCCCCCGCGCACGCCTCCAGGACACCCGGTGCGTAGTCGAGTGTGGGAAAGATCGCACGCGACTTGGCCATCGCCTTCGGGTCGTAGACGGTCACCGACGCTCCCTGCAGCTGGATCTGGCCGGCGATGTTCAGCGCCGGCGAATCGCGCACGTCGTCCGAGTTCGGCTTGAAGGCCGCCCCGAGCACCGCGATCCGCTGGCCGAGCAGGCTGCCGCCCACCATCGCCCGGGTCAACTCCAGGGCGCTGTTGCGGCGTCGCATGTTGATGCTGTCCACCTCGCGCAACAACGTCAACGCCTCGGTTGCTCCGAGCTCACTGGCGCGGGCCATGAACGCACGGATGTCCTTGGGCAGGCATCCTCCGCCGAACCCGATCCCGGCGTCGAGGAATCTTCGGCCGATCCGTTCGTCGTAGCCGATGGCATCGGCGAGCGCCACGATGTCCGCGCCGGTGACCTCGCACATCTCGGCGATCGCGTTGATGAACGAGATCTTGGTCGCCAGAAATGCATTCGCCGAGGTCTTCACCAGTTCGGAGGTCGCCAGGTCCGTCACCACGAATCGGGTGCCGTTCTCGAGCAGTGGACCGTAGACCTCGCGGGCGATCTGCTCTCCGTGTCCGGGGAAATCTGCGTCGACTCCGACGACGATCCGGTCCGGATGCAACGTGTCGTGCACAGCGTGGCCCTCGCGGAGAAACTCCGGGTTCCACGCCACTTCCACCGCCTCTGCGGCGGGCGCGAGCTGTCGCGCAAGGTCCCCGAGTCGCGCGGCGGTTCCCACCGGCACCGTCGACTTGCCGAGGATCACCGTGGGTTCGGTCAGCAGGGGCGCGAGACTCTGCACCACCGCGTCGACATACCGGAGATCGGCGGCGAACTCGCCCGGCTTCTGCGGGGTGGCCACCGCGATGAAGTGCACCGCGGCGAACTCGGCCGCTTCAGGGTAGGACGCGGTGAAACGCAAGCGACCTTCGTCGATGTTCTTTCTCAGGAGTTCTTCGAGACCGGGTTCGTAGAACGGCACCTCGCCGGAGGAGAGTCGCGCGAGTTTGTCGGCGTCGACGTCCACGCCGAGCACCTCGTGCCCCAACTCGGCCATGCAGACGGCATGGGTTGTTCCGAGGTAGCCGGTGCCGAACACTGCTATCCGGGTCATGTGGGAAACCTTCTGTCGCTGTGATCAATCGGGGTCGTCGTACTCATGCGAGGACCTGCAGCCGGTCCCACGGGACGGCCGACATGTTGTCGTAGTCCCACCGGAACCCGGCCTTCTGGTAGGCGCTTCCGATCGAACCGTTGGCGGCACTGGTGTCCAGCTCGAAACTGACGCTCAGGGGCGCGCCGCCGACGTCGACGATGTACCCGCCGTACACCTGCATCGCTCGGGCCACCGCGTACACGGCCGGGGCGAGGTCGAGTCCACCGAGATCCAGTTCCGGGTCGAGGCGCACACGCGCACCTTCCGGGATGCAGTCGGCTCGCGTGTCCCGCCCGTCGGTCCTGACCGCCGGTGGTCGAAAGACGTTCGCGCACACGCTATCGGTCTGGAGTGCCAGGGCATGAGGAATGTCGCCCCGCGCGATCTCCGATACCTGGATCACCCCACCGAGTCGTGATGCGCCGGATCCGGTGCTCGCGCCGCCCCACCCCGTCCCGTCGAGGGGATTGATCGCGCCCCAACTGGCGCTCCATCCATCACCGCCACGGTTGGCCTGCCAGAATTCGTAGACCCGGCGCGAGGTCGAATCGACCACGACCATCGCCCCGTCGGAGCCACTGTGAGGTTTGGCATCGGCGGGAATCGGTACCGAGGCGCCATCGAACGGGCATGTCCCCCAGTCCTTGGTGCACGTGACGGTGTGGCGCGGTGTGTTCGCGTCGGCGTGATAGATGGGGATGCCGAATTCGACCAGCGCCGCATTCATGGCGCCCGCCCGCGAGATCCTGGCCGCCATCGGGGCGCTGTTCGGGTCCAGCGCCGCTCCTGCAGGAATCGCCGTTCGGAACGCACTGCCTGGTGAGAACGGTTCGATCGCCTTCGCACCGGGTGCAGCAGTGGCCAGGACCATGACGCCCGACAGCGTCACGGCCGCCACCGCCGTCATGACACGTGTGGAGGTCACCATGAATTCCTCTCCGTCATCAGGGACGTGGGTTGTTGGGAGCGTTGCGGCTCTGAGGTTTCGGCAATTGGGCGTCGCATGCTGTGCGTGACTTGCCGGTCTGCGCCATGCAGACCGCAATGCCCGGATCCTCCCGGTCGCGCGCATTGGTGCCGGGCGGGTAGGGCGAATCGATGTCACCCGGGTAGAGCGACCACAGGTACGAATTCGCATCGGCGAGGAAATTGCAGTAGGCGATGGATCCGTCCGCGGTCACCCCGTTGATGCTTCCCGGCGGGCATGTGCCGCCCACCGCTGCCAGTGGCCTACTCACCGTCTCGGTGGGCGGAACCCGGGCGGGAAACGCCGTGGCGGGCGCCTCCACGTTCAACACGGGTGGCCAGTCCTGCTCTGCCGTCGCCGCCGTCGACGGTTGTCCGTTGCGGGACAACACCATCGCCGTGGCGCTGATCGCTCCCACCACCAGGACCACGAGCACCAAACCGGCCGCCACCCCGAGCCAGGTGTCGGCATTCCGCTTGGGCTTGCGGTCGACCGCTTCGACACCGAACATCCCGTTGTCTGCCACGTGAGCAGTCCAGGTGACGCCGTTCCAGAACCGGTACTGGTGACGGAAACTGGGATCCACCGTCCAACGGCCGCCCGGGCCGGAGTCCGCCGGCGCGACAAGCGGTGCACCACATTGTCCGCAGAAGATGTGACTCTCCGGGTTCGGGTGACCTTGTGCGCACACACCCAAGCCGTCCGCGGTGGCCACCCCGCAGGTTCCACAGAACCGTTGAGCGGGCGAGATCTCATGACCATTCGAGCACGTCGCCATCACATGTCCATCCTTTGTCTGTCGGGCCGCGCCGATGGTGTGGAGAACCGTTGCATGTACAGGACGACCAGAGCAGCGGTTGCCGATGCCGCCGTTATCGCCAGTGACTTCGCCGTGGAGGACCGGCGAAGAACAGTGCGTTCCTCGACATGCCCGACCGGCGTGATGGCGTAGATGTGGTCGGCACCGAAGTTGGCCAGGTTCGAATGCGCATTGGCCACCGCGATACCGAGTCCGGAGCGCGCGGAGTAGCGGTCGACGCCCGCGGTGCTCAGCGTGATCACCCCGCGAACCGGGTCCGGGATGGCCTCGGTGGCGGCGCTGTTGGCGACCATCATCGCCGCATAGGTCGGCAGCACCACCTCACGCCTCCTGACGTCGAGTGCGTATCCGAACTGCTCCGAGACCTGTTCTGCTGGAACCAGAGTGAGCGTCTGACTCGCGGTCGGCGCCTCGGTCTGCGACACCGTCAACACCACGCCGGCCACCGCGACACCCAGGAGGGCGCCGACGAGTATCTCCCGTATTCCCCCCTGCCCGGCATCGGCGGCCACAACCGGTGCCGGGCGGGTGGTCGACACCACGGCGACGGCAAGGGCGAGGATGATCGCGAGTGTGCGGAAACAGGCCAGGTGCAGGAAGATGCTGGCAACCGCCCAGCCGATCAGTGCTGCGGTAACAGCCGCGGCCAGACACCGCTCCGAACCGCTTCCCGAGCCTGAAAGCCGCACCACTTGAACGACACTCAGCACGAGGAAGCCACCGAAGAAGACGCTCCATCCGAGCAGACCCACGACGCCGGTCTCGGCGGCGAGCTGTGCGTAGAGGTTGTGCGCGGCCCCTACCGGATGGAACACCGCGGTGGGCACCCTGCCGGCGTAGTCGGATACGGCGGACTCGTACACGCCAGGCCCGAAGCCCATCATCGGCCGGTCTGTGAACATGGCCCACGCCATTTCCTGTGCGGCGACCCGGCCGAGAACCGACGGATCCACCGAGTGCAGCGCACCCTGTCCGGACACATCGCTGAACAAGGCGGTCATCCGATCCCCGATACCGGGGACGAACAGGGCGAGGCTGAGCACCGGCAGAGCCAGGATTCCTCGGCGCCGGGCCACGGGGCCGCTTGCCATCACCCACACCGCAAACACCACTGCCGTGGAGATCATCGTGCCCCGGGACTGGGTGAGGTACACACCGGCCAGGAGCGCTACCAGTGCCGCTGCCCAGCCCAGCGACGCCCACCGACGCCGGAACTGCACCGCGCGCACGGTCAACGCGGCCGCCAGCGGCAGCCCCAGCAGCAGGTTGCGTCCCCAGAAGTTGGTGTCCAGACCGGGGCCGCCGAACCTGAGGGTGGTGATCATCTCGCCGGATCCCTCGGTGACCGTCGCAAGGCCACCGAAGGACTGGGCGCCGTCGAAGCCGACCTGACTGATGAGGCACAGAACCGAGATCAGAGCGAGCGGCACCACCACTGCGCCGGCCATCACCCACCTCCGCCCGGAGATCTGCGCCAGCAGCACCAGCATGACCAGGAACGCACAGTCGAGTACGACGTCACGAAGTGCCGTCACCGTGGCCGCCGGATCCTGGCTTCCGAATGCGGCGAGGAACTGAGTGGCGAGATAAGCCGCCGTGAGCCCGAGGGCACACCAGGTCCAGTGGTTCAGGCGGACTCGCTGAACCGGATCTCGTAGAGCGATGCCGATGCTGATGAGCCCCAGCAGAAGTGAGAGTCCGAACAGCGGCAACCGGCCGTCGGCAACCACTCCCGCGAGATTGGCGACCTCACCGACGATGACGACAACGAGCATGACCGTCGGTCGGCGAAGGGCATGGACAGCAGCCGCAACCGCTACGGGAACCGCGACGACAAGGAGTGCGGGTAGAGCGCCCAGGGCAATCGATACCGACGCGATGACCACGCCGGCGGCGACGAGGATCCCGGCACGGTCGGTTCTGGTGGAATGCCGAAGGATGGTCACCGTGTCGGTATCTCGACGCGCAACTGATGGTCGTATTGCCGTTCGAGCGATTCTGCCGACGCCACCGGCGTCGGCTGACCTGTCGCGTCGCCGAGCAGTGTCTCGGCGCCAGGTGCCGAACGTCCCTGCACGGACCGGCTGATGAGGACTCCCCCACCCGCACCGATCAGCAATCCCGCGACACCGAGGACACCCATTGTCTGAAATCTGTTCGATGTCAGCGACTCTGCACTGCTACCGGTCGCCGTGATGGTTTCCAGCCGGAACGGCCCCGATATCGTCGCCGCGTAGGTGGACCCCTCCCTGAGCACCGTGTCGAGCGCCGTCGCCGCCGTCCACGACGTCGGTGCTTCGACCTCCACTGAGATCAGCGTCGTGTCGGTGATCGCGCTGGCCCGCAGATTGATTCCGTCTTCCGGCACACCGGTGGCCGATGCGGCGCTGGCCCGCCAGCGGTCGTCTTCGAGGGCCAGGGCGGCGGTGCGGGTCGCCTGCCCGCGGTTGAGTACCTCCCAGAACTGGATCGCCACGTCGGGCTTCACGTCCTGCGCAGGGACCATCGCGAGGGTGGCCTGAGCCAGGTACCGCTGTTCCCCCGTCGTCAGGAAATGCGCGACGATCAGACCGAGGAGCAACCCGGATGTGGCCAGTGCTGCCACCACGAGCCGGGATCTTCCGAGAATCGCTGTGATCACTGAGCGTGTCCTTTCGAACCGACGGGAAGCGCGGGGGCGGTCGATGTACGGCGGTGCCGGTGCGCTCGCAGACCTCGGGGACCGGCGACCAGCTCGACGCCCAGCTGCCGGATGAATCCCAGCCCCCACCCGAGATGCATGAGAGCCAGTGCGGGTCCGCTGAGCAATCCGCAGGCCGACCTCAACCGAATTGCGCAGAGGACAGACGCCGACATCAGCAGCACGCCGTACAACACCCACCAGGCGGCGGCAGGCCACCAGTACAGTCCGATCAGCATCGACAGCGGCAGGACAACCACGTTGACCGCAGGTATGAGTTGCCGCAGCCGCGGCCGCACCGCGAGCTTGCTGACCGTGCGCGCCCTGCCCCGGCCGTAGTTCCAGTACTGGCGGCACAGACCGCGGAGTGTCGGGCGCATCAGGTAGGCCGGCCGGACACCCGCCTCGAGCCAGATTCGGCCACCGGCCCGGGCGAGTCTGATGTCGTACTCGGCATCCTCGTTGTGACTGAAGTTCGGATCGTATCCACCGATCCGACGGAACCAGTCGAGAGCGAAACCCGCGTGGTGGCCGTGGTCGACGTAGCCCGACCGCGTGCCGCCCCGGTGCGCCGCGCCGCCCGATCCCAGCGGCGTGTCGACGATCCAGGCTGACGCGCGCGCCACCCCGCAGTCACCGATCGCGTCCATCGCTGTGACGACCGACGCGACACCGCGCTGATGAACCGCCCGGGCGACGTCGCGCACATACCCCGGCGGATAAACCGCGTGCACGTCGCACCGCACCATCACCGCATGACCCGCGCCCGCGACGGTCTCGACCGCCGCGTTGACAGCAGCGGACTGCAGCCGCCGTGGATTGTCGATCAGGACGATGTTCGGCATCTCCTGCGCCAGTCGCGCGACGATCTCGCGCGTCGCATCCCCGCTTCCGCCGTCCGCCACCACAACGGTCGCCTGTGTCATCCAGCCCCGCGGAACCATCAACGAACGGATACAGGCTTCGATGTGCTGCTCCTCGTCGAGAGCGGGTAGCACAACCAGCACCTCGGACGGCCGCAGCGTGCCGCCCCGCGGATCTTCACCGGCGAACGGGTCCGGCAGTGAGCGGTCCGTCGAAGCCGGGATCACCGACGGGGGTGACGGAAGGGCGGTGAGCAGTTTCGTCCCGAGGGTTCTGGTGTTCACGCGAGTCCCTTTCCCATAAAGGAGTCGCGATCGGCGGGCAGGTCCGCGGCCACTGCGAGACCATCAAAGGCCTCGACGATCGCCAAGGGTGCCTGCACCGCGGTATCCACCAGTCGGGCCGGTGAAACGGTGCCCGCGGCTTTCCGTCGGGCCCGGCTCTCCTGAATCTGACTCACCCGGAACCGGACGAACAACACCCACACGGTGCGCAGCACGATCTTGATGTCGAACCACAGGCTCCAGTTGGTGATGTAGAAGTTGTCGAAGCGGGCACGCTCAGCGATCGAGGTGTCGCCGGAAAGCCCGTTGACAGCGGCCCATCCGGTCAACCCGACGGGGACCCGGTGCCTGGCTTCGTATCCCGGAACCGATGAACTGAACTTCTCGACGAAGTGCGGCCGTTCCGGGCGGGGCCCGATGAGCGCCATGTCACCGCGAACGATGTTCCACAGCTGAGGCAACTCATCGACCGATGAGGCCCGAAGGAACCGACCGAGCCCGTCGACCCGGGAATCACCGACGATGGTCCACGACGTCTGCGACTCCGCTTCCGTCGCAGGTGTCATCGAACGGAACTTCAGCAGCTCGAACTCGCGGCCGTTGAGCCCGACGCGCGTCTGGCGGAACAGCACAGGAGCTTTCGGGTGCGAGAGCTTCTCGGCAAAGGCGACCACCGCCAGTAGCGGCGCGACCAGGAGAAGCGCGACCGCAGCGATACACCGCTCGGCGACCGACTTGACATGGCGCATGGGATTTCGGCTCATCGGGTGCCGGATTCCCATCAGTGGCACGGCGCCGATACGGTCCATTCCACTGCTGACTGGGCACGTCTGCCACAACCGGGGAACCACGAAGATCTCGTATCCCAGGGCCTCGAACTCCGTCACGAGCGAATGGAACGTCTCCTCCTCGATCCTGGGGAAGGCAATCACCGCTGCGTTGATCCTGTGTTCCCTCAGCGCATTACGCAGTTCGTGATTCAGCGGATGGACCGGGATGTCGCCGTTGGGCAGCGAAGTCAGCCGGGATGCATCGTCGACGATCAGTGCGGGCTCGAGACCGTAGACGGGTTCCGCACGCATGCGCTCGGCGAGCGCCTGCCCGACGGCGTCGGCGCCCACCACCACTGCCCGACTACGCAGCGAAAGGGAGTGACGCAGCAGGCGCGCCAGCGAATAAGCGACGAACCGCCCGAGAACGGCGGCGATGCACACCGCGACGACCGTGCCCAGGATGTCTCGAAGCCAGACACGCTGGCCCACAACGGAGCTCGCCAGCACGGCGCCCATCGCGGTGGCGGTCGTCACGAGCGGGGCGACGTCGAGTCCGGACAGTGTCAGACGACGCCGGTAGGTGCCTGCCACCAGAAGGCACGCGACGACGATCGCACTGGCGAGAATCGGATTGGGAAAGCCGGCGAGTGTGTAACTGGCGGCGATCGCCACACTGTCGGTCACCAGCGGTATGAACGTGATCACGGTCGGCATCCGTCGGGGCACCCGGCCGGTGGTCGCCGACTTTCCCGGGCGGATCGCCCACTCGCCCACCGGTAGGACCGTTCGACCCGGAACCGGCCCAGAGGCCATCACCATAGCGAGACCACACCCCCTTGTGTTCCTGTGCCCCTTGATTTCCCGTGCCGCTGCGCCGTATCGCGAGACGGCATCTCAATGGCCGTCACGCGCCGACGAGTTCGGCTGGATCGGACTCCAACGTCTCGCGCAGCCAACGGATCGTGTGGTCGATCCCCTCTGCGATCCCGACACTCGGTTTCCACCCCAGTGCAGCCTCGGCCTTGGCCGGATCGAGCGCGATGGCCTGGAGGTCGCCGGTTCGGGCGGCCGCATGCCGGGGCGGCTGCGACCCCTCCAGCAGCGCTGAGAACATCCGGTGCACCTCGCTGACCGTGACCTGCTCGCCGGTGCCGATGTTGTAGGTGCCACTGAGACCTGCTGGAGCGTCGCCGGCCAGCACGAACGCGTCGACGACATCGCCGACGTAGACGTAGTCGCGGGCCGCACTGCCGTCGCCGTAGATGGTGACGCGGCGGCCGGCGATCATCGCGCTGCCGAAGATGGCGACGACGCCGGCCTCGCCGTGCGGGTTCTGGCGCGGACCGTAGACGTTCCCCAAGGCCAGACAGATCGAGTCGATTCCGTACAGTTGCGCGTAGGCACCGAGATAGAGTTCGCCGGCGAGTTTGGCTACGCCGTAGGGAGACTGGGGATTCAGCGGCGTGCCCTCATCGACGGGCACCGCCGCCGGCGCACCGTAGCGTGATCCGCCCGAAGCGGCGTAGACGATCTTGCGGACACCGGCCTGGCGCGCCGCCTCGCACAGGTTGATGGTCCCCAGCACATTGGTGCGGGCATCCAATCGCGGATCCGCCACCGATACCCGCACGTCGACCTGTGCGGCGAGATGGAACACCACGTCGGGATTGGTCCCTGCTACCAGGTCGGCGAGTTCAGGCGCCTGGACGTCGAGTTTCACAAGGCTGAACCGGCGTGGCTGCAGCGTGTTGCACTCCATCGCCGACGCCAGGTTGGCCGCGGAGCCGGTGCTCAGGTTGTCGATGCCGATCACCTGGTGGCCGTCTGCCAACAGTCGGTCGACGAGATTCGACCCGATGAATCCTGCTGCACCAGTTACCAAAACGCGCATAGCGCCCCCCTTTTGTACGTTCTGTGAATGGATTTCACGGTCACTCGACCGTCACCGATTTGGCGAGATTGCGGGGTTTGTCAACGTCCCAACCCAGGGCCAGACCCAGAGTGCGGGCCAGGATCTGCATCGGGATCACGCTCTCGAGCGGGCCCCACGGCGCGTTCTTCGCGCCGAGTACCGGAATGGTGGCGCCGGCGGCGCCGAGGCTTATGATGCGACCGCCGCGGGCGCTCACCTCGGCGACGTTTGTGGCGAGCTTGGGGTCGGCGTTGTCGATCACCACCACGGGGGTTCCGTCACTGACCAGTGCGAGCGGCCCGTGCTTCAGCTCGCCGGCCGGGTAGTACTCAGCCCACCGATAGGTGAGCTCCTTGAGCTTGAGGGCTCCCTCGGCCGCATAGGGCAACCCCGATCCCCGACCGATGAACAGAAAACCGCTGGCGGCGCTGACTTCCTCGGCGATCGGCGGAACGAGGCACTTCGCCACAGTTCCCGCGGTCGCGAGTCGGTCGGGAAGACGGTGGAGTTCGTCGACCAACTCGGCAGCTACCGCCTTCGACAGCCGCTTCGAGGCGACGAGCGCGGAGATCATCAGCGCAGACCCGGCGATGACCTGGCAGACGAATGTCTTGGTGGCAGCCACCCCGACCTCCGGGCCCGCGGCACAGGTGAGCAGAGCGTCAGCGCGACGCGCCAATGTCGAATGCGGATTGTTGGTCAACGCCAGGACAGGCCCGTCCGAAGCCCGCGATGCCAGGGCGTGGAGCACGTCGGCGGTCTCACCCGACTGACTGATGGACAGACACAGCGTGCGCGGTTCCACGATCTCGTCAGCCGACTCGCTCGCGACCGTGAGGTTCACCGGAATGCCACCCAGTCGGCGCACCAGGTTGCCGATCACCCGGCCCGCGTTCAGGGAAGTGCCACAACCGATCACCTGAAGCCTGTCGAATGGAGGCAATCCCAGGTCCGTCCAGAGTTCTCCGGACACCACGCCGTCACCGAGTTGCTCGAGAACCCGTGCTGCGGCGGCTGGTTGTTCGTCGATCTCCTTCGCCATGTAGTCGACGTAGCCGTTGAGGTCCACGTCTTTGCCTCGCCAGATACACCGGGCGATCACCGGCGCGCGAGCACCGACGGTGGAGTCCTGCCACCCTCTGTCTCCGCTGAGCTCGACGATGTCGCCGTCCTCGAGAACCCGGAACTCGTCGACCCAGTCGGCGACCGCCGCAATGTCACTCGCCGCAAAATCACCGTCGGCTGTCCGCGCGATGAGCAGTGGCGAGCGGTTGGAGGCGACGACGACACGGCCGGTGAGTTGATCCAGGACTGCAAGCGCCCAGGAGCCTTCCACTGCGGTCAGCGCCGCCCCGACGGCTTCGAAGAGGTCCCCGGAGGCTTCCAGCTGGTCTTCGATCAGATGACAGAGCACTTCGCTGTCGACCGCCGAGGAGAAGCTGTGGCCAGAGAGCGCCAGCGCCCGCCGAAGAACCTCGAAGTTCTCGATTATCCCGTTGTGGACCACACTGATTCGACCGGTGCAGTCGATGTGGGGATGGGCGTTGTCCTCGGTGACCGCCCCATGGGTGGCCCAGCGGGTGTGTCCGATCCCCACGCCGTCCAGCTCGGCGCCGGCCCAGCTGCGCACCGCGCGATCGAGCGCACCGATCCGTCCTACTGTCCGAATGCGTGCGACATCGCCGGTGATCGTCCGAACCGCGACTCCTACCGAGTCATACCCGCGGTACTCGAGGCGGCGGAGCGCAACAAGCAGATAGTCAGCGGCCGGAGAGTTGGTGCGGCAGGCCACGATGCCACACATCAGCCGACATCCTGAGGCGACGTATCGGGGGCCGATCCAGGCCCGGCGACCGCCGGAGAAGACTTTGCCATCCTGGACGCTGAGGCGCAGATAGCTAACTCTTTGAACACCACTCAACTATCAACGTGCCCACCGTGTTCGTACATGGACCATTCGAGCCAAATTTGACTAGACCAGGATCTAGATCCTCCGGCAGTGCGGGCACGAATCCTGTTGCTTCAGAATGCCGGCACAACGACACGGTCAGACCATATTTGCAGTGGTGCAACCTATTAGACACACCAGCCAAAAGGGCAGCCGAATGTTCCAGACGGCGGAACGACGCCTCTTCTGGTGTTGCGAGTGTGCTGTGCGGGTGCGGCCCTGGGATGCCCATCCGAGCATCGGCGACTCAATGGCGGGCGCACCGGCACATAGCCGCCACTCAGACCAATGGCAAACTCAGCTGTTGAAACAACATATTCGCTTTGAATTCAGCGTCAGGGCGACCACTCGGTCGCTTCAGACGGCATCGCACACCACGGAAGTCGAACAGTTGGATACGCTCCGCAACGCCGACGGTCACCCGAGTTCATTCACCGCCGGCAGAATCCCCACCGGCGTCGCCGCCCGAGGAGCCGTTGTCCGGCGAACCCCCGCCCGAATCACCTGAATCCGAGTTGTCCGAAGGAGAGTCGCCCGGACCGGCAGTCGAGTAATTGTTGCCCGAGTTTCCGGAGGTGTCATCGTCGCCGTCGGTGCCGGGAGAGTTCCCACCGGTGCTGTCCGAGATCGAATCGGGTTCTGGATCCGGAGGATTGGGATCCTGAGTCTGCGAAACGGGGGTGTACGGTGGCGCCTCGTTCTGAGTCGTCTGGGGCGGTTCGGGCGTTGGCGTCGCTGACATCACAACGATGGACGGGACCGGCGGCTCGACAGTCGGAGGAGCCGGCGGCGCGACGTAGGCCGTCGTCGGCGACTCGACCACCGCGTGGACCTGCACCTCGGCAACAGGTGGTGGCGGCGCCGGAGTGTGAGCGATCGTGCTTGCCGGAACATGGACCGGTGCCATCGGTTGCGGCTGAAGCGCAGGGATCGCCGCGGGTGAGGCGAGCGTGATCGCCTGCTCGAGGAAACCGTTGACCTGGGTCACTGTCAGCGGCGGGAGATGAGTGATGCCGAGCGCCCGGGTCAACGTCGGCAACACGGTGGCGAAGACATCCCGCAAGACCTGCGCAGAAGCTCCCGGAAGATTGTTCATCAGGTACTCGAGCAACATCACCATCGTGGGCACCAGGTTCACCGGAACTGCCCCCGATGACCCTCCCCCGCTCGCGCCCCCGAACGACACCGAGTTGTAGTGCGCCGTCGACTCGAAGTGCGCGATGCGCTCAAGGGTGTTCACCACGTCCGGCAGCCGACTCGTCCCCACCAACTCCATCAGGGTGCCGGGCGGCAGATGGCGGAACTGGTCGGTCAACAGGCCGACCAGCTGCAACATGTCCGGCATGTCGATCGCGGACAGATTGGCCATCACCCGCTTCAGCGACGCAGGCTCGAACAGCCTATCCAGTGAATCTTCCAGCAGCTGTGGGTGTTCGGACAGCTCACTCAGAGGCGGCGAGAGCTGGAGAAGCTGGGACGCTCCCGGATTCGGATACACGGAGACCGTGAAGGCGACCGCGCCTGCGAGAACAGCTGCGCACACGATGCGGTGGGGAGCTCGTTCTGTCCCGCCCGGACTTCCCGAACCTTTCGGTGGTTTGGTCGGCGGGCGCACGGTGGGTATCGGATGGGACATCAATCCGCCTTTCTCAAGGTCTCGGATCAGTTCGAAGGGTTTCGAGCGAACACAGGTTCGCGGTCCCAGCTAAAACGTGTTGCACCGCTTCACTATCGGTTATGCGGTGACCCAGGGCCATAGACCGTTGGAGCTGTTTCTCGGGGTATCCCCGGTCTAGTTCCCCGGGGCGCAACACCGACACCGTCCGAACGTTCCGCGGGAGGTGCGGTCCTGAGCCCCCGACACCGCTCAACTGCGTGACGACGCCGTACCCGGCAGTCCGCGCCGCGCTCCCCGACGCAGGACGGCGTCGCACAATGACCTCGCCACTGCCGGAAGCCGGGGCGCCGCCCCCTCCGGTTCCACAGGTCTAGTTCCCGCCGTCGCCTGCCCGGGCCACGCTGCGCAGTGATGGCGCTGGAATGAAGACCGTCCTCGCGGCCAGCAACGCACACGTGACGGGCCGCGCGACGCAGGCCGCCAACGGCCGCTGTCCGCGGGCTCACAAGTCCGCGCGGCCGAACTCCCGTCGTGCCCTCGACCGGCACAGTTGTGGGCCAGGCGGGCAATTCTATAACGTGTTCTATATGAGTGGACAGCAGTTTGACGTCGTCGTGGTCGGTAGCGGTGCCGCCGGCATGGTCGCCGCGCTCACCGCAGCCCATCAGGGCCTGTCGACGGTGGTCATCGAGAAGGCCCCACATTACGGCGGCTCCACAGCACGCTCAGGAGGCGGCGTCTGGATCCCGAACAACGAGATCCTCGAGCGTGACGGGGTCAAGGACAACCCCGCCGCCGCCGCCGAATACCTGCACTCCATCATCGGCGACGTCGTCCCGGCCGAGAAGATCGACACATACCTGCAGCGCGGCCCCGAGATGCTTTCGTTCGTGATCAAGCATTCACCGCTGAAGCTGTGCTGGGTGCCGAACTACTCCGACTACTACCCCGAGAGCCCGGGCGGTAAGGCATCGGGCCGATCGGTGGAACCCAAGCCGTTCAATGCCAACAAGCTCGGGGCCGACCTGGCCGGCCTCGAACCGCCGTACGGCAAGGTTCCGATGAACATGGTCGTTCTGCAGCAGGACTACGTCCGGCTCAACCAACTCAAGCGCCATCCGCGTGGCGTGTTGCGCAGCCTCAAGGTCGGTGTGCGGGCCACCTGGGGCAAGGTCACCGGCAAGAACCTGGTCGGCATGGGCCGCGCGCTGATAGCGCCGCTGCGCATCGGCCTGCAGAAGGCCGGAGTTCCGGTCCTGCTGAACACCGCCCTGACCGACCTCTATGTCGAGGACGGCGTGGTGCGTGGCGTTTACGTCCGCGACACCACGGGTCCGGAAAGTGCCGAACCGCAGCTCATCCGGGTTCGGCGCGGCGTCATCCTCGGAAGTGGCGGGTTCGAGCACAACGAACAGATGCGAGTGAAGTACCAGCGCGCCCCGATCACGACGGAGTGGACGGTGGGCGCCAAAGCCAATACCGGCGACGGAATCCTGGCCGCCGAAAAGCTCGGAGCCGCCCTCGACGTCATGGAGGACGCGTGGTGGGGGCCGACGGTGCCACTGGTCGACGCACCCTGGTTCGCCCTGTCCGAGCGCAACTCTCCGGGGTCGATCATCGTCAACATGTCCGGCAACCGGTTCATGAACGAATCGATGCCCTATGTCGAGGCCTGCCACCACATGTACGGCGGTCAGTACGGGCAGGGGCCGGGCCCGGGTGAGAACATCCCGGCCTGGCTGGTATTCGACCAGCAGTACCGTGATCGGTATATCTTCGCGGGATTGCAACCAGGACAACGCATTCCGAAGAAGTGGACGGAGTCCGGCGTGATCGTCTCGGCCCCGACACTCGAGGAGTTGGCAACCAAGACCGGCCTGCCCGCCGATGCCTTCAGAGCCACCGTGGAACGTTTCAACGGTTTTGCACGCACCGGCATCGACGAGGACTTCAAGCGCGGCGAGAGCGCCTACGACCGCTACTACGGCGACCCGACGAACAAGCCGAACCCGAATCTCGGCGAGATCAACCACGGGCCGTTCTACGCGGCCAAGATGGTGCCTGGCGATCTGGGCACCAAGGGCGGCGTCGTCACCGATGTTCACGGGCGTGCCCTTCGCGACGACGGCTCGGTCATCGAGGGTCTCTACGCCGCGGGCAATGTCAGCGCGCCCGTGATGGGCCACACGTACCCCGGACCCGGGGGCACCATCGGCCCCGCGATGACGTTCGGCTACCTCGCGGCGCTGCACGTGGCCGGAGCCGCCCCGGCGGCGACATCAGAGACCGGGAAGGCGTGAATCGTGCCCATCAACCTCGACGAAGCCATCGGCGCCGAACTGGAACCCGTCGAATTCTCCTGGACCAGCAGCGATATCCAGCTCTATCACCTGGGACTGGGAGCCGGCGGCGACCCGATGGACACCCGTGAGCTGCGTTATCTGACCGACGACACCCCACAGGTGCTTCCGACGTTCGGCAATGTCGCGCAGAGCTTCCACCTGACTGAACCCCCGGCGGTGAAGTTCCCCGGTATCGACATCGAGCTGAGCCGGGTGCTGCACGCGAGCGAGGCCGTGACGGTGCCCGGGCCGGTCCCACCGTCGGGCACCGGCACCGCGATCACCCGGTTCACCGAGATCTGGGACAAGGGCAAGGCGGCGGTGATCTGGTCGGAGACGACCGTCACCGCTCCCGACGGCGCCCTGCTGTGGACCCAGAAGCGGTCCATCTTCGCCCGCGGCGAAGGCGGCTTCGGTGGCGACCGCGGACCGTCGGGGTCTTCGGCCACCCCGGACCGGGCACCCGACTTCGAACTGACCGTGCCGACCTCTCCCCAGCAGGCGCTGCTGTACCGGATGTGCGGCGACCGCAACCCGCTGCATTCAGATCCGGAGTTCGCCGCCGCCGCCGGATTCCCGCGACCGATCCTGCACGGACTGTGCACCTACGGCATGACCTGTAAGGCGTTGGTGGACAACCTGCTCGACGGCGATACTGGCGCGCTGGCGTCCTACGGTGCCCGGATGGCGGGCGTGGTCTTCCCCGGTGAAACCCTGCGGGTGAGCGTCTGGAAGGACGCCGACGGCCCTGAGGGCGGCTTCAGCGCGGTGGTGACCGTTCCGGACCGCGACAATGCCGTGGCGCTGGCCGGCGTCGAATTCGTCCCGGCCTAGGGGCACGGCCTACGCGCAGAGTTCCCCGATGCGGGTCGCGCTTGTCTGGGCGTCGTTG
The DNA here is from genome assembly GCF_049683935.1 of Mycobacterium sp. Taxonomy (GTDB): domain Bacteria; phylum Actinomycetota; class Actinomycetes; order Mycobacteriales; family Mycobacteriaceae; genus Mycobacterium. Next base: position 914 of record NZ_JBAUJR010000020.1, on the reverse strand, counting down.
AGGCGGGTCTGCTGGGCGGGGTCGTCACCGGGCGCACCCGCGAGTTGGCCCATCCCGATGTACTCGAGGTTGTTCGCAAACGAGCGCACCGCGTCGGCCAGTTCGGTGGACACCGCGTCATCGAGCCGGGACAGCAGGAACTGACCGCCGCCCAGGGTGGCCAGCCGGGCGTTGGCGGCCACCGCCTGGGTTGCCACCCGATCCGTGCCGAGATCGGCGTTGGTCTGCAGGGACACCGCATTGCGCACCATCTCGAACGCCTCGCAGACCTGCGTCTTGGCCTCGGCGGCCTGCTCGTCGCTGACTGCGGAGACCTCTCCCGTGGACGGCGACCGCATCAGCCCCCACGCGGCAAGAGCGACGGCGACGACGGCGATGACGAGCGCGGCCGGGGCAAGCCAGCCTGGTGTGTTGTCGGACATGGGCCGACTATAACCCCCCGTCCATCCACCGATTCGCAGGCAGGCCCGAAAATCGCTGAGCAACAAGGGTATTGAGAGCACGACGACGACCGGGTGCGGGCGTCAATTTCGACGCCCACACCCGGTCGGTCAGAAGATGCGACTAGTCGCTGGCGGACTCGCTGTCAGAGTCAGACTCACTGTCGTCGGTCGCGGTCCCGTCCTCGCCGTCCTCGCCTCGCTTGCCCAGGAATCCGCCCGGGCCACCCGAGCCACCGGAACCGGCAGTCGCGCCGTCTGGTTCAACGGAGAGTCCGTCGCCGCCGTCACCGCCGTCACCTCCGGCACCACCGAAGAAGCCGCCGTCGCCGCCGTCACCACCGTCACCACCGGTGCCTTCGTCGTACCCGTCGGCCAGACCGCCGTCGCCACCGTCACCGCCATTGCCGCCAGGTTCGGCCGAACCGCCGTCACCGCCGTCACCGCCGGTAGCGTCACCGTCCCCGGTGGTGG
>NZ_JBAUJR010000019.1:0-14674 GCF_049683935.1 Mycobacterium sp. | reverse complement strand
TTTCCCTGTCGCATGCAAGTACCTCCAGTTCAGCGACTCAACCCAGTGTGGCACAGCACGACGCTCGGCCACACTCGTGAGAGCTTCCGTCCCGCCCCGGTCAGGGCGCTGAGCTGCACTGATATCGGCGGCGAGGACCCAGACGTTACAAGCTGGAAGATCGCTGAACGACGCTTTTCCGGCTAGCCGCGGGACCGGCTGTCGCGTTTGGCCTGGCGGCGCGCCCCGGTCGCCTTCGTACTCGCTTCGCGCTTCTTGCGGCCCGGGGAGTTCCGTGTCGTATCGGTGCGCACCGGTCGCGTTGCAGTGCTCGGGGCTTTTCGGGCAGAAGCATTACGGGCCGGAGCCGCATTCTCGGCGCGCACCAACGCAAGCCGCTCTTCCTTCAGCGACCGGGCACTGTCGCGGGCCGCCGCACTCACCTGGCGGCTCACCCGGGCGAGGGCCTCCTCGAAGACTTCGGCGCGGGCGGCATTCCTCACATTTCCGCCGCGCGCGGCCCCGCGAGCGCCTTTCTGGGAAACCCGGGCCGCGCCGCGGCGCCGATAGATCCCCACATGTTTGTTGCGGGCCCGGCGCACGCGGGCGTGCAGCTCGAGAAGCTCGTCCTCGTCGAGGGCAGTGAGTTCAGCCGGTTCGGTCGCGCGAACAAGAAGGAGATCGGATTCGCTCAACGATTCCAGAAGCTTGCTCGAGGCCATGGCCAGATCCTATGCACGCTGACCGCGGAAAATGCGCGATATCGATCCTCAGGCATTCTTAGCGGATGATCGTGGCCTTCAGCATCAGTCCCTCCGGCAGCGACGAGACCGGGGGTGTCGGTCTCGCGGTCGCCGAAGCGGTCCGGATCGTGCGCGCCTCCGGGCTGCCCAACGAGACCAACGCGATGTTCACCAACATCGAGGGCGAGTGGGATGAGGTGATGGCCGTCGTGAAGCAGGCGGTGGACGCCGTCGCCGCCGTCGCCCCCCGGGTCAGCCTGGTGCTCAAGGCCGATATCCGGCCCGGCTACACCGGCCAGCTCACCGCGAAGGTGGCGCGCATCGAAGACGCACTGGGCAGCTAGGACCGGACCAGCCGGGCGATCGCCGCCGACGCCTCCGCGAGCTTGGCATCCGCATCCGAGCCACCCGCCGCGACCGCGTGGGTCACGCAGTGGCCGAGGTGCTCGTCGAGCAACCCGAGGGCGACGGACTGCAGCGCGCTGTTGACCGCGCTGATCTGCGTCAGGATGTCGATGCAGTACTTGTCCTCGTCGATCATCTTGGCGATGCCGCGGACCTGACCTTCGATGCGGCGCAACCGCTTGGCGTAGTTCTCCTTCTGCGCCGAGTAGCCGTGCACATTCGAATGGCCCGCCTCAACCGATGGGTTCTCACTCACGGCTGCCCTCCAGCATCTGCTTCATCTGTCCGATCTCGGCTTCCTGCGTCCGCACCATCGTCTCGGCCATCGCGATCGCGTCGATATTCTCTCCGTTGGCGATCTCGGCCTTGGCCATCTCGATCGCCCCCTGATGGTGGCTGATCATCGACTCCAGCCACAGTGTGTCGAACTCTGTGCCGCGCAGCGACTCCAACCGCGTCATCGTCGCGTCGTCGACCATCCCCTGCATGCTCTGCCCGTGTCCGGCGTGGCCCTCGCCGTCGGAGTCGACGCCGGCCTCCGGGTTCTCGTTCCACTGCACCAGGAACACGTTCATGATGTTGATCTCGGGCTGCTGCGTCGCGGCGATCTGGCCTGCCAGCGAGGCCAATTCCGGGTTCGTGGAGCGGTCGGGCACCAGGTTCGACAGTTCGATGGCCTGCTTGTGATGCGGAATCATGTTGGTGGCGAACGCGACATCGTCGGCGTTGTATCCCGCGGGCTCCCCGGTGATCACCGCCGTCTCGGGAATCCCGGAGCCGCCGCCGTCGTCTGCGGAATCCTCCGGGGCGCTGCAGCCGGCGAGCAGGACGGCGGTGGCCACAGCGGCGAAGGCGGCGGCTAGACGTGCGGGGGTGGAACGCATGCGACCAGGGTACTAGTACCCCACGGGGGTATGAATAACGGTTTGTCCGGTGCAAACACCCGGGGGCATACTTGGCCGCATGCCTTCAGGTCCTGACATCAAGCCCAGAAGCCGCGACGTCACCGACGGCCTCGAGAAGACCGCCGCCCGCGGGATGCTCCGGGCTGTGGGTATGGGTGACGACGACTGGGTGAAGTCGCAGATCGGCGTCGCGTCCTCGTGGAACGAGATCACCCCGTGCAATCTGTCGCTGGACCGGCTCGCGAAGTCCGTGAAGGACGGTGTGCACGCCGCCGGCGGCTTCCCGATGGAGTTCGGCACCATCTCGGTGTCCGACGGCATCTCGATGGGCCACGAGGGCATGCACTTCTCGCTGGTCAGCCGTGAGGTGATCGCCGACAGCGTCGAGACCGTGATGATGGCCGAGCGCCTCGACGGTTCGGTGCTGCTGGCCGGGTGCGACAAGTCGCTGCCCGGCATGCTGATGGCCGCCGCCCGTCTCGACCTGGCCAGCGTGTTCCTCTACGCCGGCTCGATCATGCCCGGCAAGGCGACGCTGACCGACGGCACCGAGCGGGACGTGACGATCATCGACGCGTTCGAGGCCGTCGGGGCCTGCGCGCGCGGGCTGATGTCGCGCGAGGACGTCGACATCATCGAACGCGCCATCTGTCCCGGCGAGGGCGCCTGCGGCGGCATGTACACCGCCAACACCATGGCCTCGGCCGCCGAGGCACTGGGCATGTCCCTGCCCGGATCCGCCGCCCCGCCCGCCAGCGACCGTCGCCGCGACGGATACGCCCGCGCCAGCGGCGAGGCCGTCGTCGAAATGCTCAAGCGCGGCATCACCGCCCGCGACATCATGACCAAGGAGGCGTTCGAGAACGCGATCGCCGTGGTGATGGCATTCGGCGGTTCCACCAATGCGGTGCTGCACCTGCTGGCCATCGCCTGGGAGGCGAACGTGAAGCTGACGCTCGACGACTTCACCCGCGTCGGCGCGAAGGTGCCGCACCTGGCCGACGTCAAGCCGTTCGGCAAGCACGTGATGTTCGACGTCGATCGCATCGGCGGCGTGCCGGTCGTGATGAAGGCGCTGCTGGATGCCGGCCTGCTGCACGGGGATTGCCTGACGGTGACCGGCCAGACCATGGCGGAGAACCTGGCACACATCGCCCCGCCCGATCCCGATGGCAAGGTGCTGCGGGCGCTGGCCAACCCGATCCACCCGACCGGCGGCATCACGATCCTGCACGGATCCCTGGCGCCCGAGGGCGCGGTGGTCAAGTCGGCGGGCTTCGACTCGGACGTGTTCGAAGGCACCGCAAGGGTTTTCGAACGCGAGCGGGCCGCGCTCGACGCACTCGAGGACGGCACGATCACCCACGGCGACGTCGTCGTCATCCGCTACGAGGGCCCCAAGGGTGGGCCGGGGATGCGCGAGATGCTGGCCATCACCGGCGCGATCAAGGGCGCCGGCCTGGGCAAGGACGTGCTGCTGATGACCGACGGCCGATTCTCCGGCGGCACGACGGGCCTGTGCGTAGGGCACGTCGCCCCAGAGGCCGTCGACGGCGGGCCGATCGCGTTCCTGCGTGACGGTGACCGGATCCGCCTCGACGTCGGCAAAGGCACCCTGGACGTGCTGGTCGACGCCGACGAGTTCGAGGCGCGCAAGGTGGGGTTCGAGCCGTTGCCGCCCGTGTACACGACCGGCGTGCTGGCCAAGTACACCAAGCTGGTTCACTCCGCGGCGACCGGCGCCGTCTGCAGCTAGCGGCAAGCCGACCGAGCAGGGACCAAGCCAGCCGATTCGACACTGTGCGGACCCGAGTCGTGAGAACATCACGTTCTGCAGATGCCCTCACCCCCGGTGGAGATCGCATGATTCGTACGGTTGCCGCGACCTCGGCAGCGTTGTCCGTCCTCGGCGCCTGTCTGTCGGCGCCCTCGGCGGCCGCCGCCGACGGGGATCAGACCATCAGTGTCCAGAACGGGCAGATTCGTTGTCTGCTCAGTGGCAACTACCAGGATCTCGGCCGCCCGATGGCGATCTGCGGCAGATCCGACGGCGGAACCTTCGCGGTATCGCGGCCGCCGCTCAATCTCGCGGCGGTGCGCGCGACCGGGGAAATGTTTTTCGCAGCGGGAACGATTCCCGGTCCCGAATCGGCCGATGTGGTGTTGGGCACCGGCCAGACGTACGGCGCAAACGGTTGGACGGTCACCACACAGGACCTACGGACCTTGATCACCTACGACGACGGCGGTCACGGAATGCGGGTCAACCCGGTGGAGGCGGGCGCCGTCTGGGTGTGACGCCCGACCAGACGCGTTTCCGAACACCGGTTCCTGGCGACCTCGACACCGACCGTCACACATCGCCGCTACAAAGGACGTTGATGCAGAACCGACTCAGGATCGCCGGCATTGCCGCCGCTGCGCTCGCCACGATCACGTTCAGTCAGGTGCCGGCTTCCAACGCATTGGGCGAATATCCCGTGGCAAGCCCCGGGGCCTATTTGGTCAGCACGAGCCTCGCCGCCAACGGACAGCCCTATCAGTGCACGGCGGGGTTCACTGTCCGTACGCCCAGCGGAGCACCGGGAATGCTGACGGCGGGCCACTGCGACCGCGACCCGGTGAACGACACCGTGCTGCAGCGGACGCCGACGGGCGACCGGATGATCGGGCACTACGTGCGGTGGGAGGTGATACCCGGCGTGCGTGACATCGGTCTGGTGGATCTCGCCGGCAGCTCGGTACCGCTGGTGAGCCAGGTGGATGCGATGAACGTGTCCCGCGTGATGAGCGCGGACGACGTACGTCGCGAGCAGCCGCAGCTGTGCAAGTCGGGAGCGCGCACGGGGGTGTCCTGCGGCCCGGTCACCGCGGTCACCGACACCCAGGTGTCGTTCCGCGCCTGGGACGACCTCGGTGATTCCGGCGCACCGGTGTACGCCCGCCAGGTCGATGGAACCGTCGCGGCCGTCGGAATCCTGTTCGCGCACAGCGACGACGTGTTCGGGCGCATCGTGCACGCCACCCTGGTTGCGCCGGTCATGGCCGAATGGGGACTTGCGAACTGGGCTTGACCGGTCACCCGGGGATACAGCTGACTACGGCGCCTTCACGACTACCTCGTCCTTGCCGGCCAGCCGGTCGTCCCACACCTGCAGTACCTCCGGTGAGGTGCGCGGGGTGAGCAGGCTGGCCACCACGTAGGCGATCAGGCTGGCGCCGAGGCCGTAGTAGATCGGCTCGTTGGCGAGCACATCGCCGACGACGAACATCGTGCCGAGGGTGACCACGGTCCCGACCCCCATCGACCACAGTGCGCCGGCACCGGTCGCCCGCTTCCAGACGAAACCGCCGAGGATGGCCACCAGCAGACCGCCGACCAGGATGTCGTAGGCGATCGTCAGCGCCGCCACCACGTCGTTGAGCAGTGCGGCGATCACGATGACGACGATGCCGAGGACCACCACGTAGCGACGATCGGAGTGCAGGTCGCGCTGCCCGTCGGCTTCTGTCTTGTCCGAACGGCCGATCATCCGCAGCAGCAATGGTTTCACGTCGGTGCGCGCCACGGTCGCCGTGGCGATAAGTGCACCCGACGCAGTGGACATCATCGCCGCGACCGCGGCCGCGAGCGCCAGACCACTGATACCGACCGGCAGGATCGTCTCGGCGATCTGGGCGTACACGTCGTCGCTGGCCTCGATGTCGGGCAGCAGTGTTGACGCCGCCATGCCGATCACCGCACCGGCGATCCCGTACAGCGCGCAATAGACGGCCGCGGTGGTGCCGCCCCACTTGGCGACCGCGGGCGATCGAGAGGTGAACACCCGCTGCCAGATGTCTTGTCCGATCAGCATTCCGAAGCTGTAGACCACAAAGAACGTGATGATCGTCGGAAGACCGATGGCACCGAGGTCGAACACCGCGTCGCCGGCCCGTTCGCGGATGCCCTCGAATCCCCCGGCCTTGGTCAGCGTGAACGGCAGCAGCAGGAAGAAGATCCCGACGGTCTTGAGGACGAACTGCACCATGTCGGTGAGCGTGATCGACCACATCCCACCGATCGAGGAGTACAGCATGACGGTGGCACCGCCGATGATCACCGACACCGTGCGGTTGGTGCCCAACAGGACGTTGAACACGGTCGCGTACGCGATCGTCGACGTGACCGACAGCATCAATGTGTAAGCGGCCATAACGATTCCGGAGGACGACGTGGCGTCCACGCCGTAGCGCAGCCGCAGCATCTGCGCGACGGTGTACACCCTGAGCCGCTGAATCCGCCCCGCGAAGAGCAGGCTCAGCGCCAGCAGTCCGACCGCGATGGCCACCACCAGCCACATGCCCGAGATGCCGTACTGGTAGCCGAGCCCCACCCCGCCGACGGTCGACGCACCGCCGAGCACGACGGCCGCAATGGTGCCCGTGTACAGCGCCGGGCCGAGACGCCGACCGGCGACGAGGAAGTCGTCGGAGTCCTTGGTCCGGGACTTGCCCCAGAACCCGAACGCGAGCATGGCGGCGAGATAGACGACGATGATCGCGATGTCGATCGGGTGGCCCATGATGTGCTCCTCAAATGTGGGTGGGGGCGAACATCCGCAGCAGTGCGGGTAGAACAACAACCGCGGGACCGCGGGTGGTGAACGTCTCGGCGATGATCCGGCCGACGGTGTCGAGTGTCGCCAGATGCGCAGGCACGCCGAAACTCGCTGCCAGCGAGACGAAGTCGGGGCGCGCGAGTTCTGTTGCGGTGGCGGTGCCGAACGCGTCGGTCATGTACTCCCGCAGGATTCCGTAACCGCCGTCGTCGACGATCAGCCACGTGACGTCGGCGTCGTGCTGACAGGCTGTGGCGAGTTCGGCGATCGAGTACATCGCACCGCCGTCACCGGAGACCGCCAGGGTGCGGGCACCGGTTCCGATCGCGGCAGCCAGTGCCGCCGGGAATCCGAACCCGAGTCCGCCGGCGCCCTGGGCGGAATGGAACCCGCCGTCCTGGGGATCCCACGCCGACCAGGCCCAGTAGCCGGCGATCGTCATGTCCCAGAACGTCTGTGCCGCAGCAGGTACCGCTGCCCGCAGATCGTCCATCAGCCGGAGTTCAGCGGCGACGTCCTGACCGGCGAGCCTGTCCTGCACCGACCGTCGGAGATCAGCGGCAATCCGAGCGCCGTCGGCCGAGTTGCGCTGCGCCACCTTCTCAGTGATCGCCGCCAGCGCGAGCGCAGCGTCGGCGTGGATGGCCAGCGCTGGGTGGTTGGCTTGCAGCACTCGCGATTCGGCGTCGATGTGAATCAGCCGACCGTTGGGCTCGAACGTGAAGTAGTTGCTCGTGACCTCACCCATCGCGGTGCCGACAACCACCAGCACGTCGGCGTCCTCCAGCAGTGCGGTGGTGTGCCGGTCCTCGATCCACGACGCCGCAGACAGCGGATGGTCGAACCGGATCGCGCCCTTACCGCCGACCGTCGAAACCACGGGCGCATCGACCTTTTCGGCAAGGGTAACCAGCGCCTCAGGACCGCCACTGGACCGGCGCACGCCGCCACCGGCCAAAATCACCGGGCGCTGAGCAGAACTCAGGAGCGCGACGGCCTCATCAACGAGTTCCGCGCGCGGTCGCCGTTGCACAACCGTGGTGACCACTGAGGACACCGGCGGCGCGTCGGCAGGTCCGAGCAGCACGTCCTGCGGAATCTCGACCCATGTCGGGCCGGCGGGCGCGGATTGTGCCAGCGACCACGCGTCGGCGACCCGGCTCGGAATCTCGGCGGCATGCCGGACCACCGCGGTGCTCTTGGTGACGTTGATCGCGCTGCGCTGCTGATCGTCGAGTTGATGCAGCATTCCGCGCCGCAGCCCCAAACCGGCACTGGGCACCTGGCTGACGATCACCAGCAGCGGCACGCCCGTCGCGTACGCCTCCTGCAGCGCACCCAGCGCGGTGAGCGCCCCCGGCCCGGTGGACAGGAACAACACCCCGACTTCGCCTGTGGCCCTGGAGTATCCATCGGCGCCGAAGGCCGAGTTGTTCTCCACGCGTGAGCTGACGAAGGTCAGGTCGCTGCGCCGGATGGCGTCGAACAGGCCCAGCGCATGTTGGCCCGGAATGCCGAAGACGTGCGAAACCCCCAGCGCTGTCAGGGTTTCGACGACGACGTCGCCTCCGTTTCGAGTCACGAAGACTCCTCGTGCCTCATCGCCAACAGCGATACCAGGTCGTAGGCGACGTGCGAGGCCGCGACCCCGGTGATCTCGGCGTGGTCGTAGGCGGGTGACACCTCGACGACATCCGCGCCGATCAGGTTCAGCCCGCGGAAGCCGCGCAGGATCTCGAGCAGTTCGCGGCTGGTCATGCCGCCGGCTTCGGGCGTGCCGGTGCCCGGCGCGTGTGCGGGGTCGAGCACGTCGATGTCGATCGAGACGTACACCGGCCGATTGCCGAGTCGTTGCCGAAGCTTGTCGACGACCTCACGCACGCCCTGGTAGTACACGTCGGAGGACGTGACGATGCCGAACCCGAATCGGCGGTCGTCGTCGAGATCCTTCTTGCCGTACAGCGGTCCACGGGTGCCGACGTGTGACAGCGCCTCGGTGTCGAGCAGGCCCTCTTCGACGGCCCGCCGGAATGGCGTGCCGTGGGTGTACTCGGCGCCGAAGTAGGTGTCCCAGGTGTCCAGGTGAGCGTCGAAGTGCACCAGTGCCACCGGGCCGTGCTTCTGGGACGCGGCGCGCAGCAACGGCAGGGCGATGGTGTGGTCACCGCCGATGGTGACCAGGCTGGTGCCGTCCCGGGTGAGATCCACGGCGGCGGCCTCGATGGTCTCGATCGCCTCGTGGATGTTGAACGGGTTGACCGCGATATCGCCGGCGTCTGCGACCTGAGCGATCTCGAATGGGGATACGTCCAATGCCGGGTTGTAGGGCCGCAACAGCCGTGAGGCCTCCCGCACATGGGTCGGGCCGAAGCGGGCGCCGGGGCGGTAGGACACCCCGGAGTCGAACGGCACCCCGACGACGGCGACGTCGGCGCGGGGCACCTGGTCCAGGCGTGGCAACCGGGCGAAGGAGGCCGGGCCTGCAAAACGCGGTGTCTTCGACGCGTCGACCGGGCCGACAGGAGCTGTCATTCGATGTGGCCTCTGACTCTCGGGGATGTGGTGCGGGTCACGTTAAGCCCATGTCAGAGGCACTGCAAGCAGTTCCATCGTTACAGCGACGTTTCGGATATCGATGTGTCGTGTTGTCCGGTTGATTACGGAGTTTCATGATCGAATAGGGCCTCGGATCGATTGATATGTCAACTCGGTCCGGTCCAAAAATCTCGACGGAAATTATGGCGGTGTGTGGTGGATGAGGTCGATGAGGCCATCGTGGAACTGCTCGAGGTCGACGGACGCCTCACCCACCGGGAGATCGCACGCACCGTCGGGCTGTCCCGGTCCGCCGCTGCCGCCCGGATTCAGCGGCTCATCTCGAGCGAACAGGTTGTCATCCGCGGAGCGGTCCATCCCGCTGTCCTCGGCAGGGGCGCCCTGGCCCACGTCAGCGTCGTCGTCTACGGCCCTGCAGCGCCGGTGGCCGAGCAGCTCGCGCGCCGCGACGACATCCCGTTCCTGTCGCTGACGGGCGGCCCGCACGCCCTTGTCGCCGAGATCCGGTCGGCGTCCGCCCGCGACGTCGACAAGGCCGTGGCCGAACTGCGCGCGCTCCCCGGCGTCTGGGGAGTCGACACCCTGATGTACGTCGAGGTGGTGCGCGATGTGATCGGGCCCGTCGGCGATGTCCGCACCGAGGTGGACGGCACGGACCTCAAACTGCTGGCCGCACTGCAACAGGACGGCCGAAGTTCCTATGTCGAACTGGCGGCGACGGTCGGGCTGTCGGCCGCCGGCGCTCGTCGGCGAGTGGTTCGACTGATCGCGGACAAGGTCGTCCGCGTCGGCGCCGTGGTGCGGCACTCGGGTCAGGACCGGCAGAGCGCACTGGGATTCGGTATCCGACTCGCCGGGGATCACCACGAGGTGGTCGCGACGTTGACCGCGATGCCGTCGGTCATCTTCGTCGCGCGCACCCTCGGACGCTTCGACGTGCTGGTCACGGTTCGTGCCTTCTCGGCCGCGCAACTGGTCGAGGTGCTGGACGCGGTGCGCGCACTGCCGGGCGTGCGGACCCTGGAGAGCTGGACGCACCTCGACGTGGTCAAGGAGAGCTACGCCTCCGGGATCGGGGCGACGGCAGCATGGGGCGAGCGAAGCGACGGGAGATCGACTACGTCGCGCTGACGGCGATGCGCTCGATCCGTCGCAGCGCGAGCTCGAGAACCGGGAGGTACGCGGGCGCCCACACCGGCGCGCTCATCCACAACCGGCAGCCCGAGTCGGCGGGTTCGACGCCGTGGTTCGTGGCGGGCACCCCAGCGACGCGCCATGCCCAGGACCGGCCGGGGTCGAGTTCGGAGATGACAAACGGCAGCGGAACGCCGACCGGGGTCCACACCCGACCGGTCGCGCCCAGTTCGAATGCCGCGCCGTCGAGTTCAGCCCGGCTGACCGTCAGGCCCCATCGGGGCCACATGTCGAGGTCCACCAGGATGCGCCACACCGAATCCGCCGACGCTTCGATCTGTCTGTCCACTGTCCACACCACGGGCGGATACCCCAAGTGCGCTATCCGAACCGTGCATGCAGTTCGGGCAGGAATCCGGCCAGGTGGTTCATCTCCTGTGCGCAGTGCACCAGCAGATCCCGCGGGTCGGGCAGCAGCCGGGCCGCAACGGGACGAACGACACTGTTGGCCAACAGGTTTCCGTGGCGGACCGCGATGAGCGAACCACCCATCCAGAACCGCGATCGCATCTCGGCCCCCTCCGGCGTCGGCCGCACGTGATGGATCAGCCAGCCCACATCGACCGGCAGATCACCCGATCCCAACCGCGCACACACCGCGACCTCACCCGCCGGCACCGTGAGACCGAGCGCGGCGGGGGCGACGAACTGGATCGCAGCCTTGGTGAATGACGACCCGAGGTACTCCCGGACCACCGAAGTCCGGCCGACGTAGGGCCCGTCGCCGAGATCGTCGCGCCACTGTGCCGAGACGTGCGCGCGGGGATGCCACAGCTTGTAGCGCCGACTATCGCTGCCGTGCCAGCCGAACCACCAGTCCCACATCTGCGGCGTCACCCCGGGCATGTCGGTGCGTACCGACACCTGGATGCCTCCGAGAGCAAGCGTGCCGTAACCGTTCTCGGTCTGCAGATAGCCGGCATCGAGAAGTGTTGCGCGATCGTCGAATCCGAGGAGTACGGGGGCGGCCTGCGGACCGTGTTCGAGCGCTTCGGCGACGTGGCGTTGCAGCGGCGCCATCTGCGGGCGGAAGAACCGGCCGTACGGCGTGTCAGCGTCGCCGTCGCGATACCCGAGGTAACTCATCACACCCGTCCCATCCAGCTGTGGAATCGGCCGTCCGGGTCGTACCCGGATCGGACCCGGTCCAGCGTGGCCATCGCCTCGGCGGTGGCGAACGGGGCGGGCCGCTCGCCGAGGTTCTCGTCGGCCAGTTGCACACCGGTCTGCAGGTGTTCCATCGCGGACATGTTGGTTCGTGCCCAGTCGCTGTACTTCGGGTCGTCCGCGGCGTCCCGCCACACTCCGTAGAGGGCGAGGTAGATCTCGTCCTCGAGGCTGTAGGCCATGTCCTGCCGCGACGGCGACGGCCCCCAGTTGAGCCACAGGAAGTGCGCCGGGTGCGGTGGCATCGTCTCGAGAATGCGTCTGATCCCCGACATCAGATCCACTGCCGGCGCGGATGTCCACATGTTGTCGGTGGCGTAGCGGTATCCCGTCGGGTAGTTGCTCATCACGCCCGCGTACCAGGTCTCCAGGTCGGTCGGCGCGTACGGCACCGCGACGATCGCCTGTTCCCGGGCCGGGCAGGTCTCCAACAGTGCCAGGGCATCCACGGCGTCCTGCTCGGTGTCGGCGAACACCGGGGAGGCCATGACGATGCCCGGGGTGTCGAGTCCGGCGCCGGGCACCGCACGCGACGCGACCATCTGGAACTCGACACGGCGGTCCACCTCGGCGCTGATCGACCGCGCCCACGGATAGATCTCGTCGGCGGCCTCCCACGGATACACGTAGATGCTGCTGCCGCAGACCGGTGGCCGCGGATAGAGCTTGAGATGAAAGGAAGTCACGACGGCGAAGAACCCCGGACCGGATCCTCTTGCCGCCCAGTAGAGGTCGGCATGGTTTTCGGCGTCGATGTAGAGGCGCTGTCCGTCGGCCGTCACCACGTCGAGCCCGAGCACGCTCTCGCACGCCGGACCGAGGACCCTGCTGTTCCAGCCGTACCCGCCCTGCAGCAGGTAGCCGCCGATGCACACCCCCTTGCAATGTCCCGCCGGGAAGAACAGGTTCTGCTCGGCCAGCGTGGCCGCCAGGACGCTGCCGCCCAATCCCGGTCCGGCCACGGCGATCCGGCCATCGGGGTCGACAACGCACTGGTCGAGTCGGCTGACATCGAGCAGCACGCCGCCGTCGCGGACGTGGTTGCCGGCCCAGCTGTGCCCGCCGGAGCGGACGCCGATGCGCAGATCCCGGCGCTGCGCGAACCGGACCGTGGCGACGACGTCGTCGACGTCGGCCGCCTGAACGACGACGTCAGGGTATCGCTGCGGGGTGCGGGCATTCCACACCGTCTGCGATCGCGCCTCTTCGTAACCCTCGGCGCCGCGGCAGAAGTGCCGCCCGGCCGGAAGCTGTGGCATCACTCTGCCCTCCGTGCGATCCGTATATCGGATCTTGCTGATTCGTCTAGCGGATCAATATAGTGGCGACATGGCGTCCACGGATGAGAATCGACGGATCGAGGCCGACGGACGGGAAGACGGACTGCAGGTTCTCCGGCGGGCCGCATCGGCGCTCGACGAGATCGCGACCGCACCGGGCCGGTTGCGCCCCGTCGACATCGGCTCGAACCTCGGGCTCGCCAAATCCACCGCGCGCCGGTTGCTGGTCGCGCTGGTCGACGTGGGGTTCGCCGCGGTCGACGACGCCGGTCGCTACCACCTCGGTGATCGCCTGCTCGGACTGGTCAGCGCCGACGGGTCGCACCTCGCGGCGATTTTTCGTCCGGTGATCGAGGGGGTCGCTGCGGCCACCGGTGAGACCGTCGACCTGTCGGTGCTGCGCGGTCGGCAGATGTGGTTCATCGACCAGATCGAGTCCGCGCACCGGCTCCGGGCCGTGTCGGCGATCGGCGGCCGATTCCCGCTGCAGGACACCGCAAATGGCAAGGCCGCGCTGGCGACCCTGGACGACGGCGAGATCCCCGAATCGCTACGCGAGGAGGTCCGGGAGGTGCGCCGCACCGGAATCGCCTACGACCACGACGAACACACCGTCGGCATCTCCGCCGCCGGTATCGCAGGGCGGGTGCCGGGCGGTCACGTGGTGGCGATCTCGGTGCCCGCACCCACCGAGAGGTTCATGGCCCACCGAGAGGTGATCGTCGATGCGTTGCGCGCCGCAGCGAGAGCGCCTGTGTGGGACGCGGGTCCGGCTTCCTGACGTTCGCTGCGCGACCTGGCCGACTACGTCACACGCCCTACTTCACGATGGCCACCGCGAAGCCGTCCCACCCCTTGGTGCCGACCGTCTGAATGGCGGCGGTGTCCAGTCGTGGGTGCTCACCCATCATGTCGAACATCGCGCGCACCGCCTGCGCCTGCTCATCGTCGGGACCCGGATCGAGCACCCGCCCGTTGCGGGCGATGTTGTCGACGACGATGACCGTGCCCGGCGAGCCCAGGGTGATCGCCCACTGGACGTAGGCGACGTTGTTCTCCTTGTCGGCGTCGATGAAGACCAGGTCGAAGGCGTCGCCGCGCTGCTGTAGTTGCGGCAGCGTGTCCAGCGCGGCACCCACGATGATCTCCACCCGGTCGGCCACTTCCGCACGCTCGAGGTTGCGCCGCGCCACCTCCGCGTGCGCGGATTCGAATTCCAGCGAGACGACGGCGCCGTCCGGCCCGACCGCGCGCGCCAGCGCGATGGTGCTGTACCCGGCGAGAGTGCCGATCTCGAGCACCCTGCGGGCACCGGCGATCGTCACCAGCAGCGACAGCAGCTTGGCGTGCTGCGCGGACACCTCGATGGCGGGCATCCCGGCCGCGTCACCGGCCTCACGGGCCTGCCGCAGCGCGTCGTCCTCGGTGTGCAGGACACGGGTGAACAGGTCGTCGAGCGATACCCAGTCGGGCGTAGTCACACGTGCGACGTTACCGCGGGCCCCGGCGAGCAGCGGTGGTCGGTCGGCCGGACTGTCACAATGCCAGTCCCCCAATGTTTTTCGTGGTCGTGACCGGTCGCCCCCGAAGGCCGGGGTTTACCGAGCCATGGACCTGGGTACCTGCGCCCAGCAGCCCGGGAAAGGTGAATCAGATGAGTGTGACCAGTAAAGGACGTGCCGCCGCGCGGCAGACGATCCGTGTGCAACGCCGGGTTGTGCTGGTTCAGGCTCTGTTCTGGCCCACCGCGATCACCACCGCGCTCGTCGTGGGTGTCACCGTCGCGCTGAGAATTCGCTCCAACCTGCGCACCCCGGCGCCGGCGCCGGCCGTCACACCCACCC
>NZ_JBAUJR010000018.1:0-18889 GCF_049683935.1 Mycobacterium sp. | reverse complement strand
GGCTACGACGACGTGGTCTGCCCACCGCTGTACCTGCAGTACGCGGTGCTCGGCGTCGCGACCCTCGAGAGCCTGCGCCCCGACGGGTCGTCGGGAGCGGTCTCCGGTGGTCTGGCCTTCCCCCGGGCACCACGCCGAATGGCCGGCGGCGAGACCACCACCTTCCACCTTCCCGCCTATCACCGCGACGAGGTGGAAATGGTCCGCACCATCGAGTCCATCGTCGAAAAGGAAGGCAGGTCAGGTCGTTTCGTGTTGGTGACATGGCACACCGCGTACCGCAATCAGCACGGCGCCCTTCTCGTCGAGGCCACCACGTCGATGATCGCGCGGCCGTGAGGAGGACGCGGTGACCGACCAGGTGTGCTACGAGGACGTCGCGCCCGGCGACGAGATCCCGTCGCTGGTGGTCACCGTCGACCGGACCCAGATGTTCTTCTTCAGCGCCGCCACCTACAACGGGCACCGCATCCACTACGACCGGGACTGGGCCACCACCGTCGAGGGCTACGACGACGTCCTGGTGCAGGGTCCACTGCAGTCGGCGCTGCTGTCCCGCGCCCTCACCGACTGGATCGGCGGTCACGGCCGGTTGGTCCGGTTCTCGGTGCAGAACCGCGCGGTGGCCTATCCCGGTGAGGAACTCGCCTTCGGTGGGGTGGTGACCGGTAAGCGGATCGACAACGGGGTCGGCCTGGTGGACCTCGACATCGCCGGGCGTCGGGGTGACACCGTGCTGATGCCGGGCACCGCGACCGTCGCGCTGCCGTCACGATCGGCGACGGTGTGACGGCCGGGCTTCGCGGCGCGGCGGCCATCGTCGGTATCGCGGAACTTCCCGCGCAGCGCAAGCAGACCCGACCCGAGCAGTTCACCATCGACCAGTACGCGGCGCTGGCCGCGATGGTGATCGCCGACTCCGGTCTGGACGCCTCAGCCATCAACGGCCTCGTCTGCCACGGCATCGCGGAGTCGGCGATGTTCGCACCCGCCACACTGAGCGAATACCTCGGCATGCCCATCGATTTCGGCGAGCGCGTCGACCTGGGCGGTGCGACGTCGGCGGGCATGGTGTGGCGTGCGGCCGTGGCGGTCGAACTGGGGTTGTGCGACGCCGTGCTCGCTGTCGTGCCCGGGTCGACGACGCTGCCCCAATCGCAGCGCCATCCCGCGCCACCGCCCGCGTGGTACGGGGCGTCGAGCAACACCTTCGGGTCACCGCAGGCGGAGTTCGAGATCCCCTACGGCAACGTCGGCCAGAACGCGCCCTACGCCCAGATCGCCCAGCGGTATGCGTCGCTGTACGGCTACGACGCGCGTGCACTCGCGAAGATCGCGGTCGACCAACGCATCAACGCCTGCGCCCATCCCGACGCGGTGTTCCACGGCAAGCCGCTCACCATCAACGACGTGCTCGACAGCCCGATGATCGCCGACCCGATCCACATGCTGGAGACCGTGATGCGGGTCCAGGGCGGTGCAGGGGTGTTGATCGCCAACGCCGAGCTCGCCGCACGATCGCGCCACCGCCCGGTATGGGTGAGGGGTTTCGGTGAGCACATCTCGTTCAAGACCGCCACCTACGCCGAGGACCTGATGACCACTCCGGTCGCACGGTCCTCCGACAGAGCGTTCACGATGGCGGGCCTGACCCGGGCAGACGTCGATGTCGCCTCGCTCTACGACTGCTACACCATCACGGTGCTGATGACCCTCGAGGACGCCGGCTTCTGCCCCAAAGGCTCTGGTGCGTCGTGGATCAACGATCACGACCTGACCTACCGCGGGGACTTTCCGCTCAACACCGCCGGCGGGCAGTTGTCGTTCGGGCAGGCCGGCATGGCCGGCGGCAGGCACCACGTCGTCGACGCCGCCCGCCAGGTGATGGGCCGCGGCGCCGCCGCCCAGGTGTCCGACTGCGACGTCGCATTCGTCACCGGTACCGGCGGCATCATGAGTGAGCAGGTGGCGCTGCTGCTGGGAGGCGACTGAGCATGCCCGAAGCCATGCCCCTGCCGGAGCCCACCCCCGTGTCCGCGCCGTACTGGCACGCGTTGACCGAGCACCGCATCCTGATCCAGTACTCTCCCTCGCTGAGCCGCTACGTGTTCTACCCGCGCACACTGGCGCCGAGCACGCTGGCCGATGATCTGGAGTGGCGCGAAATCGACGGTGCCGGAACGCTGTTCACCTATACGGTGGCGCAGCGGCCCACCGGCCCGCCGTGGGCGGATGCGCTGCCCCAGCTGCTGGCGGTCGTCGAATGGGACGCCGGCCCGAAGGTGAGCACCGAACTCGTCGACGTCGAACCCGAACAGATCCAGATCGGCATGCGCGTCGCCCCGGTGTTCCATGACGTGCCCGGGACAAAGGTCACGCTGCTGCGCTACCGGCCGGCGTGACCGTCACCCCTTGCGTCTGGCCTCACGTTTGCGTTGGGCGGCGAGGCGGTCCAACTCGGCGAGCAGCGTATCCGCGCGGGCGACTTCGTCGGCGTAGTACTGGGCCGACCAGTTGAGCACCGCGACGGGATAGGCCCACTCCGGAACGGGGGCGGCTCCCTGCGCGTGATCTTCGGCGAGGACCCTCATGCGTTCGGATTGTGCGCGGTGCGCGAGCACCATCTCCCGCAGTTTGGCCGGTTCAGCGGTGTGGCCCAGCCACGCTCGCAACATGATGCCGTGCTTGAGCACCGCCGGCTCGGGAGCGGCCTCAGCGGTCCAGGCGGACACCGCCCGCTCCCCCGCGGCGGTGATGCGGTAGACCCGCTTCTCGCGTTCCCCGCGCTTGCGCTGCACGTTCTTGTTGTCGTCCAACCGCGACACCACCAGCCCGAGTTCCTCGAGGCGGTGAAGCTCGCCGTAGATCTGGCTGTAGGACGGTGCCCAGTAGAAGAACTTCAGACTCCAGTCCGCCCAGCGCTTCATGTCGAAGCCGGACAGTTCCTGGCCGAACGACAGCAGACCCAGCACCGCGTAACTCGTCGACCGCAGCCGCGGCTGCGGATCGGTGTCGTCGTCGGCCATGGCGACACCCTAGAGGAGCAGGCACACGACGATGCCGACAATCCAGCCCGTCCACGTCTCTATTTCTGATAGAAACAGATCACCACCTACGAGGAGCCCATGGACGACGGTGTAGCCGCGATGCTGCGGACGCTCAACGACGCCTTTCCCGCGGTCGAGCGGATGTCGGCGACGGATGCGCGCGCCGCGGTCGCGGACCGGCGCCAACCGGTCACCAACGTCGACGATGTCGCCGGCGCCGAGGACCGGACGATCGACACGGCGGCCGGACCCGTCGCCGTCAGGATCTATCAACCGCACAGCGTCAGCGCTACGCCCCGGCCCGCCGTGGTGTTCTTCCACGGCGGCGGTTTCGTGTTGTGCGACATCGAGAGTCACGACGGGTTCTGCCGGGCGATGTCGCGCCACACCGATTCCGTGGTCGTCTCCGTCGACTACCGTCGCGCCCCCGAGCATCCGGCGCCCGCCGCGGCAGAAGACGCCTACGGCGCGTTCGACTGGGTTGCCCGTCACACCGCCGAACTCGGTGTCGATCCACGTCGCGTCGCGGTCGCCGGTGACAGCGCCGGGGGCAACCTCGCCGCGGTGACGCCCCTGCAGTGCAGGGATCGTGGCACGACGCTGCCCGTCGCGCAGGTGCTGCTCTACCCGATGATCGATCCGTCGTGTGACACCACCAGCCATCGACTGAAGGCGACCGGATACTTCACCACCCATGCGGCGCTGCAGTGGTATTGGCGGCAGTACCTCGGCGGGTCGCTGCCCGACCCCGCCTATCTGGTCGCCCCGGGACGCGCGGAGTCGCTGACGGGTCTGCCGCCCGCGGTCGTCGTCACCGCCACCCTCGACCCGCTGCACAGTGAAGGCGTGGCGTACGCCCAAGCGCTCCGCTCGGACGGAGTCCCTCTGCTGCACCGTGACTTTCACGGTCTGTTCCACGGCTTCCTCACGATGCTGACGTTCCCGCCCGCCATCGCAGCCCGCGATCTGCTGTGGTCGGACATGCGTGAACTGATGTCGACCCCCGTGACGGAGGCGGTGTCATGACCGCCGAGTGTTACGACGTGATCGTGATCGGCGCAGGCTTCGCCGGGCTGTACGCGGTACACCGTGCGAGGAGCGCCGGCCTGACAGTCCTGGGCATCGACGCCGCGGACGGAGTCGGCGGCACCTGGTACTGGAACCGCTACCCGGGCGCCCGCTGCGACGTCGAAAGCGTCGACTACTCCTACTCATTCGACGACGATCTGCAGCAGACCTGGACGTGGAGCGAGCGGTACGCCGCGCAACCCGAGATCCTCGCCTATCTCGAACATGTGGCCGGTCGCTTCGACCTCGATAGCCACTACCGCTTCGGCACCACGGTGACCGGGGCAGTCTTCGATGCCCCGTCCGGGACGTGGGGGGTTCAGACCGCGGCCGGCACCACCCACCGGGCCAACTACCTGTTGTGCGCCACCGGATGCCTCTCTGAGGTCAACCGGCCCGACATCCCCGGAATCGACGCCTTCGACGGTGAGATCTACTACACGGCCGCCTGGCCCGAAGGCGAACCGGACTTCAGCGGCAAGAGAGTCGGGCTGATCGGCACCGGGTCCTCGGGTATCCAGGCGGCGCCCCACCTCGCGGATTCGGCGGCGTCGCTGACGGTGTTCCAGCGGTCACCGAACTACAGCGTGCCGATGCCGAACCGGCCCTGGACCGACGAGGATCTGCAGCGCATCAGGGCCGAATACCCCGACCGCCGCCAGCGGGCCTCCTATGCACCGGCGGGCACCCCTCACACCAGCCCCGTGAAGCCCGCCGCCGAGACCAGCCCCGACGAGCGCGAGGCCGCGCTGCGCCAGCGATGGGCCGAAGGCGGCGTGCTGTTCAGCAAGACGTTCCCTGATCAGCTGTCCGACCTCGCCGCCAACAACATCGCCCGGGAGTTCGCCGAGGCGCGGATCCGGGAGATCGTCACCGACCCCGCCGTCGCCGAGGATCTGATTCCGGTGGACCACCCCATCGGCACCAAGCGAATCTGCACCGACACCGGCTACTACGCGACGTTCAACCGGGAACACGTCACCCTGGTCAACCTCCGTCGGGAACCCATCTCCGCGGTCACCGCTGACGCCGTACAGACCAGCACCGCGAGCTACCCCTGCGACGTGCTGGTCTTCGCGACCGGGTTCGACGCGATGACCGGCGCGCTGACCCGCATCAACCCGGTCGGCCCGGGCGGTGTCCGGCTCAGCGACGTCTGGGCAGAGGGTCCGATCACGTTCCTCGGCTTGATGATTCCCGGTCTGCCGAACCTGTTCAGCTTCAGTGGGCCGGGCAGCCCGTCGGTGCTGGCGAACATGGTGCTGCACGCCGAGGTCCAGGTCGACTGGGCGATCGGGTTGATCACCGCGGCGCGTGCGCAGGACGCCGAGCAGGTCGAGGTGCGCCGCGATGCCGCCGACGCCTGGACCCGACACGTCAGCCAGGTCGCCGAGGGCACACTGTTCGTCAAGGCCGCGTCCTCGTGGTACCTGGGGGCCAACATCGAGGGTAAGAAGCGGGTGTTCATGCCCTACATCGGCGGGTTCGGCACCTACCGCCGCCACTGTGACGAGGTCGCCGAGAACGACTACGCCGGAATGGTGTTCACATCCCGATGATCCCTGAGGAGGCGCCCCGTGCATGAAACCGTTCAGCAGGTCCTGCGCGACCGCCTGCACGACGACTCCCAGGCAGTGGTCTGCGAGGACCGGACGTGGACGTGGCGTGAGCATCTCGCGGAGGCGTCGGCCGAGGCGGCGGCGATGATCGGGATGGCCGACCCCGCCCGTCCGCTGCATGTCGGGGTGCTGCTCGGCAACACCCCGGAGATGCTGCGCTCGATGGCCGCGGCCGCCCTCGGCGGATATGTGCTGTGCGGCATCAACACCACCCGCCGCGGCGAGGGGCTGCTCGCCGACATCCGGCGCGCGGATTGCCAACTGCTGCTGATCGATTCAGAACATGCGGGACTGCTGGCCGGGCTGGAGCTGTCGGGCGTCACGGTCCTGGACGTGACCTCGCTGACCTATGCCGATGCGGTCCGGTCTGCGGGTCCTCTGGTTCCGCACCGCGAGGTCGCCGCCACCGATCCGCTGATGCTGATCTTCACCTCGGGCACCAGCGGCAACCCCAAGGCAGTCCCGTTCGCCCACGTGATGGCGGTACTCAGCGGCAGCAGTCTGGTCCTGCAACTCGACGTGACCCCCGCCGACGTCTGCTATCTGTCGATGCCGCTGTTCCACTCGAACGGTGTCGCGGCCGGTTGGTCGGTGGCCGTCTGCAGTGGCGCGGCGATGGTGCCGGCGAGGTTCTCGGCTTCACGGTTCCTCACCGACATCCGCCGTTACGGCGTCACCTACGTCAACTACGTCGGCAAGCCGCTGGCTCTGGTACTGGGTACTCAGGAGCGACCCGACGACGCCGACAACACGCTGCGCGTTGCGTTCGGCAACGAGGCCGCCGACCGTGACATCGACGACTTCGCCCGTCGGTTCGGCTGCCGGGTGATGGACGGCTTCGGTTCCAGCGAGTTCGCGGTCATCGTGGTGCGCGAGGACGGCACCCCACCGGGGTCCATCGGTAAGGGCTGGGATGGTGTGGCGGTCTACCACGCCGACACGGTGACCGAATGCGCCACAGCTGAATTCGACGAGACCGGTGCCCTGGCCAACTTCGACGACGCCGTCGGCGAACTGGTCAACACCACCGGTGGGGGCGCGTTCGGCGGGTACTACAACGACCCCGACGCCACCAACGAGCGGATGCGCCACGGCATGTACTGGTCCGGCGACCTCGCCTACCGCGACGCCGACGGCTGGATCTATCTCGCGGGACGCACCACCGACTGGATGCGCGTCGACGGCGAGAACCTGGCCGCCGCACCGATCGAACGCATCCTGCTCAGGCTGCCGCAGATCAATCAGGTCTCAATCTACGCGGTGCCCGACCCGCAGGTCGGCGACCAAATCATGGCGGCGGTCGTGCTCAATGACGGCACCGACCTCAGCCCGGCGGAGTTCGAGGCCTTCCTCGCCGCCCAGGATGATCTGTCCCCCAAGGGTTGGCCACGATTCGTCCGGGTCAACACGACGCTGCCGCAGACGGCCACCAACAAGATCCTCAAGCGCGAACTCATCAGAGCCGGCGTCACGGCCGACGGCGGAGTGCTGTGGGAACGTCCCGAGCGCACCCGGTCCTACACCGTCGTCTCTGGTGCGCGCGGTCAACAACTCCCGGTGTAGTCGACGTGCCAGTGCTTGATGCCGTTGATCATGCTTGATCGCAGACGTTCGGGCTCGCCGATCGGCCGTAGGTCGGGCAGGTGGTCGGCGATCGCGTTGAACATCAGGTCGATGGTCATGCGCGCCAGGCTGGCGCCGACGCAGTAGTGTGCGCCGGTGCCGCCGAAACCGAGGTGCGGGTTGGGATCTCGGAGGATGTCGAAGCTGCACGGGTCGTCGAAGATCTCTTCGTCGAAGTTCGCCGACCGGTAGAACAGCACCAGCCGCTGCCCCTTCTTGATCGGCACTCCCCCGAGTTCGGTGTCCGCCAGGGCGGTGCGCTGGAACGCGTTGATCGGTGACGCCCAACGGATGATCTCGTCAGCGGCGGTCTTCGGTCGCCGCTCCTTGAACAGCTCCCACTGTTCGGGGAAGTCGGTGAAGGCCATCATGCCCTGCGTGATGGACTGCCGCGTCGTCTCGTTGCCTGCGATTGTCAGCGTGACGACGAACATCCCGAATTCGGCGTCGGTGAGTTGGCCGTCGGCGTCAGCGTCCACCAAGGCACTGACGATGTCGTCGCCCGGATCCTCGGCCTTGCGGGCCGCCAACTGCATTGCGTACCACATCAACTCGGCAGCCGATCCGAGCGAGTCGTACTCGGAGAACTCGGGATCTTCGTTGCCGATCATCTGGTTGCTCCAGTCGAACAGCTTGCCGCGGTCCTCCAGCGGCACCCCCAGCAGACCTGCGATCGCCTGCAGCGGCAGCTCGCACGCCACCTGTCGAACGAAGTCCCCCGACGACAGCCCGGCCGCGTCCGCGGCGATGCGCTGGGCGCGCTCACCCAGTTCGGCACGCAACCGCTGGACGGCCCGCGGCGTGAACCCTCGCGAGATGATGCGGCGCAGTCGGGTGTGCTCCGGTTCGTCCATCATTATCATCGACGCCCGGCCGGCTTCGATCTGGCCACCGCCTCCGGTCTCCTTGTAGCGCGGCACCACCGACTTCTCGGCCGAGGAGAACACGTCGCTGCGCAGGGACACCTCCCGCACGTCGCGGTGCTTGGTGACCACCCAGTAGCCGCCGTCGGCGAAACCGCCGACATCGAGGGGTTGGGCATTCCACCAAATGGGTTCGGTGCGGCGTAGTTCAGCCAGTTCCTGCACCGGCAACCGCTGGGCATAGATGTCGGGATCGGTGAAGTCGAAGCCCGGCGGCAACAGTGGAATAGACATGAACGCGCCCTCGCTAACTCTTCCTCTCAGGAATACCTCACTGAGATTCAGAGCGGGCGGTAATGGCCGAGTGCGGTCAGCCCACGCGCCGTACGCTAGCGAACTGCGCCGGGCGATGCCGTGGCGGTGCCCATATAGATCACTGCTCGTCTCGCATCTCGCTGAGCACATCGGACGACGTGCGATCCCGGTCTGGCGCCGGCGAGGCAGTGACCTCGAGAAGGTTCAGCGGGCGAGTCGCTGGGATGAGTGCACCTGCTTCGATCAAGGCTTCGCGGGAACGCGCGGCGGCATGCACGGGGACCAGCCGAGCGACGAGCCGTCCGTTGTTGGTCACTCCCAGTTCTTCCCCGGCTTCGACACGGGCGAGGTATTTCGACGCGTGCTGTCGCAACTCGCGGATCCCGACCTCTTCCATGCAAACTAACGTAGCGCCCTGGCCCTCAGCCCACCCTGTCCGGCCTGGGGTGCAGCGAGGGGCCGACGGTCGGGCAGTGGCTGTTCTCTTCGACGCGCATCCGGCCTCGCTCAGGCTCTGCTTCGGGACGGGATCTCAGGCCGACGACTGCCATGGCGGACGCGACGACAAGCAGACCGGCTGAGATCGACATCGCCACGCGAAACCCGGAATCGAAGGTGGATGGATCGGCGTAGTCGGCACCGCTGATGCCCGCGAGACCTGGGATCAGGGCGACCGCGATCAGTCCTCCGCTGCGAGCCACGGCGTTGTTCACTCCGGAGGCCGAACCCGCCAGATGGTCTGGGGCGGCATCGAGTACCGACGCGGTCAGTGGCGCGACGACGAGGGCGAGACCGGCACCGAACAGCAGCGCCGCAGGCAGGACATCCACGAGCCACGACGCGGTCGGGCCGATGCGGAGCATCATCAGCACCCCCGCGGAGGCGAGCAACGGACCGATGGTCATCGGCAGTCGCGGGCCGATCCGCCCGGCCAGGGCGCCGGCCCGCGACGAGAACACCAGCATGATTGCCGTCACGGGGAGCAGCGCCGTCCCGGCGGCGATGGGACTGAAACCGGCGACAGTCTGCAGTTGCAGTACCAGGAGCAGGAACACCACCCCGAGAGCGCCGTAGATCAGCAGGGTGATGGAGTTCGCAACCCGGAAGGTCATGTTGGCGAACAGGGACGGCGGGACCAGGGGATGAGGCGACCGGCGCTCGACCACGACAAAAGCCACCAGCGCCAATACGCCCACGCCGACCGCGACGAGAGCGTCCACCGCGGCTCCCCGATTCGCGAGTTCGGTGAACCCGTAGGTCAATCCGACCAGTCCCAGCACCGCCAGGATCGTTCCGCTGACATCGAGGCCCGGTGCGGATTCGGTGTCCCGGCTCTCCGGCACCCGGAGCACGGTCACGGCAACCACGACGGCCGCGAGGGGCAGGTTGATGAGAAAGATCGCCCGCCAACTGATATCCACCAGATAGCCGCCGACAAACGGGCCCACAGCCCCGGCCAGCCCACCCATACCCGACCATGCGCCGATCGCGGCGGCACGATCTGACTTGCAGAACGACGCCGAGATCAGCGCCAGACTGCCCGGGGTGAGGAGCGCGCCGCCGACGCCCTGCAAGGCCCGCGCCGCGATCAGCATCTCGATGTTCTGCGCCAGCCCGCAGGCGGCGGAGGCCACCGCGAACCAGATGACCCCGATCAGGAAGATCCGCCGTCTCCCGAACGTGTCACCCAGAGACCCGCCGAGCAGGATCAGTGCCGCCAACGTGAGCGTGTAGGCGTTGATGGTCCACTGCAGACCGCCGAAGCCGGCGCCGAGGTCCTCGCCGATGTGCGGCAACGCCACGTTCACCACGGTGCTGTCGATCATCACGATTCCCGAACCGAGGACCGTGGCCAGCACGACCCATCGACCCGCAGAGGTCCCCATCCTCAGATCAGCCGGTTGCGCCATGCCCCTAACGTACGTTTGGACTACAGAACGCTCAGCCCAGGAAACGCGCGCGCACGTCGGGCGCCGGGATGGGGCACGTGTCGTGGGTTCCGAAGACGCGGTAACGGATCCGGGCGAAACCGTCGTAGAGCCAGTCGCGCGCCGTTCGCGGGATGATTCCGGCCGCGAGGAACGCCCGCCACGGTCCGCCGAGGTAGTCGGCCACCCGCAGCGCCGCGGCTGATTTCACGGCGATCCGCTCACCGGGGCCGCCGAGATGTTCGACGAACACCACCGAGTCCACGTCGGCCAGCTCGGGATGGCGAGCGATGACGCCTCTGGCGACGTCGCTGTCGAGTGCCGCGAATCGCATGGTGCCGTCACGGTCGAATCGCAAGATCGTCTGCACCGCGCTGTTGCAGACTCCGCACACTCCGTCGTACAGCAGCACCGGCGCGCTGGTGCTGTTCTCGGCCGGGCGTTCCCGCGCTTCGTTCTGGCCCTCACTCATCAGGCATCCTCCTGTTGTTTACCGGGTTCGCGTTCCAGGGTGCGCCATGTGCATTGTGAGCGATCAGACATCACCGCCCGGTCGGGTGTCGAGAAGCTCGATGGCGGCGGCGATCTCGACGAGCAGCGCATCCACCTGGTGTTCGTCATAACCACGCTTGCCGAACGGCGGCTTGTTGAAGCGCACGGCACGGACGTCGACCGCGGACAGGTGTCCCCTGCCATCGAGTCGGCGTGACGCCAGCGCGAGGAAATCGTCGACCGACTTCTCGTGATATCCACGCTTGGGCCAAGCCGGCTTCTCGAACGTGATGCCCCGCAGTTCCTCCGCCGTCAACCCGCCGTCGCTCATGCGCTCCGACTCTATCCACAGGCTGCGTCGCGGGGGTGACGGCCTGTCGGTGGACCGGCATAGCGTCGAACCATGACGAACTGGATCAACACCGTCAGCCGCGACCACGTCGCGCGAGGGGTGCAGGGTCGCTTCACACAGGCCAATCACGGCAAGCCGCACATGTTGCGCAGGATGGAACGTGGCGACTGGATCGTCTTCTATTCGCCGAAGACCGCGCACCCCGACGGTGCTCCTCTTCAGGCGTTCACCGCGATCGGCCAGGTCGTCGACGACGAGCCCTACCAGGTGGACATATCCGCCGATTTCCAGCCCTGGCGGCGCAACGTCGATTTCCTGGCCTGCACCGAGACGCCGATCCGGCCCCTGATCGAGCAGCTGGACTTCATCGAGGACAAGGCGCGCTGGGGTTACAAGTTCCGCTTCGGGGTGTTCCGTATCGACGACCACGACCTCGAGGTCATCCGGTCGGCGATGGTCCTGTCGACAGCAGAGGAGACTACTGTGGGCACATGAGCAACACCGACGCTGCACCCGCTGAAGTCGACTGTGTCGCTTCGTCATTCGACGGCGTTCTGCACCCGCGAGACGTGCCACTGGGAGGCCCCCGGGCGATCCGGGTCCGTCGCACCCTGCCTCAGCGGGAACGCTCGCTGATCGGCGCCTGGTGTTTCGCCGACCATTACGGCCCGCATGACGTCAGTGCAGGCCCCGGGATGGATGTGCCCCCGCATCCGCACACCGGTCTGCAGACGGTGAGTTGGTTGTTCAGCGGCGAGGTCGAGCACCGGGACAGCGCCGGCGTTCACGCCATGGTGCGGCCAGGCGAGCTGAACCTGATGACCGCGGGTGCGGGGATCTGTCATTCGGAGGTGTCGACCGCGAATACCACCGTGCTGCACGGGGTCCAGCTCTGGGTGGCGCTGCCCGACGCCGCCCGCCAGAGCGACCGCGACTTTGCGCACTACGCTCCTCGGCCCCACTCCGCCGGCGGTGTGACCGTGCGTGTGTTCCTCGGCGAACTCGAGGGTGACCGCTCACCAGTGCACACGTTCACACCGTTGCTCGGAGCGCAGCTCGACCTCGAGCCCGGCTCGGAGGTGACGCTCGACATCGACGAGACCTTCGAGCACGGCGTGCTGCTCGACCAGGGCGCGGTGGAAGCGTGTGGCTCCACGCTTGCGGTGGCCGACCTGGCCTACCAGGGGCCCGGTCACGGCCGGCTGCATCTGGCCAATCGCGGCGACGGACCGGCGCGGGCGGTGCTGCTCGGCGGGACACCGTTCGACGAGCAGCTCGTGATGTGGTGGAACTTCGTCGGCCGCAGCCATGACGACATTGCGGCCTACCGCGAACAGTGGCGGAACCACGACGCCCGGTTTGGCGCCGTCGACGGCTACGAAGGCAAGGTGACGAGGCTGCCTGCACCTCCCCTGCCCAACGGCAGATTACGACCGAGGAGCAACCCCGCTCGGTGAACTGGGTATAACTCGAAACATGACCACAGACAAGACCGGTGCCCCCACCGAGGTGACCGCCGAGGCGGACCGTTTCAGCATTTCCGTCGACACGCAGAAGGTCGGCTTCACCGAGTTCCTCGACCACTCGACAGACCATGGAAGCCAGCGGATCTTTCCGCACACCGAGGTCGACGAGGAGTTCGGCGGGCGCGGCCTGGCCACGATCCTGATCGCAGAGGCGCTGGACGCCACCAGGGCGGCCGGGCTGCGGATCGTCCCGGTCTGTCCGATGGTCGCGGCCTACGTCGAGAAGCACCCGGAGTACTCCGCCGTCGTCGACCCGATCACCACGGACGTCAAACGGTTGCTGTCGAAGCGCTAACGTCTGCCCGGTGACAACTCGGGCATTCTTCGTCCCTGACGGGGACCAGTTCACACCCACCGATCTGGCGCAGGGTCCCTGGGGACAGACCATCAGTGGCAACTACGTCGGTGGCCTCCTCGGGTACGTCGTCGAACGCGACGCCGGCGACCCCGAGATGCAACCGGCCCGTCTCACCGTCGACCTGTTCCGGCCCGCCACACTGGCGCCGGTGCGCGTTCACACCCAGGTCAGCCGGGAGGGCCGGCGGCTCAAGCTGGTGGAAGCGACCATGTCGCAGGCCGACACCGTCGTCGCCCGGGCCTCCGCGCTGTTCCTGCGGCGCGGTGAGCAACCACCCGGACGGCGATGGTCGACGGCGGTGCCCATGCCGTCGCCACCGGCGGTACCGAACCCGATCCCCGACGGCGCGGTGACCCTGATCTGGACCTACGGCAACAACGGAGACACCCCCAGCCTCGGGCTGGCCGGGTGGGCGCACGACGGTCCGAAATACGTGTGGACCCATGACTTGATCCCGTTGGTCGGCGGTGAGCCGTTGAGTCCCTTCACCCGAGCCGCCATGGCCGGAGACATCGCCAGCTCGCTGACCCACTTCGACGCGGACGGATTGCAGTTCATCAACGCCGACTACACCCTGACGCTGAGCCGCCTACCCGAAGGTCCGTACCTCGGCCTCGCCGCCCTTACCCACTCCAGCCATGCCGGCGTCGCCACCGGCACCGCGGTTCTGGTCGACGAGAACGGCCCGATCGGCAGCGCCACCGCAACCGCGTTGGCAAACCCCGGATTCGCGCCGCCGCACCGATCCTTTGGGTAGGGTCCGCGCAACTACATGCGCGACAGCACCTTTGGCGATGTTCGGCCCGCCCGCGTCAGCTGAGGTACTGGGCGGTGCTTCCCGACAGCGGCATGCCCGGCATGCCCAGCTTCCGGTGATCCCAACTCCGCAACCTCGACGGCACCACCCGCACGCAGATGCGGTTGTTCATCATCTGGTCGACGTACGGGCGCATCTCCTCGGAGTAGGGCCCGGTGTAGCGCTCCCACACGCTGATGCCGACACGCAGGTTGGTCTCGGGATCATCGATGACCTCGGCCTGGCCGTCGATCGACACCCCGCGCAGCGTGTCATAGGTCTGGCCGTCCTCGATCATCACGGTGATGGTCGGGTCGCGACGCAGGTTTACTGCCTTCTGCGACTTGGCCTTCGTCTCGAACCAGATCTCGCCGTCGAGTACGGCGTACCACATCGCGACCAGATGAGGCCGGCCGCTGGGAAGCACCGTGGCCATCGTGGCGGTTCGGCTGTGGTCGATGAATTCGGCGATCTCGTCGTCGGTCATGACGATCTTCGAACGTTCGTTGTTGCCCACGCCTCGATACTTGCAGGTCGCCGCCGGAGCGGTGACACGGGTTGTCATGTTTTGCCGGCCGTCATCGTGTTTCGAACATAGTTGCGACGGGCACTCGGGCTGCGGAGGTGACCACAACATGACTGAGAACAACAACCAAGCACCCCGGGAGACCCCGGAAAAGGACACATCGGAATGGGTGACAGGTGACGAACCCATGACGGGTGCCCAGCGCAGCTACCTGAACACACTCGCCCGCGAGGCAGGTCAAGAAGTTCCCGAGGACGCGACGAAGGCTCAGGCCTCCGACCTCATCGACGAGTTGCAACAGACGACGGGGCGCGGCGACTGACTCGTCAGTTTCGACTGCGGCACAACGGGAACCCGCGCCTCATGGCTACTTACCGAGTATTGAATCCCATGGGCGACGTCGTCGACACGAAGGACATCGAGAGCGCCGAGGACGCCCACGCCTGGTTCGTCGACCAGAAGGCCGACAATTCAGAACTCGGATGGCGGATGGAGGTCGAGTCCGGCGACGGCGAGTGGGCGTTCTTCGACGACACCGAGGGCTCGTCGAGCTGATCAGTAGAAGGTGACCGGCGGCAGGGGCCAGATGTTGCCTCCGCAGTTGCGGCCGAGGAACCGGACCGCGCCGTCGTACGGTCCGGTCAAGGTCAACGCCCCGATCCTGCGGAATTGGCCGACCGGTGGGCTGATCGCGAAGCTGAGTTCGTCGCCGGGACCGAAGCGCAGATCACGCCCCGTGGTTGATGCCAGGACCCCGAACAGAACCGGTTGCAGTCCCGCAAGGTAGAGCCAGAGCGACGAGTAGAGCGCGGCCACCGAGTCGGTCGGGAGCGCGGCGTGGTGCAACGGTGCGCCGTCGCCAGACGATGCCATCAGAAAATCCTGGTCCCGACCGCTGCCGTGGGCGTCGGGGATCTTCAGGCACAGTTTCCGGACGGCGCTGTCCCGCCGTTCGGGTCCGCACTGGACGATCGCCCGATGTGTGCTGCCCGGACGCAGCAGGTCGACCGAACCCGGCACTCGCGCGTCGTCATCGATGGCCAGTGTGGCGCTGAAGGTTTCGCCGTCGGCACTGAACAGGTCGCCCGGCCAGCCGAGCAGCGCGCCTGCGGTTGCGCGGATCGACTCTGCCCCGGCGGAAAGCACCCCAAGATCTGCAAGTCGCATTCAGCCTTCATACCTGACAGCCGGGAACCGACACCACCGGTGGTCCACCCTCGTGGGTGCTTCTCTGTACGGGAAGCTCTTCGTGAGAACACTTCTCCACCGACTCGGGGCTGGACGGGGCGGCTGTGAATCAGTTCGCGGTGATATCGCACTCCGCCCGGTGACGGGCCCATCCGTGGTGTAATTCGGTTTTCACCGATCGCCCTGATCAAGGGGGCGATCGGCGATTGCTGACCGGGGGCAACACGAATGGCCACACCACCGAGCGCGTGGCGGCTGCGACCCAGCCACTACGACTGGCTCAGTGGGTACCTGCGCGCCCGCCACATGACCGGCCCGGTGCGGCTGGCGATGGCACTGATCACCGGATCGCTTGTGCTGTGCCTGCTGGTGCTGCTCTTCAGCTCCGATGGACCGCAGGGCACCGTGCCGGTCGCGATGACGTGGTTCGCGGTGGGGTGCGGCGTCGCCGGCGTGCTGTTGTTCACCTGGCGCTGGCCGACGCAGCGGCAGTCCGCACTGTTCGCATTCGTGTCCAATGCCGCAGTCGCGTTGTCCTGCCTGGCACATGGGGACCCGTTGGCGTCGCTGGTCGGCTGCATCTCGTTCGCGATCATCGGGGCCTACATCGCGTTCTTCCATTCCACCGCGCTGGTCCTCTACAACTTCGCCATCGCGGCGGCGGTCGGTATCACCGCGGCGATCAGGTTGGCTGTCTCCGGACACCCTGCCCTGGCCTTGGTGGACCTGTTCCTGGTCCTGGCTATCAACATCACGATGCCCCTGGCGATCCAACTGCTGGTGCGATCTCTGGGAGCGGACCTGTTGCATGCCGCGCGCGATCCGCTGACCAACCTGTTCAACCGTCGGGCCTTCTTCCAGGCGACGTCGGAGCTTCTCAACGAACACGCCTCCGGCTACCTGGTGGTGGCGCTGATCGACCTCGACAACTTCAAGGCCGTCAATGACCTTCACGGTCACCACGCAGGTGACGCGGCGCTGGTCACCGTCGCCCGTGCGCTGCCCGACGCCACCGGTGAGACCGCGGTGATCGGTCGTAGCGGGGGTGAGGAGTTCCTCGTCGCGAGCTTGTCGGAGACCGACGACATCACACCGCTCGCCAGGCGCATCTGCCAGACCATCGCCGAACTGCCCGTCCCTGTCACCGCCAGCGTCGGCACCGTCTGCACGCCACTCACAACTCCGCCACCCGATGATGTGAACGCCTACCACCTGCTCAGCCACCTCGTGGTCATGGCCGATCACGCCATGTACCGCGCCAAACGGGCGGGCGGCAACCGCTTCCATCACCACGTCCCCGTCCACCCCCCACCGACCGTGGGTGGACCGCTCTCCTGAGCCGGCGGGGTTCGGCTGTTCACTATGGTCGCCGAAAACCGCTCAGCAGGAACACGACTCGGTACTCGCCGGTGTCACTACTCCGCGCCGTCGGTTCCGTCCGTGCCGCTGGTGTCGTCGGTGTCGCCCGCGCCGTCGGGGTCGGTGTCCTCGTGGCCGGTGTGATCGTCTTCGTCAACCGGCTCGTCCTGATCCTCCGTCAGGGCGACGTCGACCGGATCTTCGTCGCCCGGCACATCATCGGCGGTCGCCTCGGATTCGGCTGCTACGCGCTTGTTGGTAACGGGTTCGGGTTCGGCGGGCGCCTCATCCTCGACGGTGCCGTCGGCGTCGTCGACGGGCTCAGTCGAATCGGACAGCGTCGCAACGGTGTTGGCTTCGACTGCGGCCGGCGGGGCAGCAGGGGCCTCGTCGGCTTGCTCGTCGATGTAGTCAGCGGCGTCCTGGTCGATGTTGATCGCCAGCGCGACGGGTCCCGGGAACAGGTAACCCTCCACGGTGAGCGGCGTCAGGAGTCCGGGCAGGTTGTCGAAGTTGCCGAACGGCGAACCGTAGCCACCGTTGAGCGCCCCGTCGATGATCCTGGCCGGAATGTTGATCACGGCGTTGACGAGGCCGACCAGATCCAGCGCCACAGCGGCGTCGATGATGTCACCGATCGCCACGCCGGCGGCCGCGATGCCGCCCAGCACCGGACTGAACATGATCTGGAACAGGGCCTCCGCTGCGCCGGGCTGTTCGAGCAGCGTGCCCACGTACTCGACCGCGCCGGCCACGGTCTTGAAGGGCTGCGCGATCACCTCACCGACAGCGGCCAACGCCGCACCGACGTCGCCCGCCGCGAGCGCCTCGGCGGCGTCCGCCAACGCCCCGATCTGATTGCGCGCCGTCAGCCGGGTCAGCGGAAACGGGTCGGCGAAGTACGCCTCCGCCAGCGCTGCGGTGTTCTGCCATGCCGTCGCGAACACCTGCGGGTACAGCTCCAACGGACTGGGGATCGCCGCGAGTTGCACAGCCGCATCAACGGCCGGCACCGCGATCGGAGGCGGCTCGACCGGAGCGACAGCGATGATGCCGGCGCTGACGAGCGCGATACCGGCGGTCAGACAAGGACCCGTAGCGGCAAACATGATCCCCCTTCGCACCATCCGGTTCCGCACCCGATGGCCGGGTCAGTTTAACTATCGGCGTGCACATCAGGTCGGATTCGGCAACGATCCCGTAAAGGTCGCCGGTGGTCCTCGGCTGAAGGGCTACGCCTTGCCGGTGCGCTCGCGGTGCTTGCACCCGGGCCAGCAGCAGGGCCGACGCTGGCCTTCCTCGAGTTCCTCCTGGGTCCGCCGGATTCGCCGTTCGCGGGTCTTCTGCTGCTTGGCATCCTCGACCCAGCAGATGAACTCGTTGCGGGCCAACGGCGTGATGTCCATCCAGGCGGCGAGTGCCGGGTCATTGGCGCTCAGCGCCTCGCCCAGATCGACCGGCAGTTCGTGCACCACCCCGCCGGGCACTTTCTGACTGCTCACGCCGATCAGAATAGCCATGTCGAGGGTCCAGATAGCCGAGGCGCCGGCTCAACCCACCCGCGGCGGGTTGAGCCGAGCGAACCCCTCTTGCCGCAAGTACGGAAAGTAGGGATAGGGCGCGTCGCGCCCGCTGACCGCGTCCAGTCGGGCAACCTGCGCCGCGTCCAGGCGCCAGCCGACCGCGCCCAGGTTCTCGACAAGCTGGTTCTCGTCCCGCGCACCGATGATCACCGACGACACCGAAGGCCGGCGCAGCAGCCAATTGAGCGCGATCTGAGGAACCGTTCGCCCGGTCTCGCCGCTGATCTCGTCCAGGACGTCGACGAT
>NZ_JBAUJR010000017.1:0-4105 GCF_049683935.1 Mycobacterium sp. | reverse complement strand
TTCAAGTGCAGGTCCCGGACCCGGCCGGAGGAGTCGACGAGCTCGCCGAGCAACAGCGCGCGGCCGTCACCGAGGCGGGGGACGAACCCCCCGAACTGGTGCCCGGCGTAGGCCTGCGCGACGGGTGTGGCGTCATCCGGCAGCGCCGTGCCCACCAGCAGTCCCAAGCCCTCGGGGGTGCGCAGCCAGGCCGGGTCGAGACCGAGTTCGGCAGCCAGCGCGTCGTTGATCACCACGGGCGTCGGTTTGGGTGCGGCTTCGGCTTTCCAGCCCACCGCCAGCTCGGGGAGTTCCTGGGCGAATCGGTCCTGAAGCGCGAGGGTCACCCCATCCAGACTACGGAGACGGCTGGATCACCGCGATGGCGTCGACGCCGTCCTTGATCGGGAAGCGGCGCTCGCTCTCCTCGAACACCAACGCACCCGCCGGATCCGCATACGCGCCGCTCTGCGGCAGGATCAGGGCGCGCTGCCCCGGAGCGACGTCGGCCGTCTGCAGCGCCGACGTCGCCGGCGTGATCTGTTCGATGCGATCCTCCGTCGCCTGCCAGACCAGCGGCGGATAGGACTCCGGCCGGTCACACCGCCACATGGCCAGGCTCAGTTTCGGCAATCCGCTGGTGGGCCACCACAGCTTGGGCACCCGGGACCCGGTGTCGGTGTCCGGACCTGCCACGTCGAAGGTCTGCTGGTCGCCGGCGGCGTCGGACACCACGATGGCCGCGGTACCGCAGTTGCTGTCGGTGCTGCGGTACAGCGCGTACGCCAGCGAGGCCCCGTCGGGGCTGAGCCGGGCCACCGACACCGGTGAGTTCGCGTCGGCCAGGCCGAGCGGCGCCGGTGCCCCCGGACCACGCACCGCGTAGAGGGTGTCCGGACCGCCGAACGGAGACGGTGGCGCTTCGACGCGTGCGATCACCGCGGTGCCCCCACGGGCGACGATCAGCCGCGGCTCACCGGGGCGCACCCCGACGACCGGCGGCAGGTCCACCGTCTGCAGCAGCGCGGGCTGTGAGTCCGGATCCGCCAGATCGAGCTGCATCAGCCGATTCGGCTGCTCCCACCAGACGATCGAGCTCGGTCCGGTGGTTCCCAGCACCGGACCCACCGGGACCGTCCGGGTGGACCCCTCCTGAGAGGCCACGTCCAGCGTCGCGACCCGGTTGTCGGTGGTGCGCGCGAACACGAACCGGCCGTCCTCGGTGGTGATCAGATCGTTGGAGGCCTCGAAGCTGCCCGGCGCCGTCGCGATCACGCTTGTGCCGTCGACGAGGCCGATCTCGTCGGCCGCCCGGTAAGCCAGCAGCGGGCCGGTGGGTTGCGACGGAGTCGTCGTGGGATCGAACGGGGAACTCGGGCGCGGGGTGGACTCGGAGGTCGCGCCGGGGGTGGGCTCGACGGGGGTGCAGCCGGCCGCGGCGAGGCCGACGACGGCCAGGGCCGCCACCAGGGTTTTGGGTGTGTTGAATCTCTGCAGAATCTTCATAGGGCTCTGTTCCATGAAAGCTCACCTGCCAGTGTGGTGTCGCCAGGGGTCGTCCGCGGTGGGCCCGGGAGCCGCCAGGTCGGTATGGTGATTTCTCTCCGGTGGCGGGGGAAGAGGCTGATGAGGTCGATGTCAGCCGATCGCCGGACAATCCGATGTCAGATGTGGAGCAACGCTGTGAGCCTGAACACCATCGCTCTGGAATTGGTGCCGCCGAACGTCGAACAGGGCCGAGAGCGGGCACTCGAGGACGCCGAGAAGGTGCTGCGGTGTTCAGCCGAAGCCGGTCTGGCCGGGCGGGTCCGCCACGTGATGATCCCCGGGATGATCGAAGAGGACGACGATCGGCCCATCGAGATGAAGCCGAAGCTCGATGTCCTGGATTTCTGGTCGATGATCAGGCCCGAACTGCCGGGAATCAACGGACTGTGCACCCAGGTCACGGCGTTCATGGACGAACCGACGCTGCGGTCGCGACTGACCCAACTGGGCGACAGCGGGTTCGACGGGATCGCCTTCGTCGGTGTACCGCGCACCCTCAACGACGGGGAGGGTTCCGGCGTCGCGCCCACCGATGCGTTGTCGCTGTTCGACAACGTCATCAGCAACCGCGGCGTCATCCTGATCCCGACGCGCGACGGTGAGCAGGGCCGCTTCGAGTTCAAGTGCAACCAGGGTGCCACCTACGGCATGACCCAGTTGCTGTACTCGGACACGATCGTCGAGTTCCTCACCGAATTCGCTCGGACCACCGAGCACCGGCCCGAGATCCTGTTGTCGTTCGGCTTCGTGCCCAAGCTCGAGACCAAGGTCAACCTGATCAACTGGCTGATCCAGGACCCGGGAAACGCGGCCGTTGCCGCCGAGCAGGAGTTCGTGAAGACGCTCGCGGGCAGCGAACCGGATCTGCGGCGCAAGCTGATGCTCGATCTGTACAAACGGGTCATCGACGGCGTCGGCGGGCTCGGCTTCCCACTGAGCATCCACTTCGAGGCCACCTACGGTGTCAACACGCCGGCCTTCCAGACCTTCGCCGACATGCTGGAGTACTGGTCGCCCGACCGCCCGTAGCTCAGCCTGAGAAGGCGAGCACCGGAACGGCGACGCAGATCGCCAGCATGCCGGTCGCGTTGACGAACAGATTGCGGCCGAAGTCGCGGGCGGCGATGTGCGTGCCGATGGCGGCGACGAAGTACCCGATCAGCGCCGCGCAGGTCAGCGCGGCCAGGTAGGGGACCCAGAGACCGGCGAGCAGCCCCGCGGCCGCGGCGAATTTGATCACCGGCATCAGCCACCACCAGCGGCGCGGCCAGCGCACCGCCTCGAAGCACTCGGCTATGAAGGCGGCCGGCTTCACGCACAGCAGGCCGTCGCCGAACTGAATGACGGCGAGGACGAGCACGGGCCACGTCGGGTCGGGAGTGGAGAACGTCATGTCCAGTAGACGAGACGGTCAGCGAGATTGTGACGGCTGCGGTACAACGACTTGATGAGTTCGGCGCCCGAGAGGGGTCTACTCCCGGTATGAGGACACCACGCGCATTCGTCCGGCGGACCGGGGCGCTGCTCGCCGTGGGTTCGGCTGCGCTGCACGGAGCGGCGCTCGGACCGGGCGTCACACCGTGGCTCGCGGCGCTGACGGTGGTGATGCTCGCCGGCTGCCTGTACTGCGCCTACGAGCTGTTGACCCGCGACACCGTGCGGGCCTGGGTGCTGGTGGCGGTGATGAACCTCGCGATGGTCGCGGTGCATCTGCCGATGACCGGAGCACACCACCACGGCGCGCAGCCAGGGGTGCCTGCGGCAGTGCCGACGGCGATGGAGCTGGCCACCGTTGTCGCGATCGCCGAGATTCTGCTCGCGGCGGCGGTGCTGTTCGTCCGCACCCGTGCTCTGGCGCCGGACGTCATCGCGCCGTGTCAGAGTGGACGTCATGACACAGGCGGAAACACCGGTCGGCCGGTTGGGCGCGACGTCGATCGACTGCCCGAATCCCGCTGAGTTGGCGGACTTCTACTCCCGTCTGCTCGGCATGCGGCGCCTCGTCGAAACGCCCGACGGCGGGGTCGTCGCGATCACCGACGGCGCCCACATCCTGGCGATGATGCGCGTCGAGGACCACGTCGCGCCGACGTGGCCCGAACCGGGCCAACACCAGCAGATGCACCTCGACGTGTCTGTCACCGACCTCGACGACGCGGTCGTCAGAGCCGAGGGTCTGGGTGCGCGGCAGGCGGGGCACCAGGCGCAACCGGCGCTGTGGCGGGTCATGCTCGACCCGGCTGGGCACCCGTTCTGCCTGACGACGGTCGGAGCGGACTGACGAACGCCGACACACGCGCCCTACGCGCGCGGCTCGACGGGTTGACGATCCGCGACGCCGCCCGGCTGGGCCGCAGGCTCAGACAGCTCAGGTCGCCCAGCCCCGAGCAGCTCGACAAGCTCGCCCAGCAGTTCACCGCAGCCGAGGCGCTTGTTGCGACACGCACCGCCTCGGTCCCGCCGATCAGCTATCCGGACCTTCCCGTCAGCCAGCAGCGCGGCGAGCTGGCCGCGGCCATCGCCGAACACCAGGTGGTGGTGGTCGCCGGTGCGACGGGCTCGGGCAAGACCACCCAGC
>NZ_JBAUJR010000016.1:0-25210 GCF_049683935.1 Mycobacterium sp. | reverse complement strand
GGCAGGCACCGGCGCCACGACCGCTCCGGCGACCGCCGGCGGCAAGTCGGGTGTCGAGACGGCGCTGCTGCGCATCTGGTCCCAGTGCCTGGGCCTGTCCGACATCGACCGCACCGCCAACTTCTTCGAACTCGGCGGAGACTCGCTCATCGCGATCAGCGTGGCGATGACCGCGGGCCACGAAGGACTCGACCTGACCCCGCAGGATCTCTACGAGAACCAGACGGTGGCAGCCCTGGCCAAGGTGCTGACCGCCCGCTACGCCGAGGGCGGACTGGGCCGGCCGTCGCTCGACGATGCGACCAATCCGCCGTTGCCTCCGAACGTGGCGTACTTCCTGGAGCACGGACTGCGCGACGTCGGTCGCTGGCGGACCCCGGTGATCCTGCACCTGCGATCCGACGTCGCAGAAGAGGACGTCCGAGCGGTGCTCACCGCCGTCACCGGCGTCCACGACGCGTTGCGGGTGCACATCACCGAACGCGGCGGTACCTGGGACCAGCACATCGCCGAGGCGGGGGAGTTCACCGAACTGGTCACCCGGGCCGTGCCCGACGGTGTCGAACCGGGGAGCCCACAGGAACGCGAGGGGGTCCAAGCGATCCTCGACGAGCAGATCCGCGAACATCAGCTGCTGAGTTCTCCGCTGACGGCGACGTTCGTGCGGGGCAGCGCCGGCGGGCCGGGCTACCTGGCGCTCGGTGTGCACGGTATCGCCGGTGACGACGTGTCCCGGGACGTGTTGCTCACCGACATCTTCACCGCGTTCAACCAACGGATGGCGGGCGAGGAGATCGTGCTGGCTCCCGTCGCCACGTCCTGGCGTGAGTGGTCCCAGCGCTGTGCGGGTCTGGCCAGCCATCCCGCGGTCCTCGACAGCCGTGACTACTGGTTGGAGACGGCGAAGAAGTCCACGCTGAGCGTGGCCGGACCGGAGGCTACGCAACCGCCGGGGTCCGACGACCTGGTGCGGTTGTCCACCACGCTGTCGTCCGCCGACACGGGGGAGGTCGACGACGCACGCCGACGGCTGCGCCTGCCGGTCGAGGAGATCCTGTTGGCCGCGCTCGGACGCACCGTCGCGGCCGCTGTCGGCGAGGGCACCGTGGCTGTCGACCTGGGCGGTCGCGGCCGCTCGGTGCTCAAGCCGGAGGTCGATCTGCAGCGCACCGCGGGCTGGTTCACCACGATCCATCCGGTCGCGCTGGCCGCCGCCTCGGCTGACCAGACCAGTGCCAGGCAGTTGCTCGACGAGGTGCGGGACACCCTCAAGGCCGTGCCGCACTATGGAATCGGCTACGGTCTGCTGCGCTACATGTACGCACCGACCGCACGGGTGCTCGGCGCGACCCGTCCCGCCGACATCCTGTTCTCCCACATCGGGACCATCCCCGACGCACCCGTCGATCAGCCCGCCGAGGCGCCGGTGCGATTCGACTCGGACACGGCGATGCCGATCCGCGATGTCCTGCCCGGCCTCGGTCATGCGCTGGAGCTGCGGGTGTTCCGGACTGCAGGTGTGCTGCACCTGGATTGGTGGTACGACAGTCGCCGACTCGGTCCGACCGATGTGGAATCCTTTGCCCGGCATTACTCGGCTGCGCTCCTGGACATCGTCAGGGACGCGTTGGCCGAGGAGGACGTCGATTCCACGGACGACGAGCTCGCTCTGGTCGACTTGTCGTGATGGAGACCGGGCGTGATCAGGCAGGAGGAGCGCATGGTCAGCTCTGACAAGGCGGTGATCGTCGCCGGCATCAAGAAGTCCTTCGGTGACGTCGCGGCTCTGCGCGACGTCAGTTTCGAAGTGGAACGCGGCGAGGTACTCGGTCTGCTGGGCCCCAACGGCGCCGGAAAGACGACGACGGTGAACATCCTGTCGACGCTGATCACGCCCGACAGCGGACGGGCGTTGATCGCCGGGCACGACGTGGTCGGCGATCCCGCAGGGGTGCGACGCTCGCTGATGCTGACCGGTCAGCACGTCGCTCTCGACGACCTGCTGACGGGTCGCGAGAACCTGCTGATGTTCGGCCGCCTGCAGGGCCTGAAGAAGAAAGTCGCCAAAGAGCGGGCACAGGAGCTGCTCGAGCAGTTCGACCTGGTCGACGCCGGCGACCGCGCGGTGGGCAACTACTCCGGCGGGATGAAGCGCCGCATCGACATCGCGTGCGGCTTGGTCGTCCGCCCCGAGGTGGTGT
The DNA here is from genome assembly GCF_049683935.1 of Mycobacterium sp. GTDB lineage: Bacteria > Actinomycetota > Actinomycetes > Mycobacteriales > Mycobacteriaceae > Mycobacterium. Next base: position 23,009 of record NZ_JBAUJR010000016.1, on the reverse strand, counting down.
TCCTCGACGAACCGACCACCGGTCTGGATCCGCGCAGCCGACAGGCCATCTGGGAACTGGTCACCGACTTCAAGGAGGCCGGTATCGCGACGCTGCTCACGACGCAGTACCTCGAGGAAGCCGATCTGCTCAGCGACCGCATCATCGTGATCGACAAGGGCACCGTGATCGCCGAGGGCACTGCCGACCAGCTCAAGGAGCGCACCGGCGGTACCTACTGCGAGATCGTGCCGCGTCATCTGCACGACATCCCCGCGATGGCCGCGGTGTTGGGCGACATGCTGCCGGACACCTTCCGGGCCACGCTCACCGAGACCTCGGACCGCATCTCGATGCCCGCCCCCGATGGCCCCAAGACGCTGATGGAGGCACTGCACCGGCTCGGCGAGGCGGACATCGAGTTGATGGACATCGCCTTGCGCAGGCCGTCGCTCGACGAGGTTTTCCTGGCGCTGACGGGTGCAGATTCCGACGGAGCCCCCAGCACGGCCGAGGCCGCGGACGCGTACGCGTGATCGACCAGTCCGCCATCCCGCACGCCGCCAGGCCGGGCGTGTCGACCGTTCAGCAGTGGTGGGTGCTGACGATCCGGATGATCATCCCGACCCTGCGCAACGGCGAACTGCCGACGCAGATCATCGGTTCGATCGTCTTCACCATCGGCTACTACCTGCCGCTGAAGGAGTTGATGGGCTCGGTTCAGCCGCTGAGCAGCTACGCCCAGTACCTGACCCCGCTGATCGTGCTCCAGGCGGTCTGGTTCGCCGCGATATCGGCGGCGTTCCGGTCGGCCACCGATTCGGTGCAGGGCATCAACCGGCGATTCCGCGCGATGCCGATCGCGACGCAGACCCCGTTCGTCTCGCGTATGACCGCAAGCATGTACCGCTGCTGCGTGGCGTTGGCGGTGTCGGTGATCTGTGGCCACGTCATCGGCTTCCGCTTCCACAACGGCATCCTGTACGCCATCGGGTTCATGGGGCTGGCCCTGCTCATCGGTGCCGCGCTCGCGGTCATCGGCGATCTGATCGGGATCGCCACCCAGAACCCCGAGGCCACCGCGCCGCTGATGCTGGTGCCCCAGCTGACACTGGGCTTGGCGTGCGTCGGACTCCAGCCCGTCGAGCGGTTCCCGGACTGGATCCAGGGGTTCGTCCGCAATCAGCCGCTGTCCCAATGGGTGTACGGACTGCAAGCACTGGCCGGGGACACCACCGACGCCGCACCCGAGGTGACGTGGTCGGTCCTGGCTCCGGGGCTTGCCTGGGCCGTCGGATCGATCGTGGTGGCGATGACGCTGCACGCCGTGGTGAGCAAGAGGCGGCGCCAGTGACCGCCCCGCCGGCCTCGACACAGGCCCCCCATCGGCCCGGTGGCCGCCACCGGATGGCCAGGATCTGGGAGAACTCACCCCGCCGACTGGTGCCGCAGACATGGGTTCTCACCGCACGGATCCTGCGCCGTTGGAGTCGAGACCCCGCCACGCTGGTGCAGTCGCTGGTGATGCCCGCCGGATTCCTGGTGGCACTCGACATCGTGCTGGGCGAGGGCATCGAGCAGGTCACCGGGCGCAGCGGTTTGTACGGTCAGGTGCCGCTGGTGGCATTGGTCGGCGGGATGACCGGCGCCATCATCGGCGCGATCGGTGTGATGCGCGAACGCGAGGTCGGGCTGCTGTCCCGGTTCTGGGTGGTGCCGGTACACCGCGGAGCGGGCCTGGCCGCCAGGCTGACGGCCGACGCGATCCGCATCGTGGTGATCACCCTGGTGGTCATGGGCGTGGGGATGGCCCTGGGCTTCCGTTTCGAGCAGGGCATACCGGCGGCCATCCTGTGGGTGTTCATGCCGGCGATGTTCTGTGTCGCGCTCTCGGCCGCCGTACTGACGCTGGCCCTCTACTCGTCGAGCACACTGGTGCCCCAGGCGACCGACATCATCATCGCGGTACTGATGTTCTTCTCCATCGGATTCGTGCCGCTCGACCAGTATCCGAAGTGGTTGCAGCCGTTCGTGGAGCACCAACCGGTGAGCTATACGATCAAGACGATGCAGGGCCTGTCGATCGACGGCCCGATCGCCGAACCTCTGCTGTGGGCGGTCGTGTGGTCGGCGGGCATCTTCGCGGTCTGCTCGGTGCCGCTGGCCATCGGCTACCGCAAGGCGAGCAAACGTGGCTGACCACATCGACGTTCAGGGAGTCTGACTTCATGTTTCCTTCTTCGGGTATTCGGAAGCTGGCGCGCAGCGAGGAGATGTTCGCCGAGACGCACAACTTCGTCGGGCTGGCCGCGCACGTGGAGGGTCCTGTCGACGCCGACGCGCTCTCCGATGCGTTCGACGCGCTGCTTCAGGCCCATCCGGTCCTCGGCGGCCATCTCGAGCAGTTGCCGGACGGTAAGTGGGAGATCGTCCTGGACGACCTGATGCACGCCGGCATCGAGGTGGTGGAACTCGACGGTGATGCCGAGGCCCCGCCGCTGATCTTCGACCAGACCGCCTCGCTGGTGCACTTCCGCCTGACGATCCGCGACGGCCAAGCGCAGCCGACGCTGTACATCCACCACAGCCTGGCCGACGGACACCACCAGTTCAGCCTGATCGAGGAGTTGTTCTCGACCTACACCGATCTGGTCACCACCGGCTCCTCCCGGCCGGTCACCGTCCATTCGGCTCCGGAACCGCTCGAGGTCATCCTGGCCAACCGGGGCGTCGAGAAGAAGACACGATCCGGACTCGAGCGCCTGTTGGCGGCGATGTTCGTCTACGACCTGCCCCCGTCCCGGCGCGCCCCCTCGGATGTCAACCCCGTTCTGCCGCAGCGTGTCCCGATGGAATTCTGCACGCTCACCGAACAGGACACCGAGAACATCATCGGGTTCTGCCGGGCCCACAAGCTCGGCTTGAACAGCCTGCTGTCGGCCGCGGTGTTGATGGCCGAGTGGAACCTGCGCAAGACGCCCAACATCCCGGTGCCCTACGTCTACCCGGTCGACCTCCGCTACCTGCTGTCACCGCCGGTGTCGGCAACCGAGGCCACCAACCCGGTCGGCATCGCAACCTACCTCGCGGAGATCACCGACGGCAGTGACGTCGTCGCTCTCGCCCGCGACATCAACGACACCTTCAAGAAGGACATCGCCGAGGGCGTGATCCAGCAGAGCTTCCTGCATTTCAGTCCGCAGTACGTGGGCAACCCGCCCGGACTTCCCGACGTGGTGATGTTCACCGACAACGGCATCGTGCCCCCGATGCGCACGCCGCCGGAGATGAAACTCACCGCCAGTCACGGCGAGTTCTACTTCGCAGTGGGCGCCGGAATCGAGATCTACACCAGCAAGATCTTCAACGGACAGCTGATGATCGAATACCACTCACACGGCCCCGAACCCGAGAAGTCAGTCGCCGCAATCGAAGCCCAGTTGCGCAGCATCGCCGACAAGCATGCCGCCGCCGGTGTCGGTTAGGCGCTCAGCGGGGTCCGAACGCGAACCGGTGGTACTGCAGCGCCTTGTTCAGCGGTGGGATCAGACGCACCGCGCGCTTCGCCGCCTGCAGCCCCTTGGGCGCCCTGCTGTACGTGCTGGCACTGAAAAACGTTGCGGCAGCCAGCAACCGGATGTCAGGAAGCTTGGCGAGGATCTCCTGGGGGCTGTTCACAGCCCAGTACAGAGTCGAACCCGATGTGCGGACCAGGGATTGGGACTTCTGCGACTTGATCGCCAGCCAGTTGAAGAAGTCGATCTGCAGCTCTCCGGCGCCGAACCGATCGATGAACTTCCGCAGCAGTGCGATGCCCTCGTCTTCGGTCAGATACATGCTGATGCCCTCGGCGATCAGCAACGTCGGCCGGTCGGCGGGGATCTGATCGAGCCAGTTCGGCTCGGTCGCGGGCGTGGCGATGAGCTGGTAGTTGGGCCGGGTCGGATAGATCTGCTCCCGCAGCGCGATCACCTGCGGGAAATCGACGTCATACCACCGCACGTCGGCGCCGGGATCGATCCGGAACACCCGGCAGTCCAGCCCGCATCCCAGGTGCACGACGGTGCACTCCTTGTTCGCCGCGAGGAACTCGCGCACCCAGATGTCGTACTGGGCGGTGCGTACGGTGAACAGCGGCGCCCACTTCGGCGTGATCTCGAGCTCGCGCCAATCGAAGTCGAGCTTGGCGATCGCTTCCTTGGCGAACCGGTCGCCGAGGACGGGTCGGTCGAAGTCGGCGTCGAGAGCCTTCAGGTAGAGGGTCGAGAGCATCGTCTTCGCCGGACCGCTGAGATTGACGGAAACTTTGTTGGCCACGTATGTGAGGCTAAGGGCAAAGGCCTCCGCTCGGCACGTCGGGGCAGAGTTCATCTCAGATTCGACGTTCATCTCAAATCCGACAGGGAAGAGGAGTTCGCACCATGACCGAAGCCGCCGACGACAGGCCTCCGCGGGTCCTGCTGCTGTATTACAGCTACACAGGGCAGTCGCAGAAGGTCCTCGAGGCTGCCGGGGAGGTATTCGCAGAGCGCGGGTACGACGTGACGACCGCGCCTATCGAATTCACCGATCCGCGGTACGCCGAACGATTCTCCCGCTTCCCGATGCGCAAGGTGTGGCCCGAGTTCCTCGGAATGCTGCCGGCCCAGACGTTCCAGCGCACCGGCGATATCCGGACCCCCGATGCGGTTCGCACCGGCGACTACGACCTGATCTGCATCGGATCACCCACGTGGTGGAGCACGGTGTCGATGCCGCTGCGATCGTTCCTCAAGTCCCACGAGGCGCGGAACGTGCTGGACGGTAAGCGCTTCGCGGTGTTCGTGGTCTGCCGCCGCAAGTGGCGCGGCAACCTCTCCGGAGTGCGCAAGCTCGCCGAGAAGAAGGGCGGGCGGTACGTCGACGGCATCCACTTCACCTATCCCGGTAGTGAGCTGGCATCGATGCTGTCGCTGACCAGCTATCTGGGATCGGGGGAGTACAAGGAGCGCTCCCTGGGCGTCAAACTGCCGCCCACGAACATCAGCGCCGAACAACTCGAGGAATCCCGGCGGTTCGCCGCCCGCGTCGCGGACAAGGTGTTCGGCAAGCGGGGCCGCTAGCCGTGCCGCGATCGTTTGACGTGACCACCGAGACGTCGGCGCCCGTCGCCGATGTGTTCGCCGCCTTCGGCCAGCGGGACTATTGGCTGGCCAGGCTCGCCGCGTACGGCGGCGACTCGATGACCCTGAACGCACTGGAATCCGGATCCGACGGCACCGTCGTCGTGCGCACCACCCAGGACATCCGGCAGGACATGCTGCCCGGCGGGATCGCCAGGATGCTCCCGGGTGACACGAAGATCATGCGGGCCGAATCGTGGCGGCCCGCCGACGGCGGCGGCGAGGTGCACGGCGAGTTCACCATCTCCGCCCACGGAGTGCCGAGTTCCGGTGCGGGCACCATGATCCTCGAACCCATCGGGGCCGGCTCATCTCTTCGGGTACGCGGAACTCTGGAGGTCCGGATCCCGTTGGTGGGCGGGCGGATCGAGCGCTTCGTTGCGGATCTGATAGCCAAGGAGGTGCCGCAGATGCAGCGGTTCACCGCCGATTGGATCGCAGGGAAGGCCTGACCATGCCCGAACCCATCCCGACGACCGCGGAAGCCCTTGCACGGCTGGATATGCCGCTGGTCGAGGCGATGATGACCCAGCGCGCGATTCGTCGCGTCCTTCCCGACCCGGTCGACGACGAGATCGTGCTCAAATGCCTGGAGTTGGCGCTGCGCGCCCCGACCGGCGCCAACGGGCAGAACTGGGAGTTCATCGTCGTCAAAGACCCCCGCGTCAAGAAGAAACTTGCCCGCCGCTACCGGCTGGCCTGGAAGGTGTTCCACCGCACGTCGATCCGAGACATCGCCTCCTACGACGACGAGATGGCCAAGAGTGTGCGGGCCATCCAGTGGCAGGTCGACCACTTCACCGAGATTCCCGTGCTGATCGTGGCGTGCTTGAAGCTGACGGCCAGGGAGGGCCGAGTGCCGTATGCGCCCATGCCGCATGCGGCGGCGTCGGCGTTCTTCGGATCGATCTATCCGAGCGTGCAGAATCTGTTGCTGGCGGCGCGGTCCATGGGCCTGGGTGCCTCGCTGATCACGTTGCCGCTGTGGAACCTGACGTCGGCGAGGCGGGTCCTGAAGCTGCCGACGTCGGTCACGCCGTGCGCCGTGATACCCCTGGGTTGGCCGCGCGGCCGGTACGGCCCGACGACCCGCAGACCGGTCGACGAAGTGGTGCATCTGGACGGCTACGGCAACCGGGCATGGTTCGCCAAGAGCTACGAGTCGCCACCGACCACCGATCACGACGACTGATCCGCCGCTGACCCGGGCCCCGAACCCCGGGTCAGAGGCGGACAGGAGTCAGTCGGAGTCGCCCCCACCGGAATCCGAGCCGCCGCCGGAGCCCGAGCCGCCGCCGGAGCCCGAGTCGCTCCCGCCGGAATCGGCCGTATCGGTGTCGGCGCCCCGCTTGTCGTCGTCGGCGGACTTGCCGGAGTCGAACTTGTCCTGGACGGACTTGACCGCGTCGGACAGGCTGAAGTCACGCTTGTGATGCTTTCCGCCGGACCGCTTGGGTTCTTCGGCCTCGCTGTCCGCGGGCTCCTCGTCGGTATCAGGAGCAGCCGATTCATCTTCGTCGGCATCGAGCGTCGGCAGCGCGTCCACGCCGGCCTCACCAGAGGTCTCGTCCACCGCGACGGGCTCGATGACGCTCTCGACCACAGTCGGAACGTCTGTCGGTACGTCGTCGGTCACGATGTCGCCCTGCGCTCCGGCATCGTCGGCCGCGTCATCGGTGTCGGCGGCTTCTGTGACGGACACTTCGTCGAGATCGGCACTCAGCAGGGACGCATCCACGGTGAACGTCCGGGCGGTGACGTCGGGCACCGACAGCAGTTCGGTCTGAGGGGCTTCGGTCTCTTCTTCGGTTTCGTCGACCGGTGCGGGGAAGAAGTACTTGAAGAACGTCTCGATCTCGCGGACCGCGATCCAGCTCGGTAGGTGTTCGGTGGTCTGCAGGGCCGACGCGAGGTTGGCGACCGCGGTGATGACCTCGTACATCGTCGGGAAGACCGGTGCGACGGGGTCGGCCAGCAGGTAGTCGATGACGGACTTGACCGGCTCCCACGGATCGAGCTGCACCGTCTGACCGGACCACTCGGTGGGTTGCCCGTCGACCGGGTTGATCACCTCACCGAAGGTGTAACCGTCCTCGTCCCAGAACTCCCACGGGGGGACCCGGAACATGCTGTTGAGCATCCCCGCGATCTCCGGGCACTCGTAGGCGCAGCCCTCGTGCATGGGCAGGTTGGCCGCGGCCCACCAGTTCAGATGCTCACCGAGGGGACGAGAAAGTGGTTCGAATGGCACGAACATGCCGAAGAATCCCTTGAGCATCTCGGGATTCTCCGGATCCCATCCCCACACGTTGCCGGGGCTGGACTCGTTCCAGCTCCCGCTACGCTCCATCGCCGCCGAGAACCGTTCCATGTCCGTGATAAGCGTGGACGGCATGTTGAGGAAGGCGTTGATCAGGTTCGCCGGGATGTTGAAGACGGACGCTGCGGCCAACGTCACTTCGGGGCTGGCGACACGGGCTTCAGACGGCAGCGGGGGCGCGATCGGGGTGACTGCGATGACGCCGGCCCCCACCAGGGCCACGCCCGCGGTGGCGTACGGACGCAGAGATGCATGCATAGTTCGGCCTTCTTGATGTCGTGGTGAAAGACGTCGTGGTGAAAGAACGTCGTGGTGTAAAGAACCTCGCGGTAAAGAACCTTGCTCGAAACCGACCCCGGAACAACCCCGAGTTTCGAGCAATAGCAAACGTACCGTACCCCGAACCCGGGTGCTTGTCTGCAAACCCTCGGATTACTGCGGATTCACATTCGGTTACCGCGACGGAGCGACGATCACCGCAGCCGAGCGGCTTTCCGACAACCGCCCGCGCACCAGCGGCAACGACTCGACAGGCGGGCGCATGCCCCGGCCGCAGGCGGATGTGCGACATAATTTGACGCGCCCGGCAAATTTGTCGGCTGGGTCGGCGTCGCCCGCAGCTATGTCACCGCCGGATCACTCGACCACGAGAGCAAACCCTCGGTACCAACCTGTCGCGCCGGCAGGGCCCGTGATTCCGCCGAGCAGCAAAGTGTGCCGATCAGAGCTTCTTGAGCCCGCGCAGGACCTTGGTGAGCGGCAGGCTGGCTGCCATTCCCTTACGGAGTCTCGGATTGAGCTGGCTGGCGTTGAGGACCAACAGATACCGAAGACCGTGATCGCGCCACTCGGCGATCTGCCCCAGGACGTCGTCGGCCGTCCCGTGGAAGCACGTCTCCTTCATCAGCGACGCCGGTACCGCCTTGGTGTAGGCCAGGGCGGACTCGTATTCGATCGTCTGCGGCACCAGATCCTGCACGCCCGAGAAATCGGCGCCCAACGGGTGTTCGGCTCCATGCCGGGCCCAGGTCTCGGCGGGTGCCGCCAGCGCCGAGGACTTCAGGATGACGCCGTCGAGCGCTTCATCCACGTCGTCGCGATTGCGACCGACCACAACGGCCCGGTTGACGGCGGGAACGATGGCATCGGGGTCGCGGCCGGCGTTGGAGGCGGTGGCACGGATGCTCTCCAGTCCCCGCGCGTAGTCGGCGGGCCGCGACACCACGAACGGCACCCATCCGTCGGCGTACTGCCCGGTGATCCGGAGCATCCTGGGCCCGTGGGCGGCCACCCACATCTCCGGCCAACTTCCGCGGTAGGGCGGCAGATCGAAGACGGCATTGTGCAGGGGGAAGTACGGAGAATCACGGTTGACCAGTTCGCCGCCCGATTCCCACAGCGCCCGGATGGTGGCCACCGCCTCCTCGAATCGCGCCACCGGCTTGGTCCACTCCACGCCGTAGGGCTCGTTGCCCTCACGCTCGCCGACTCCGATGCCCAACAGCGCACGCCCCTTGGTGAGCAGGTGCAGCGTCGCGGCGGCTTGAGCGGTGACCGCGGGGTTGCGCCGGCTGGCATCGGTGACACAGACACCGAGACGGAGCCGGCTGAGTCGGTTGCGTGCCGCGAGGTGGCCCAGCATCGTCCACGGCTCGAGGATCGCGTCCACCTTCGGCACGAGCTTGGTCCCGACGCCGAAGTGCTCCGGGGTGGCGAGGGAGCGTGGGATGAGCGAATTGAGGTGGTCGCCAACCCACAACGAGTCACCGCCGTTGGCAGCCACCGTCGCGCCGGCGAATCGGGTCGCTGCGGTGGGCGAGAATCGGGTGTTGACGATCCCGTCGAGAAGCCCGAACCGGAATCGGTTTGTTGTCGCGCCATTCCGGGCAGCGCCGGCACTCGACCTCATGGCCTGAACCGTACTATCAGACGCGAAGTCCGCCCCGTCCCGACCGATCGGTCACCGGATCCGAGGAGAACATGCTCGAGGTTATCGACCGGGGCGGCGTCACCGATTCGCACCCCACGCCGCTGTTGTTCGTGCACGGAGCCTGGCACGCCGCCTGGTGCTGGGACGAGCATTTCCTCGGCTTCTTCGCCGACCGCGGGTATCGCGCCTCAGCGATGAGCCTGCGCGGACACGGGAACAGTCCGACAACCAAGCGGCTTCGTGACTGCACCTTCGCCGACTACGAAGAGGACCTGGCGGTGGTGGCGGGCCAGATCTCGCCCGCGCCGGTGATCATCGGACATTCGATGGGCGGGTTCGTCGTCCAGAAGCACCTCGAGACCCACCATGCTCCCGCGGGTGTGCTGATGAACTCCATGCCTCCGGAGGGTTACCTGAAATCCGGCCTGCGGTGGATGAGGCGTCATCCGTGGCACTTCACCAAAATGTCACTGACGGGCCGATCGCTGCCCTATGTGCAGGAGCCCGGACTCGCCCGGGAGCGCTTCTTCTCACCGAACACCCCGGACTCCCTGGTCAGGGAGTACGCCGGGCGACTGCAGGAGGAGAGTGCCCGGTCGGGCCTCGAGGGGATCTACAACAAGCCCCGTCCGGGTAAGGTGACCACGAAGCTCCTGGTCCTCGGAGCCTGGGACGACGGTGCCGTCACCCCGGAGGAAATACGCGCCACAGCGCGTGCCTACCGGACCGACGCTGAGTTCTTTCCAGGCATGGGCCACAACATGATGCTCGAGCCCGGTTGGCGTGCCGTGGCCGAACGAATCGACACCTGGTTGGTCGCCAACGGGCTCTGAGGCCCCACGCTCCAGAGCGTTCAGGCTGCCCGGCAAAGGCCCTGACCGTTGCTTTCCACAAGCATTGGTTGCTTGTTCAAGTTGCTGGCACCCATTCGACACCTGTCGATATTGACGCCGTTGAAGGCGTTGTTCCGCAGCACACGGTGGGCAAACACGTTGCGGTGGAGTCTTCGCACCCCATTCGGGGAGACTGTGCCGGATCGGCGTTCTTCGGCAATCCTCAGGAATCTCATCGATGCCTCAGCAATGGCGATTGGCTGGACACCAGCGTTGTGATTCGGTACCTTCGTCGTGATTCCGTCGTGATCTGTCCCACGATGATTGTTGACCACGTCTTAAGAGAAAAGGGGCCCACATGCGCTCAGCGTTGCGGCCGTACGTCACCACAGGCATCGCGATCGCCGGAGCCAGCGTGATAGCTGCGGGTTCGGTCCTGCCGGTGGCCTCGGCCTCCCTGGCAACGGCGCCGACGGCCTCGACGCAGAACGTGGACCTCAGGGCGAAGGTGCTGACCCTGAGCCCCAGCGACTCGGTGGTTCTCGAGAACACGCCGTTCTGTCTGGTGAACAACTGCGTGAAGGTCGATTACGCGCCCTATTGGAGCCTCCCAGGGGAGTTCGGATACGGCGTGGAGGCCCTGCAGGAGGCGATCCTCGACAACGAGGGCGACAAGATCATCTACACCCACAGTTCCGGCGGCATAGTCGCGGGCCAGTGGTACGAGAAGTACGGCGAAGAGTACGACGAGGCAACACAGGGCACGCTGAAGTTCGTGCTGCTGGGCAACCCCGGGCGTGCGAACGGCGGATCCAACACCATCTGGGGCGAGACGTTCCCCTCGATGCCGGAGTTCGAGGTCATCGACGTGACCCGCCAGTGGGATTCGGCGGCGGACTACCCGACCAACATCTTCAGCCCCGGCTACAGCTGGGCGCTGGGCAATCTCTATTCGTCGTTCTTCCTCACCCACCTGAAGTACGACGACGTCGACATCGACGATCCGAACAACTACCGGTGGACCGAGGACGGCGTCGAGTACGTCTTCAACCCGACCGAGAACCTTCCGATGCTGGAGGGCCTGCGGTGGACGGGTGCAGGCAGCATCGCCGATGCCCTTCAGGATCCGCTGAAGAATCTGATCGAATCGGCCTACGACCGCAGCGACCTGCCCCCGGGTGCGGGCCTCGGAAACGCGGACCCGACCAAGTCGTTCAACAACATCCTTCCGAACCTGATCAACGCGGTCCTGAGCATCCCGATGGCGGAGATCAATGCGATCAACCGCTTCTCGGCCGCGCTGGAGGAGAGCAAGAGCTGGTGGGTCTACACGCCGGTCAACGTCCTCGGCTGGGATCCGCCGAACGAGGAGATGACCAAGGGCTTCGTCGACATGCTGCTGCCCTTCGCGCCGTTCTCGAACGTCGCGGGACAGCACACCTTCCTGTGGCTGGCCGCGAACCTGCCGATGGACGCCGGCTGCTCGGGCCTGCCGCCGTGCCCGGAACCGCAGAGCATCCTCGAAAAGATGTTCACCGTGGGTGCCTGGGAGTTCTACAGCGAAATGGGCTACACCTTCCCTGAGGTCATCAACCCGGTCAGCGACCTCGAGGGCTACTGGGGCCAGGAGTTGTTCGACGAGGACGGCAACCCGATCAGCGGCCTGCCGACCAACTGGTCCGAACAGAACTACTCACTCGATCCCTACGAGGGTTGGGCCGCGGCCATCGACTACCTGGTCTCGACACCACAGGAGGTCGAGTTCCCGACGCTGAAAGAGATCTTCGATACCACCTCTCGACTGATCACGGCGTCGATCAAGAGCTTCTACCCGTTCGTCCCGCAGAGCACGCTGTGGAACCCGTCGATGTCGCTGTCGGCATACGTTCTGCGACCGTTCGCGGGTCTGCTGTGCCCGGACTGCAACAAGATCGACCCGTTCATGCCGGTCGATTGGAAGGTCGGCGACTCGGTCCCGGCCGGAAGCTACGTGCCGCCGAAGCTCAGGGACATGTACAACGAGGACGGCGAGTACACCGGCCCGCCGATTGAAACGGCGGATTCGCCGGCCACCGCGATGCTCGCGTCCAGCGAGTCGACCGATGAGGACGAGGAGTCCACGGAGAAGACGGACGTCTTCGCCGATGCGGTCCAGAGCCTGCTCAGCAAGTTCGACATGACCAAGGACGAGGACGAGTCGGCCACCGACGAGACCGAGACCCCTGCCGAAGAGGAAACTCCCGCCGAGGAGACCCCCGCCGCAGAAACACCTGCCGAAGAGGAAACTCCCGCCGAGGAGACCCCCGCCGCAGAAACTCCTGCCGAAGAGGAAACTCCCGCCGAGGAGACCCCCGCCGCAGAGACTCCTGCCGAAGAGGAAGCTCCCGCTGAGGAGACCCCCGCCGACAAGGGTGACGAGGCCGGCGACAAGGGCGACAAGGGTGACGACGCGCCCGCCGACAAGGGCGACGAGGCCGCCGACAAGGGCGACAAGGGCGACGAGGCCGGCGACAAGGGCGACGAGGCCGGCGACACCGGGGCCCAGGCCGGCGACACCGGCAAGAAGTCGACCACCGGTGGAAAGCACCGCAAGGGCGACGACTCCGAGTCGAAGCGGACCGCCAAGGTCTCTGACGACAAGTCCGGATCGGACACGTCCGACAGCAAGAAGTCGAGCGCGGGTAGCAATGCGGGCTCCGGCAGCAGCGGGGGCTCCGACAGCAGCGGCGGCGGCTCCGATGACTGAGAAGGGCCGTAGTATCGCCCCGTGAGTACGGAGCAGTTTGACGCCGTCATCGTCGGCGCCGGGTTCGGTGGGATGGGTTCAGCGATACAGCTCAACCGCCTGGGCTATCAGAAGATCGCTATCGTCGATCGCGAAGACGACCTTGGTGGTACGTGGCACGTCAACCGTTACCCAGGCCTGACGGTTGACGTCCCGTCCACCACGTACTCGTACTGGTTCGAGCCGAACCCGAACTGGTCCCGGTTGTATGCGCCCGGCAGCGAGCTCAAGACCTACGCCGAGCACGTCGCCGACAAGTACGACCTGCGTCGCTTCATGCGCTTCAACACCACGATCGCCGGCGCGCGCTGGGACGAGGATGCGCAGGTGTGGCTGGTGTCCTTGGTCGGCGGGGAAACGCTGCGCTCACAGTTCCTGATTCTCGCGACGGGCTATCTGTGCCAGCCGAAGAAGCCCGACATCCCGGGTATCGACGACTTCGCGGGCACCGTTCTGCACGCGCAGGAATGGGATGACGACTATTCGCTGCAGGGCAAGCGGGCGGCGATCATCGGCACCGGGTCCACCGGCGTGCAGCTCATCCCGAAGCTCGCCGAAGAAGTCGCCGAGCTCACCGTGTATCAGCGGACGCCGATCTGGGTGATGCCCAAGTTCGACCTCAAATTCGGCCGCACAGCACAGCGGCTGTTCGCGAGATTCCCTGCTACACAACAACTTCTGCGTATGTCCAGCGACCTCTTCATGGACGTCATGGTCACGTTGGCGATGTGGAAGTACCGGCAGTTCAAGCCGGTGAACAGCGGCGCCGCGCGCATCGGCGCCCTGCATCGCTTCTTGGCGATCCGGGACAAGGAGCTGCGCCGCAAGCTCACCCCGGACTACGACTTCGGCTGCAAGCGGCCGACGCTGTCGAACACTTACTACCGCACCTTGAACAAGCCGAACGTGCACCTCGAGGCGGACGGAATCGCCCGGATCGAGGCGGACGGCATCGTCGCCACCGACGGCTCCAAGCGCATCATCGACACCCTGGTGCTGGCCACCGGGTTCGATGTGTGGGAGTCCAACCTGCCTGCCATCGAAGTCATCGGTCGGGAAGGTCGCAACCTCGGAAAGTGGTGGCGGGAGAACAAGTTCCAGGCATACGAAGGTGTCACGGTGCCGATGTTCCCCAACATGATCACCCAGGCCAGTCCGTACGCCTGGGTCGGCATGTCCTGGTTCGACACCGTGGAATATCAGATGCGCCACATGAACCGGCTCATCGGAGAGCTGCAGCGCACCGGTGGCAGCACCTTCGAAGTCACCGAGCAGGCCAACGCCCAGTTCCTGGATCGGATGACGACCCTGCTCGATGATTCGGTGTTCCGCCTCGGCGACTGCGCGACCTCCCGGTCCTACTGGTTCAACAGCTCCGGGGAAGCGCCACTGTTCCGGCCGACATCCGTGCGCAAGGCCGTCAAGGAGCAGGACAGCTTCCCGCTGACCGATTACACGATCGCCTGACCCGGACAGCGCTGTTCGCGGCCGACGATCTGCGCGACAATCACTCAAGCACCATCATGAAGGGGTGACGACATGGCAACGGCCACCACTGATCCTGTGCGGCTCCCCCCGGGGCCGCGGGCACCGAGTCTGATCCAGGGCGCTGTCGTGCTGGCCGCGCGCACCCAATCGGTCGCCGCACTCGGCAAGAAGTACGGTTCCACGTTCACCCTGCAGCTCCCGGTGTTCGGGGAGACAGTCGTGATCAGCGATCCCGTGCTGGTGAAAGACCTGTTCAGCACCAGCCGCGAGCTGGTCGGCAGGCCCAAGAACAACCTCGGCGGCAACATCCTCGGGGAGGGCTCGATCTTCAACCTCGAAGGTGACGAACTGCTCGCCCGGCGCAAGCTGCTGCTGCCGCCGTTCAACGGCAAGAGCATGCGCGGGTACGAGAGCATCACCCAGCAGGAGGTGGTCCGCGAGATCAACAACTGGCCGGAGGGCGTGGAGTTCGAGACCCTCGAGCCGATGATGCGGATCACGCTCAACACGATCCTGCGGGCCGTCTTCGGCGCGAAGGGCGAAGAACTCGACGAGATGCGCGTGCTGATGCCGCGTGCGGTGGAGTTCGGCTCCAAGATCGCACTCGCCCCGTCGATCTTCCGCAAGGACTACGGAACGTGGAGTCCCGGCGGCAAGTTCGCGCAGTACCGCAACCGGATGGACGAGTTGTGCCGGTCGCTGATGGCAGAGGCGAGGTCGGACCCGAACTTCACCGATCGCGGCGATGTACTGTCGCTGCTGCTGCAGGCCCGCTACGACAACGGCGATCCTATTCCGGACGCGTACATCGTCGACGAGTTGCTGACGATGCTGGTGGCCGGACACGAGACCACGTCGACCCAGCTGGCGTGGACCGTCGAGCGTATCCGCAGGCATCCCGAGCTCCTCGTGCGCCTGACCGAAGAGGTCGACGCGGGCGGGTCCGAGTTGCTTCAGGCGACAATCGCCGAGTCACAACGCACCCGGCCCGTCCTGACGGCCGCGCTGCGTCGCGCCCGCACACGAATCCGCCTGGGGGAGTGGGTCATTCCCGAAGGCGACACGATCATGGCGAGTACTCAACTCGCGATGACGGCCGACGAGAGTTTCTCCGACCCGGAGAAGTTCAACCCCGACAGGTTCGTCGGCAATCCACCGAATCCGTTTGCGTGGATTCCTTTCGGCGGCGGCATGATGCGCTGCATCGGTGCGTCGTTCGCCACGATGGAGATGGACATCACCCTGCGCACCATCCTGCGCGAGTTCCGGCTCGAGCCGACCAGCGAACCAGCCGAGAAATCGCACAGCCGTGGCGTCACCGTGACGCCGGCCCGCGGCGGGCGCATCGTGGTACACCGCCGCAAGCACGCAGGGCCGACTGAGGCCCCGTCGGTCTCGGTCGCCGAGAACAGCGGCTAGAACCCGTACTGCAGAATCCTCGCCTTGCGCGCGATAGCCGGGATCCGACGCGACAACCGGCTTGCGACTCGCAGTCCCAACGGAAACTGCGATGCCTCCGGACGCTGCATGACACTGGCTTCCTCGAGCAGAGACAGACCGATGTTCCAGGATTCCGGATGGCGGGCGTCCTTGAATCCGGAGAAACGCCACTGGCTGTGCGGAGAGTTGGCTTTACGAGAGGTCGCAAGCCTGCCCATCAGCTGATTCGCCTTGCCGACCGGCCCGTAGTCGTTGAACGCAACCACCCCCGAGCCGAAGTGCCCGGTGACGGCACGCAGGATGTCGACCACCTCGGCCTCGTCGAGGAAGGCGATCAATCCGTCGGCGAAAACGAACGCCGGGCGATCGGCAGGGATTGAAGCTGCCCATCCCCGATCGAGCAGCGACGCAGCCACCATCTCTTCTCGGCTGCCCCGTGGCACCAGGGCGGCACGCAGAGCGATGACGGCGGGCAGGTCGACGCTGTACCAGTCCACGGTCGGCGGGGGATCAACTCGGAAGACCGCGCTGCTGAAGCCGGCACCCAGGTCGACGACCACCGCATCAGGGTTCTCACCGACGAACATCCGAATCCGCTCGTCGAGCATCTTGGCCCGCAGCGCAACCAACGGCACGACGCTGGGCGTCGCGGCCAGGCTGGTGAAGTCGTAATCGATCTTGCCGATCGTGGCATCGGCCAGGGTATCGCCGAGGATCGGCTGCGCCGCCCGGCTGTCGAGGGCACGACAGTACTCGGTGAGCAGTGCGGTCTGTTCTATGGGTTCTAGGCCGCTGACATCCATCGCCTCAGCCAAGCACACCGACCGCGGGCAGGTGCGCCGGGGGTACCGGACACTATCCTGTCGAACACCCAAACCACTTGTCCAGCTTGCTTACTCGCCGCTATCGGAACGTTCCTTGCGTTTCGGCGCATCGTCGCCGTCCGACGTCGAACTCGACGCCGACGACTTCTGCTGCGTGTCACTGCCCTGCGAGGACGCCGGCCCATCGTCGCCTTCGCTCTCACCGTCGTCCTGCTCGCTGTCGGCATCGGCATCGAGGTCGGGATCGATGTCACCCTCGTCGCCATCCTCCTGGCCGGACCCCGTCGCGCCGTCCTCGTCGAGTTCGTCGATGTCGTCGATGTCGTCCTCGTCGAGCTCATCTGAAGCCGGCTCGGTCTGCGGTTGCACATCGGTGTCCGCCGCGACAGGCGTGACGGCGGGGTGCTCATCAACGATCTTGCGGGACGCCAACAGCGCGTCCTCGGACGGCGGCGGCTCGGGCTCCGGGTCCGGTTCCGCCGGCGGCTCAGGCTCGGGGTCGGGCTCAGGCTCAGGTTCGGGTTCGGGTTCGACGGGGGGCAGACCCGGTTCGGCCGGTAGATAGGAGCGGTCATAGGCGCTCTCGATCATCGCTTTGAGCGGGCCGTTCAACGCGTCGGCAAGACCCGAGAGTCCGAGCAGGCGCAGCGGTTGCAGTAGCGGCAGGTTCTCGGTCGGAATGAAGACATAGGTCGTATTCCCCTCGGTCCACACGTAATTCGCGGGATCGTAGAGGTCGACTTCTTCGTAGTTCTCGTGGATGAACGCAAAGCCCGCGTACGCGTTGGCGATAGCAAGCAGGTTGAACCGGTCGGGGTAGTCGGATGCCATGTCGTACTGGCGCGAGACATCGAGCACCTTGTAGTCGGTATCGGGCGTCACCTGCCCCCAGCCGACATGGGCACCGCCGTACTTGCGCGACGGGTTGCCGATCAGCACAAAGCTGACCTCGTCAGGGCTCAGATTGCCTTCTTCTCCTGCGTATTCGGACAGCCAGTCCGACGCCACCCGTGCACCCTGGCTGTACCCGAACACAATCTGCTTGCCCGTGGTGCCGTCCAGCAGTTTGTTGTTGAGGTCGATCACACCTTGGGAGCGGATCAGGTACGGGTAGGGCACCGACACACATGTGCGGGGCGACTCGCACACCACGCCGCCGAGGTCGTCGTTGTTGCCGTCGGGCAGGAAGCTCAACGTGAGGACACGCGCCGGGTCCGGGGGCAACAGCTCGAGGGCCGCCGCTTCGGGTGCGGTCGCCACTCCCACTGTGCCCATCGCGGCCGGTAACACGATCAGCGGGGCCGACGCCAAAGCAACAGCCGCAGCCTTTGCTCTGGTGTTCCCGCCTTTCCTGCGACTTGCCACAACCTTTTGCGCGTCCCTCATCCTGCCCCCACATGCTGCCTCGCGGCGTTTGCTGATATGAGGACAGCCTACGCCTGGGCGCCCCCTCGGCACGGTATTTCCCTACGACACAACCCGCCTGTATTTTGTGACATTTGAGCTGGCCGCCTCCGGAGAACGCCCGCCCGTAGCGACACCGACGCGCCGCGACACGGGTTTGCTGCAGATAGAGCGGAGTCGTCGCTACTGCAGCCGACCTGCGACGAAGTTCGCGGCCTCTTCGACCATGCCGTTCTTGACGTAGGCGAAGTGCGCCGGGAAGTTCAGGCCGTTGGAACAGAAGGGGTCGTCGAGCCCACAGAGATCGATCGACTTGCCGCCGTATGTCGAGCTGAGTTGAGGCAGGGGACCGCCGCCACGGATGTCGCGCAACGGATTTCCGAAGACGGCGACCGCTGCGACATGGTCGGCCACGTGCGGTGGCATCGGGGTGGGGGTGTAGCGGCCGAGTGGTTTCGGATCGACGGTGATCAAGTCGATCACCCCCGCGCCCTGCGACATACCGCCGAGTACCAGCCTGGTGTCCGGGCAGTTGTCGACCATCCACTGAACGCGTCCGGCGGCGTCGGCGGCGCCGGCAGGCGCGGACTCGTCGAAGTCGAAGCCCGCAGGATAATTCACCGCGTAGGCACCCACCGACCGGCCACCGACCTTGCCCCGCAACGAATCGACGAAAGCGTCTCCGACGAACCCGAGGCCGGGTTCCGCGCCGGTGCCCCTGGCGAAGATCACCTCGATGTCAGGACACGGGGCGGCCGAGGCCGACGGCATCGTGATGGTGGTCTGCAGCACGGCGGCCGGTATCGACACAGCCACACCCAACGTCGCGAGAATTCGCCTCTTCAGCATCTCTCCATGCTGACACACCTTGGCGGCGCGCCGGTTGAAACACACCCTGAACTGCAGGTTCAGGCGATCGCGTAATCGCTGAGCGGGAACGTATCGTTTTCGCGGTTCGTCTGATTGGTCGACGCCGGACGCACCAACGTCTCGCCGCTCGGGCTGAAGTAGTAGGACCTCGATCGGGCACAGTCGCCGCTGCCGAACACCGTCTTGCCCAACATCTTCGACATCCGGTCACGGAAGCGGGTGTTGGCTTCCTCGGTCACCTCGAACGTCGTGGCGTCGCGTCGCCGGACCTCTCCGAACAACCGGTCCATGTGCCGCATCTGGTACTCCATGGTGTTGAAGTACGACAGACCGCTGGACGCGTACGGTCCGGCGAGGCTCAGGAAGTTCGGGAAGGCGGGGATCGTCACACCCTGGTATGCCTGGAAGCCATTGTCCCGCCACCATTTTCCGAGGTTCCGAGCATCTCGGCCGATGATCTCGATCGCCGGGATGTTCGCTTCCCAGAGGTCGAATCCAGTACACAGGACCAGGGTGTCGATCTCGGCCTTGGTGCCGTCGCATGCGACGATCCCATCCGCCTCGATCCGTTCGATCCCCGAACTCTGCAGGTGCACGTTGGGCTTGGCGAGCGTCCGGTAGTACGAGTTCGAGTAGGTGGGCCGCTTGCACCCGAAGTCGTAGTCCGGCGTCAACTGCGCCCGCAGCTTCTTGTCTCGAATCGAGACGAACCGAAGGGCCTGCGACAAATAGGACGCACCGACGTTGAGTTGGCGGAAGTACTTGAAGTTCAACACCGACAGGATCATCATCGCCTCGAGGTTCACGTCGGTGCTCCACCGGAACGCGCGGTGCATCAACGGAATCCGGGCGAACAGCCGGCGCAGGAACACCGGGATCGGGAAGTCGAGCTTGGGTACGACATGGATGGGCGTGCGCTGGTACACCGTGAGGTCCGCCGCCGTCTTCGTCAACTGAGGTATGAGCTGTACCGCTGTCGCGCCCGTTCCGATGAGCCCGATGCGCTCGCCGTCCGGTGAATAGCTGTCGTCCCAGTCCATGCTGTGGACGATCCGGCCGGCGAAGTCCTCGATGCCGGGAATGTCGGGCTTACGCGGCTGGGACAGGTAACCGGTGGCGGTGATCAGGAATCGTGCGGTCAGCTTCTCGCCGCTGGAGAGCGCGACCTGCCACAGCTTGCTGTCGTCGTCCCAGCGGGCGCCGTCGACCGGGCTGTCGAACCGCATGTGCCGGCGAACGTCGTACTTGTCGGCGACATGGTCGGCGTAGGCCTTGAGCTCTGATCCGGGCGCGTACAACCGCGACCAGTTGGGGTTGGGTTCGAACCAGTACGAGTACGTGGGCGAGGGGATGTCGACCGCCAGCCCTGGATAGTGGTTGACGTGCCACGTCCCGCCGAGATCGCTCTCGCGATCGAGGATCAGGATGTTGTGGTACCCCATCTTCTTGAGCTGGATCGCAGCACCCATTCCGCCGAAACCGGCGCCCACGACGATCACGTCGAATTGCGGCACATCCATGGGGATCAACGCTACCTCACAGCAAAATCGGTCAACACCGCTTGGATCTTAGGACGACTGCAGTGGCACCGCTCGTCGGCGCCCAGACCCCTGGACACCAGGAGGCCCCGGTGCGAGGCACCGGGGCTCCCTGGATCAGATCGTCGCGAAGACTACTCCGAATCGGTCGCCGGCGAATCCTCCGACGCTGCGGACTCGGCGTCATCGTCATCAGCGGCTTCCTCGGCTGCGGCCTCCTCAGCAGCGGCCTCCTCAGCAGCGGCCTCCTCAGCTGCGGCCTCCTCGGCAGCGGCCTCCTCGGCAGCGGCCTCCTCGGCAGCGGCTTCCTCGGCAGCGGCCTCTTCGGCTGCGGCGTCCTCAGCTGCGGCCTCTTCGGCTGCAGCGTCCTCCGCCGCGGCGTCAGCTGCCTCGTCGTCATCGCGCTTGAGCAGAGTGGCGTCGGGGGTCTCCTCGACCGGCTGTGCGACCTCTTCGACGACGTCCGCTTCGGTGGCAGTCTCTTCGACGACCTCAGGCACGGCCGTCGTCCGCATCGCAGCGGTGTTGACGACGTCGTTGCGGGCGTAGCCCGCGTCGACCTTCGCCTTCAACTCGGCCTCTTTGGACTTCAGCCACGGCATCAGTTGCACCAGCGGCAGCGTCTTGGCGGGCACCAGGTAATGCGTGGTGGTCCCGCCCACAGAGTTCACGTCGACCGTGATGTTCTCCGCGGGTACGTCGTCCAGGTCGGTGAACATCACCGGCACGTGGACGAAGATCGATCCGGCGATCGCGTTCAGGACCGCCGTGAAATTCCACCAGCGATCCGGGAAGTCGGCCATACCGTCGTACTCACCGGTGACGACGATGACGTCGTACTCCGTCTCGGGCGCCGGCTGATAGGTGTAGTCGTACCTCGAGTTGTACTTCGCTTTGTCGATCAGCTTCTGCCGGCTCGAGTCAGCCACCACGATGAAGGTGATGTCGTCCGGGTCGGGGGCATTGGCGTCGGCGGCCATCAGGCGCAGGACCTCGGTGACCACAAGCGAGCCGGCGGACAGTCCGACCACGGTCACCTTCTCGCCCGGCGCGGACAAGCGACCGAGCGCGGCGTCGATCTCGGCGTTGAGGTTCGTGATTCCCACGGCGATCGAGGCCCCGAGCGTCAGGTCTCTGCTTCCCGTATACGGCGCTGCCTCCGCTGGCCAGTTAATGCTCACCCGCTGCTGGCCGTGTAGTTGATCACCAAGAACCTGGGCCATCACCAGATCGTGCATGGTGGGCGTCGCCAGCCCTCCGACGACGAGTGCCGAGTTGCTGCCCCAAGCACCGGTGGCAGTGGTGACAGCCAACGCCGCGGAGGCAACGAGGGTGCCGCAGGCAACTCCGGCCTTGCGAAAAGTAGTGCGCATAGGAACTCCCCGAATAGATGCAACGCAAGTGGTTAGCCGTGATCGGCTGAACGCAGCATATTGCGTCCGCGAACCACTCGGGCAGCAAAACTTCGACAAAGTTAATAAACGCGATTTTGGCAAACGGCGTTTATATTGCTGTTATCCATTCTTTATAGCAAACTCTACATTGGTAGAGTCAGACGTCAATATTGCTGAATCAATAAGCTACGCATCCGTAAGTTTCAGCATGAACCCACTTCAAACGGCGATCAGCTGGACCTGACTTTTGAGTAATAAAGGCGGGTGTCACCAAATTACAAATTTGTAATTAAGCCACGCGCGATGCCGCATCTGTCGCGCTCGGTACGTTGCTGCGAGATAGCCGGCTAAAAATAATTTGTGGTACGTACCACCGCCCACAGCACACCTTTGCAGACCGAACGGCGCCAACCAGAAAAAGGATGATCAAGCTGAACAGTTGTCTGAAAAGAGATCGGACCGAGGGGGCGTCAAACTGACTCCCCGGTAAGAACCTGTCGGCACCAGGCAAACCCGTCGATCAGCGGACTCTCGGCGGGCCGGGGGAAGCGGTGCGGTCCGCCCGCTGCGGTGCCGCCCTGGGCCGGACGCCGCACCCGACACGGGCAGGAAGCCCGATCCCACACGTAAACTCCTGTCGCCCAACATATTCCGAGGTACCTGTCGGACGCGCAAGACCCGTGATCGAGGTGCCGCGACAGGCAGAATCGCCAACTGATGAGACTGTCTCGATAGCCGTGCTGGGCCATGACACTCGGGTCACGGGGTTTTCGCTTGATACGAGTTTGCTGTATCGAACTTACGTCCGGGTCAATCTGAGGTAGCGTCCACTCCGCAATCGGGGAAACACAGGCCCCTCGGACGGCGCTGGAGCACCACGCGTGAATGGGTTCCGTACCACCCTTGGCAACGTTCGGGGGACGACCACACATTCGCGACTCAACTCACAGTCGTCCACGCCGCCGTAGCCCCGCCTGCAGTTGATGGTTGTCCAGTGTCGCCGGTGGAAGGACATGTACGTGAAGCAGGCAGTCAAGGGAGT
>NZ_JBAUJR010000015.1:0-19575 GCF_049683935.1 Mycobacterium sp. | reverse complement strand
GGCGGTTGGGTGGCGTGTGTGGGTCAGGCGGCTGGGGTGAGGGTGACGGTGTAGCCCAGGGCTTCGAGTTGTCGGATGTTGTTGCGTTTCTTGCGATCTGTGTCGACGTGGGTGGTGTAGTGGTCGGCGCCGAGGTCGATGTAGGTGGTGTCGGGGTCGGCTAGTAAGTGCCAGATGATGACTAGGATGGAGCGCCCGACGGCGACGACGGCGCGTTTGTTGCCGCGTCGTCGGGCGATGCGTCGGTAGCGTTGGCCGAGGAAGGTGTCGGTGCGCCCGGCCGCGACGGCGGCCTCGCCCAGCACCTGGGCCAGGTAGCGGTTGCCGTGCCCGGTGGAGGCGTTGCCTTTGGTTTTGCCGGCCGAGGATTTGATGCCGGGGCTGAATTTCGCCCAGGAGCACAGGTGGCCTGCGGTGGGGAAGATCGACATGTCGGTGCCGACCTCGGCGAGCAGGACAGCGGCGGCCAGCGGCCCGATCCCGGGGATGTCATCGAGGCGGGCCACCGCTGCGGCGAAAGGGGCTAGATGGGCTCCGATCTGTTCGTCGACCGCGGCGATGTCGGCGTTGATGGCGTCGATCCGGTCGAGCATGCGGGCCAGCAGGAACCGGTGATGGTCATCGAAGTGGCCGTTGAACGCCTCTTCGAGTCGGCTGATCTTGGTCCGCATCCGGGCGCGTGCCATCTGGGCCAGAACGGCGGGGTCACGCTCTCCGGCGATCATCGCGGCCATCATCGCCCGCCCGGACACCCCGAAGATGTCACTGGCCACCACCGAGAGCTTGATGCAGGCGTCTTCGAGGAGCTTTTCCACGCGGTTCTTCTCCGCGGTGCGCACCGCGATGAGGTCGGCGCGGTAGCGGGTCAGATCGCGTAGCTGCCGGATCGGTTGCGCAGGGACGAAACTGGGGCGCAGCATCTGGCGTTCGGCCAGCTTGGCCAACCACACTGCATCCAGCACATCGGTTTTGGGTCGGCCCGGCAGGTGTTTGACATCGCGGGCATTGACCAGCCACGGGTCCAGCCCGTGGGCCTCGAGCAGGTAGAACACCGGTTTCCAATAATCGGAGGTGGCTTCCATGACCACCCGCTCGACCCCGGATTCGACGAGGTGATTGGCCAACTCGGTCAACGACCCCGTCATCGTCGAGTGCGTCGATATCTCTTGCAGACGCCGGCGGCCCCGCCCGGGCACCCGCACGCAACACACCAGTTCAGCCTTGCCGATATCGAGAGCTGCGACCCTGGCGATGATCTGTTCAGAGTCCTCGGATTCTGCCAGCATCGGTTGTTCCTCCACTCCTAAGCGAGTCCACCAATTGAGGGTGTGGTCGCCTCGTGGAGTCGTCTAGGCCAAAGAAAATCTATTCCGCGTGCTTGATCGCCGAAAACACCGGCGGCAACAATGAAGGGCCCTCAACACGACTCCAGCACCTGGCTGGAATACGGCCTCGAAGAACCATGCAGCGACGGCGTCGCAAGGCGACCACCCCCCAATTTTCACCCCGGAACGGGCGACCGCAGGTCACATTGGCTGGAATGCAGTTCCGGCGGACGTTAGAGCCGAGGTGACTAGGTGGCGTCGCTGTCGAACGGAGTGGCCGCCGAGGGTTCGGGTTGCTTCGTGACAGGCGTGGCGGCGGCCTCGGCCGGACCGCCCGCGGACTGCGGCTTCTCAGCGGGGCGTTGTGCCCCGTCGAACTTGCCGGTGAAGATCGAATCGTCGCCGTCGAGAAGATGTTTGGTCAGCGCCGCGCGTGGCGTCATCCCTCTGAGCTTCTGCAACTCGGACAGCGGCTCCCGCAGATCCTCGAACTCCGGACCGAAGTCGTCGCGCAGCTGACTGGTGGCGCCGCTGATGTAGTCCCGCGCCTGACGCAGCGCCCCGGACGTCCAGCGGATCGCGCCTGGCAGCCGTTCCGGTCCGAGGATCACCAGACCGGCGATCACCAGGACCAACATCTCGCCCCAGCCGACGTTGGCGAACATCGGCTACGTGCTGGTGTCCGGGCCGGGGGTCACTTCCAGCGTGACGTTACGGCCGTCGCGGACCACCTCGATGGGTGCGGCCTCGCCGATCCTGAGCTGCCGGACCGCGACGACGAACTCGTCGGCATCGGCGACCTCACGATCCCCCACCTTCACGACAACATCGTTTTCGAGGATGCCCGCCCGCTCCGCCGGACCGCCCGCGGTCACGTTGGCGATCTGAGCGCCCTTGGACACCTCGTTGCTGACCGAGCGGGCTGTCAGGCCCAGCGTCGGGTGGGAGATCTTGCCGGCCTCGATCAACGTCTCGACAACCTGCTTGACCTCGTTGACCGGGATCGCGAAACCGAGGCCGCTGGCACTGTCCGACAGTGATTTGCCCGCGGTGTTGATGCCGATGACCTCAGCGTTCATGTTGATCAGCGGCCCACCGGAGTTGCCGTGGTTGATCGAGGCGTCGGTTTGCACACCGTCGATGACGGTGTCGGTGTCCGAGCCGTCACCGGACAGCGGCACCGGGCGGTTCAGCGCGCTGACGATTCCGGTGGTGACCGTGCTGCGCAACCCGAGTGGCGCGCCGGCGGCGATCACCTCTTCACCGACCTGGAGTTTCTCCGAATCACCCATCCGGGCGACGACGAGGTTGTCGACGTTGTCGACCTTGAGCACCGCCAGGTCGGTCTTGGGATCGCGGCCGACCAGGTTGGCCGGGACCTCGGTGCCGTCGTTGAACACCACCGCCAACTTGTACTTGCTGGGGTTGGTGGCCGCCTCGGAGATCACGTGGTTGTTGGTGACGACGTAGCCGCGACCGTCGACGACGACGCCGGAGCCCTGCGAGCCCTCGGTGTCGCTGGAGGCCTCGATGGTGACCACAGAATCGGCCACCGCGGCAGCGACCTCGGTGAACCGTCCGGGTGGCAGGTCGGGCCTGTCGCTGGTCTCCAGAGTCACCTTCGACGTGGTGAAAGCTTCGACGACCTCTGCGGTCTTCCGACCCACCAGGCCGCCGGCGACGCCGATGACAAGCGCCACGATGCCGAGCACCGCCAGTGCGGTGAAGGAGACCCTGCGGCCGAAGATCACATCGCGGACGCCCAGCTTCCCGGGCACCTCTGTGTGCGCCGCCTGGGCGGTCGGCACGAAGGCGGGAGTTCCCAGTCCTGCGGCGGCACCTGGGTTGCGCCACGGATCGTCAAAATCGTCGGCGGTGTCGTCGCGTTCCGCATCGAGCGCACCGGCGTCGGTGGGATGCCGCTGGAGCGACTCTCCGGGGTGGGTGCGGCCGAACGCCTCGGCCAGCACAGGGTCGGGAGCTTGGTCTTTGGGTGTGTACTCGCCCTGATCGCGGTACTGGCCGACGCCGGTGAACGAGCCGTCCACACCCGCGGGCCTGCCGAACGCTCGCTGGGCTGCCGGATCGACAGGGGGACGCGACACGGGACGCGGCTCGAGACGCTCCCGACCGGACTCATCCAGATTGCTCACCCGTTCATCACCCTCTGTTCAGGGCGCCAGCAAATCGCCGACGCGCGTCCCTTATCGCCTGTTCTCCACCCTACCGACGCTTGCGACGGGTGCGCTCCACGCCATCAGCCAGCTGTGGGGCTTCGGTCGGCTCCGGAACCTCGTCCGGAGCATGGTGCGGGATCTGAGACAGTAGGCCCAGCAAAGAGCTCGGCATCGCCACCGGGCAGGAGTCCCGCAGCGCAGTGCGTGCCTGCCGCTGCGCGTCGACCTCCCACGCACACTCCGGACACAACGAGAGGTGGTGGGCTGCGCGCAGGTGAGCGGTCATCCGCAATTCACCGTCGACGAATGCGGCGACAGCCTCGGTCGACAGATGCTCGGTGGACCCGAACTGGCGCGGACCGACGGGTCCCTCGCTCTGCGAAGCGAACTGCGAGGGCAGCCACGAGAAGGCGCGCCGGAAGGCATGTCCGGGGTCGACCATCAGCAGCTCCTCTCGGCTCGTGTGATGCCGCTGCATTCGAATGTAGCGCGGCATGCTGTGGAGCAACGCGCGAACGTCAGGCCGACTTGGCGATGGCGCGGAAACCCTCCGCGGTACCGGCGTCGGAATGGCGCGCCAAATGCTCACGCAGCGCCTGACGCCCGCGGTGGATGCGGCTGCGCACCGTTCCCAGCTTGACGCCGAGAGTGGCGCCGATCTCCTCGTAGGACAGACCTTCGATATCGCACAACACCACTGCCGCGCGGAACTCCGGGGGAAGCGAATCCAGTGCCGCCTGCAGGTCCGGCCCCAACCGGGAGTCGTGGTAGATCTGCTCGGGGTTCGGCTCGTCGGCCGGAACCCGGTCGTAGTCCTCAGGCAGCGCTTCCATGCGAATGCGGCCGCGGCGGCGGACCATGTCGAGGAACAGGTTCGTGGTGATGCGGTGCAGCCAACCCTCGAACGTGCCGGGCTGGTAGTTCTGCACCGACCGGAACACCCGGATGAACGTCTCCTGAGTCAGGTCCTCCGCGTCGTGCTGACTACCGGACAGGCGATAGGCCAGTCGATACACGCGGTCGGCATGCTGGCGGACCAGTTCGTCCCAGCTCGGCATCGCCGCTTTGTCCCCGGTGGCGTCGAATACCGCGGTGCCGGTCAACTCGTCGGTCGGCTCGACCCACTCGCCATCGGTGAACTGCTCGAGATGCGCCATCGACACAGGTGCGGTCACGGGAGCAGCAGCTGGGCCTGTCTGGGTGGTGGTCGTCGGATCCTCCAAGTCATGAGTGCCGCGGTCGTCGGTGACCGCCGGCTCGATATCGACAACGCGGTGCGACATGGCTTTCTTCCCCGCGTCGACCCCGGGGCGGAAGATGCCACTGCGTGCGCTGAATGCGCCGTCTGTCATGCGACTACCGTCTCCCGCGCTGGTGTGCTTGGCATATGAGCAAACTGAACATTTCCTGAGAAAGATTTCTACCCATTTTTCGACCAGCAAAAACAGTGGTCACGCTCGTGAATTATCGGAACTGGGGGCGGGCGTGTCGCGGCACCTGGCACCAGCGCTTAGCTCTACGCTGCGGGGCATGGCCAGCACCGACGAGCCCGTGGTCGGCTCCGGCGACTCCGGGGCGAGGGCGAGTCAGGCGGAGGCGATCGTCGCCCACGCCGAACACTCGATCTCCGAGGACGCCATCGTCGCGGCGGCACGCGAACGCGCCGTGGACATCGGCGCGGGTGCGGTGACCCCGGCCGTCGGCGCTCTGCTCTGTGTCCTGGCCAAGCTGACCAGGGCAAAAGCGGTGGTCGAGGTCGGCACCGGCGCGGGAGTCAGCGGCCTGTGGCTGCTGTCGGGAATGCGCGACGATGGGGTCCTGACGACCATCGACGTCGAACCCGAACACCAGCGCATCGCCAAGCAGGCCTACACCGAGGCGGGAGTCGGACCGGGACGCACCAGGCTGATCAGCGGCCGCGCCCAGGAGGTCCTCACCCGACTGGCCGACGAGACCTACGACCTGGTGTTCATCGATGCCGATCCGGCCGACCAGCCGCAGTTCGTCCTCGAGGGGGTGCGACTGCTCCGCCCCGGAGGCGCCATCGTCGTGCATCGCGCCGCCCTGGGCGGGCGGGCCGGCGACGCGACGGCCAACGACAGCGAGGTCGGCGCGGTGCGTGAGGCGGCCAGGCTGATCGCCGAGGACGAGCGACTCACCCCCGTGCTGATCCCATTGGGCGACGGCTTGCTCGCTGCCGCCCGCGACTGACCCCCCTTTTCCCGCGAGCGCGCATGTCTGTGCGCCGACACGCCGCTATGCCCGGCATTTTTCGCGCGCTCACCCCCGTCGGCAGCCACCCTTCTGCACACTCTTGACCACCCACTGAACGTGCGTTTAGCATACTAAACATGCGTTCAGCATCTGCGGACCGGACCGCACTCGCCCGCATCCGCGATGCCGCGATCGACGAGTGGGGCCGCGACGGCTTCACCGTCGGCCTGCGCCGCATCGCCGAAGTCGCTGGCGTCAGCGCCGCACTGGTGATCCACCACTTCGGATCCAAGGACGGCCTGCGCAAGGTGTGTGACGACTACATCGCCGACATCATCCGCTCCAGCAAGTCCGAGTCGATCCAGTCCTCCGACCCCGCAACGTGGTTCGCACAGATGGCCGAGATCGAGGACTACGCACCGATGATGGCCTACCTGGTGCGCAGCATGCAGGAGGGTGGCGTTCTGGCAAAAACCCTGTGGCACAACATGATCGACAACACCGAGCAATACCTCGAGGAGGGCGTGCGGGCTGGAACCATCACCCCGAGCGTCGACCCGAAGGCCAGGGCGCGGTTTCTGTCGATGAGCGGCGGCGGCAGCTTCGTGTTGTACCTGCAGTTGCACGACACCCCCACCGACCTGCGCGCTGTCCTGCGTGATTACGCCGAGGAGATGATGCTCCCCGCCCTCGAGATCTACACCCATGGCCTGATGCGGGACTCGACGATGTTCGACGCCTTCATGGAAAAGCGCGAACAGGGCATCCCGTTCACCTCGGATGAAGGAGTTCACGATGACTGAGCAGGACACCAGACTCGCCGTCGAGATCAGCGGCCTGTCCAAATCCTTCGGGCGCACCAAGGCTCTCGACGGCCTCGACCTCGCTGTCGCCCCCGGCGACGTGGCCGGCTTCCTCGGCCCCAACGGGGCGGGCAAGTCCACCACACTGCGAGTCCTACTCGGGCTGCTTCGCGCCGACAGCGGCACCGTGCGACTGCTGGGCGGCGACCCCTGGCGTGACGCGGTCAAACTTCATCGTCGGATCGCCTATGTGCCAGGTGATGTCACGCTGTGGCCCAACCTCACCGGGATGCAGGCGATCAACTTCCTCGCCGACCTCCGGGGCAGAAACGCGGTCGACACCAAGCGCAGGGACGACCTGATCGAACGCTTCGAACTCGATCCACACAAGAAAGCCCGCACCTATTCCAAGGGCAACAGGCAGAAGGTGGCGATCGTCGCCGCCTTCAGCACCCGCAGCGAGCTGTTCGTTCTCGACGAACCGACCTCGGGCCTGGATCCGCTGATGGAGCATGCGTTTCAACAGTGTGTCCGCGAAGTCGCGGACCAGGGCGCGGCGGTGCTGCTGTCCAGCCACATCCTGGCCGAAGTCGAAAAGCTCTGCCGCACCGTGACGATCGTGCGGGCGGGCCGGACGGTACGGTCCGGGACGCTGGAACAGATGCGGCATCTGATGCACACCACCATCACCGCACGCACCCGCGCCGATGGCCGCGCCATGGAGCAGGCACCGTACGTCCACGACCTTCGCACACAGGACGGTCGACTGCACTTCTCCGTGGACCGCGACAACCTCGACCGGGCGATGTCCGACCTGACCGACCTGGGCATCGAGGAACTGACCGTATCGCCGGCTTCTCTCGAGGACATGTTTCTGCGGGAGTACCAGGGGACGGGCCGATGAACGCCGGCGCGACCGCCGTCGCGTCACCGACGACGGCAGGGCGCCACGCCGCGTCTCCGGCAGCATCGCCCTGGACAGGCACCGGTCACTTGATCCGCCTGGCGCTGCGCCGCGATCGGGTCCGGCTGTCGGTGTGGATCACTGCGCTGACCGCGATGATGGCGTACGCGCCCACCACCATCGAGCTCGCGTACCCCGAAGAGGCGCAACGCCTGGCGCGGGTCGAACTCCTGAAGACTCCTGCCGGAATGATGTTGGGCGGCCCCATGTTCGGCGGCAACGAGACCGAACTCGGGGCGATGATGGCCAACGAGATGATGCTCACGTTGATCGTCGCCACGTCGATTCTCGGCATACTCACGGTTATCCGGCACACTCGCGCCGAGGAGGAGAGCGGAGCCGCCGAACTGGTGCTGGCCTCAGTCGTCGGCCGCTACGCCAGGACCACCGCCGCACTGGTTCTGGTCGCCGTGGTCAACGTCGTTCTCGCCGTGACCATGACGGCCGCGATGACGGCAACCGGTTTCGACCTGATCAACACCACCGCGATGTGCGTGGGGGTCACCGCGGTGGCCACCGTGTTCGCTGCCGTCGCGGCAGTGACCGCACAGCTGTGGCGAACCGCGCGCGCCGCTACCGGTGCGGCGATGGCCACCCTCGCCCTGGCCGCGCTGGTCCGCGGGGTCGGCGACGTCATCAACAACTCGGGCAGCGTGCTGAGTTGGTTCTCCCCCATCGCATGGGCCCAGCAGATGCGTGCGTTCGTTGATCTGCGGTGGTGGCCGTTGGCCCCGCTGATCCTGCTGACCATCGCACTGGTCCTCGCCGCCGCGCTGCTGGAGGCCCGCCGACAGTACGACGACGGCACCATCGCCTCGAGCGGCGAACGTCCCGGTGCGCGCCCCGTCCGCGGTGTTCTCGGTATGCACCTCGTTCTGCAGCGCGGCCAGACCGTCGGCTGGTCGGTGGGTCTGTTCGTGGCGGGACTGGCGTTCGGATCGATGACGAAATCGCTGATCGACGCGGCCGAGGGCAACGAGTTGCTCGCCCGGATCATGTCCACCCAGGGCAATGACGGGGTCTATACGACGATGTCGCAGTTCCTCGCTGCCGCGGCATGCGCCTACACGGTGTCCGCCGTGTTGCGGGTGTACGCCGACGAACAGTCCGGACTCGGCGAGGCCGTGCTCGCCGGAGCGGTGTCACGCCGCCGGTGGCTATTCACCGCGGTGGCATCGGCAGTCCTCGGTTCGGCGGTGTTGATGTTCTTCGCCGGTCTCGGCAACGGCCTGGGCGCCGGGCTGACCCTGGGGGAACCGCACACCGTGGCGCGACTCACGCTCGCCGGCCTGGGGTTCGTCCCTGCGCTCGCGGTGATGGCAGGCGTCGCGGCTCTTGCGGTGGCGGTGCGACACACCTGGATCGGCTGGCTCGCCGTGACCTTCGTCGTCACCTCGCTCTACCTCGGCGCGCTACTGCGCTTGCCGCGCTGGCTGCTCGACCTCTCACCCGTCGCCCAGACCACGGTCCCCACCGAGGTACCCGTCACCGCCCTGCTCGTGATGGTCGCGGCGGCAACAGCTTTGACGTTGGCTGCCGGATTCCTGTACGGACGCCGAGACGCCGTGTGAGAGAGGACAACCATGAAGCTCGCGCTGCAGTCCCTGGCATCGGCTCTGTTCGGTCTCCTGCTCTTCGGGTTGGCGCTGTTCCTGCCTGCCGGAACATTTCACTACTGGCAGGGGTGGGTGTTCATCGCGGTGTTCACGGTCTGCACCCTGGTGCCCAGCAGTTACCTGGCGGTGCGCAGTCCCGCCGCGTTGGCGCGCAGGCTCAAGGCCGGACCCACCGCGGAAACCCGTCCCGCTCAACGGATCATCATCTCCGCCGCCGGGGCTGCCTTCGTGGCGGTGCTGGTGGTCAGCGCCTTGGACTGGCGATTCGGCTGGTCACCGGTACCGGTGTGGCTGGTGGTGGTCGGCAACCTCGCTGTCGCGGTCGGGCTGGTCGGAGCCCAACTGGTCGTGGTGCAGAACCACTACGCGGGTTCGACCATCCGGGTCGAGGACGACCAGCCGCTGGTGTCCACCGGGATGTACGGCGTGGTCCGGCATCCGCTGTACAGCGCGTCGCTGGTCATGATGATCGGCTTGCCGCCGGCCCTCGGGTCGTTGTGGGGGCTGGTGGTGGTGGCGCTGACATTTCCGGCGGTACTCGTGGCCCGCGTTCTCGACGAGGAGAAAGCACTGGTCGACGAACTGGCGGGTTACCGCGAATATCGGGCGCGGGTGCGATACCGGTTGATTCCCGGAGTGTGGTGAAAGATCCGAGCCGCGGGGATCGCGCCGCCGCATACTGATCCGATGGAACTGCTCACCGGTTTCGGTTTGGCCACCGCAGCGGGGTTGAACGCCTACATTCCACTGCTGTTGCTGGGGCTGCTGTCGCGATTCACGGATCTGGTCACGCTGCCGCAGGGCTGGATCTGGTTGGAGAACGGCTGGGTGATGGCGATCGTGGCAGTTCTGCTGATCGTCGAGGTCGTCGCCGACAAGATCCCCGCCCTCGACAGCGTGAACGACATGATCCAGACGTTCGTGCGGCCCACCGCGGGCGGCATCGTGTTCGGCTCCGGCACGGCGTCGCAGACCTCGGCGGTCACCGATCCGGGCGCGTTTGCACAATCCGGCCAGTGGATCCCGGTGGTCCTCGGCGTCGTCGTCGCGCTGGCGGTGTCCCTGACGAAGTCGACGGTGCGGCCGGCGGCGAACGTCGCCACCGCAGGGGTCGCCGCGCCAGTGCTGAGCACCGCGGAGGACGTCACCAGCGTCGCCCTGGTCTTTCTGGCCATCGTGTTCCCGGTGCTGGTGCTGGCGGCACTCGTCGCGCTGGTGTGGGCCGCTGTCCGGCTGATACGCCGACGACGGCGTGACCGGCCTCGCGCGCCGAGTGAGAGCTGAGGGCTGTGCATCACGGCCGAATCGCGACCGGGAACGCTATTTCGGCGCAGAGGCTCTGCGCTAGACCCAGACGCCCTTGCCGACGGCGACCACGCCGCCGTTGCTGATCGTGAAGCGTTCGCGGTCCTTGTCCAGATCCACTCCGACCATCTCGCCGGGGCCGACCACCACGTTCTTGTCCAGGATCGCGTGGCGAACGACCGCGCCCCGCCCGACACGGGCGCCGGGCATCAGCACGCTGCCCTCCACGATCGCTCCGTCGTCGACGACGACATTCGACGACAGCACCGAGTTGCGCACGGACGCAGCGGAGATGATGCTGCCTGCACCGACGACGGACTCCTGGGCTGATCCGCCCCGCACGAACTTCGCAGGCGCCAGGTTCTCGGAGCTGCCCCGGATGGGCCAGCGCTTGTTGTACAGGTTGAACACCGGGTGCACCGAAACCAGATCCATGTGTGCGTCGTAGAAGGCGTCCAGTGTGCCGACGTCCCGCCAGTATCCGTGGTCTCGTTCGGTGGCCCCCGGCACCTCGTTGGCGTTGAAGTCGTACACCGAGGCCATCCCGTCGGCCACCAACTTGGGGATGATGTCGCCGCCCATGTCGTGGTCGGAGTCGTCGTTGTCGGCATCGGCCCGGATGGTGTCGATCAGGACCTTGGTCGTGAAGATGTAATTGCCCATCGACACGAAGGTCTGCTCGGGATCGTCGGGGGTGCCCGGCGGGTCGGCCGGCTTCTCGATGAACGACCGGATCCGTCCGGACTCGTCGGAGTCGATGCAGCCGAATGCGCTGGCCTCCGAACGCGGCGCCCGGATTCCCGCGACGGTCGCGCCCGCGCCGCTCTCGATGTGCTGCTGCAGCATCTGCTCGGGATCCATCCGGTACACATGGTCGGCACCGAAGATGACGATGTATTCGGGGTCCTCGTCGTAGATCAGGTTCATCGACTGGTAGATGGCGTCCGCGGATCCCGTGTACCACCGAGGTCCGAGGCGCTGCTGCGCCGGAACCGGCGTGATGTACTCCCCGGCAAGCCCCGACAACCGCCAGTTCTGCGAGATGTGGCGATCCAGCGAATGCGATTTGTATTGGGTCAGTACACAAATTCGCAGGAATCGGGCATTGACCAGATTGGAGAGCACAAAATCGATGAGCCGGTAGGCGCCGCCGAAAGGAACCGCGGGCTTCGCACGGTCGGCCGTCAACGGATACAGCCGCTTGCCCTCTCCGCCGGCCAGGACGATGCCCAACACATGTGGCGCTTCCCTCATGTGACAAACCTATCGGCACGTCGGGACGAGGGCTAGGCATTCGCGCTATTGATGGCTGTGCCCGTGCTGTTTCAAGACAATTGGTGATGCGGCGCGACGGCTCGCGATTCTGGGTACGGTCACATCATGCGGGTGGCGATGATGACTCGGGAGTATCCGCCCGAGGTTTACGGTGGCGCGGGAGTACACGTCACAGAACTGGTCGCGCAGTTGCGGCACCTCTGCGAGGTCGACGTGCACTGTATGGGGGCGCTTCGGGAGGGGGCCACCGTCGCTCAGCCGGATCCCGCGCTGAAGGGCGCCAACGCGGCGCTGTCGACGCTGTCGGCGGACCTCAACATGGTCAACGCGGCGGCCGAAGCTACCGTGGTGCACTCCCACACGTGGTACGCCGGGATGGCGGGGCATCTGTCCGCCCTGCTCTACGGGGTGCCCCACGTTCTGACCGCGCATTCGCTGGAACCGATGCGCCCGTGGAAGGCCGAGCAACTCGGCGGCGGGTACCGCATCTCGTCGTGGGTGGAGAAGACGGCCGTCGAGGCTGCCGATGCCGTGATCGCGGTCAGTTCCGGGATGCGTGAGGATGTCCTGCGCTCCTATCCGGCCCTGGATCCCCACCGGGTCTACGTCGTCAAGAACGGCATCGACACCGAGGTGTGGCACCCTGCATCCCCGGCCGACGGTGACTCGGTGCTCTCCGAACTCGGCGTGGACCCATCGCGACCGATTGTGGCCTTCGTCGGCAGGATCACCAGGCAGAAGGGGGTGGCCCACCTGGTGGCCGCCGCCCACCACTTCGCCCCCGACGTCCAGTTGGTGCTGTGCGCGGGCGCGCCGGACACCCCCGAGATCGCCGCGGAGGTGGCCTCCGCGGTGCAGGAGCTTTCCGAGGCCCGCACCGGTGTGTTCTGGGTGCGCGAGATGCTTCCGACGAACAAGATTCGCGAAATCCTATCGGCATCAACAACTTTCATATGCCCGTCGGTGTACGAACCCCTGGGCATCGTGAACCTCGAAGCGATGGCGTGCGGGACGGCGGTGGTGGCCTCCGACGTCGGTGGCATCCCGGAGGTGGTCGCCGATCAACAGACGGGTCTGCTCGTGCATTACGACGCACACGACACGGCGTCCTTCGAGCGCGAACTCGCCTACGCGGTCAACTCACTGGTCGCCGATCAGGAGAAGGCCCGCCAGTTCGGCGTGGCAGGCCGGCAGCGGTGCATCGACGAGTTCTCCTGGGCGAGGATCGCCGAGGAGACAGTCGAGATCTACCGCAAGGTCACGTCCTAGCGGAACAGCAACGAACGGCCGCGGAGACCGCGACCGTTCGTCCGGGTTGACTAACTTGCGCTCGTGACGGCCTTGAGTTCTTCGCCCAAGGCGGCAGCTTCGTCGGGAGTGAGTTCGACGACGAGTCGGCCACCACCTTCCAGTGGTACCCGCATCACGATGCCGCGCCCCTCCTTGGTCGCTTCCAGTGGACCGTCTCCGGTCCGGGGCTTCATCGCCGCCATCGAGTGCTCCCTCCGCATGGGCGTGCCCGTCAGGGCCCGGTCTGTCGATACGAGCCGGGTCTGCCCAACTCTGCGAGGAACACAGACAGCACCCGGCCTTGAACTGCTACAGACGTCCATTGTTCCCTATCCGGCCCGCCTCGTGTGCAAAGACCCGGCCAAGGAGCCCGAGTCGGCCGCGATGACCGCTGCTGTCGGCTCGCACTGCGCCGCCGTCAGCTGTCCTCGTCGACTACTCGGACAGCCGTGGAACCCAGCAGTTCGTGACGTGATCGTCGACCATGCCGGTGGCCTGCATCAACGCGTAGGCCGTCGTCGGGCCGACGAAACGGAATCCGCGGCGTTTGAGCTCTTTGGCCATCGCCGTCGATTCGGGTGTCACGGCGGCGACCTTCGACAGATCCGCCGGTCGGTCCCGGGTGACCCGATCAGACGGTGCGAACGACCACAGCAGTTCGCCCAGGTCCACACCGTCGCCCGCCAGATCGACGACGAGCCGGGCGTTGGAGATCGTCGCGTCGATCTTGGAACGGTTGCGCACGATTCCAGGGTCGGCCATCAGTCGGTGCACGTCCCGGTCGGAGTACCGCGCGATTCGTTCGACGTCGAACCCGTCGAACGCGGACCTGAAGTTGTCCCGCTTGCGCAGGATGATCAGCCAGGAGAGGCCGCTCTGGAAAGCCTCGAGGCTGACCCGCTCGAACATCGCCGCCGAGTCCCGGACAGGACGGCCCCACTCGCTGTCGTGGTAATCGCGGTACAGCTCGAAATCGTCTGGCGACAAGCGTGATTGATCGATCCAGCCGCACCGGATGCGACGGTCGGTGGTCACCGTCGTCACGGCTGCTCCCCATCCGGCGGCAACGCGTGCGCGCCCGACCTCGCGTCGTCGGCTACGCCGGGGTCGAGCAGGCCGTGGGCGGCGCGGACCGCCTCCAACTCACCACGCAGCTGGTCGAGTTCCTGCCCGAGCCGGTCGAGCACCCAGTCGACCTCGCCGGCCCGGTAGCCACGCAGGGCCTGGCTGAACTTCACCGCGTCGACGTCGGCCCCGGTGACACCGGAGGCGGGCAGCACGGTCGCCGTCGTGGCGCGGGGCAGCGGAGGCAGCACCTCGCCGCGGCCGAAGAGCACGCTGCCGATGGCGAACAACACGACGCCGACCAACACGAGCACCAGGAGATAGAGCAGCACCAGGGTCACACGTCGATAGTGCCTCATCCCGCCGGAATTGCATTCCCGCAGGTCCCCTGTCGATCTTCGGCTGCCGGAACGCAGTTCCGGCGGGCAGAACAGTCAGCGCGGCCGCAGCGTGATCATCGGCGGGCGGTCGTCCAGCGACACCGATGACACCCGCGGGGTGTAGTCCTCGCCGTCGGCGAAGAACTGAGTGAGGCCGACACCGGAGTCCGGGATGCCGCAGCGGGACAGCAGGGTGGCGATGACCTGCCTGCTCATCGACGCGAGTTCGGTCAGCGGCCGGTTGCGGTGGGTCCGGACCCCGAGGTTCACCTGGGCGATGGCGTCGAGGCCGAGGCGGTCGTAGGCATCGATGAGCAGACCGATCTCCACGCCGTAGCCCGGGGCGAACGGCACCGAGGTCAGCAGCTCGCGCGTCCCCGCGTACTCGCCGCCAAGCGGCTGATACAGACACATCAATTCGGGCCGCAGCGCCGCCAGCAGCGGGCGGGCGACCAGTTCGGTGACGCGGCCGCCGCCGTTGGCGTCCTCGCTCCCGCTGACCTTGAGAGGCCGCCGGTAGAAACCCTTGACCAGGTGCACGCCGTCGGCGGTCAGCAACGGCCCGAGCAGCTTGGGCACGAACATCGGATCGGGATCGAGCAGGTCGGAGTCGACGAACGCGACGATGTCGCCCGCGGTGGCGGCCAGCGATCGCCACAGCACCTCACCCTTGCCGGGCTGCGGCGCGACCTCGGGCAGCGCGACCTCGCGGCTGATCACCCGGGCTCCGGCGGCGAGCGCGCGGATCTCGGTGTCATCGGTGGATCCGGAGTCGAGCACGATCAGCTCGTCGACGAGTCCACCGAGCAGCGGGGTGATGGTCTCGACGACGCCGGCGACCGTCTCCTCCTCATTCAGCGCCGGCAACACCACCGACACCGTGCGCCCCGCCTTGGCGGCCTCGAGTTCGGCGACCGTCCAATCCGGGCGGCTCCAGCTGTGGTCTGTCAACCAGCGGTGGGCGGCGACACCCTCGGTGGCCAAGTCTGAGACTCGATCGGATAAAACTGTCATGCCAGTCCCCTCACCGTGCGAGTCGGCGGCCGCGCGCCCTGGATCGACGCGACCATTTCGAGCACGCGTCGTGTGGGCCCGACCTCGTGCACCCGGAACATCGCTGCTCCGTTGGCGGCGGCCAGCGCGGTGGCCGCAAGGGTGCCTTCCAACCGTTCTGTCAGGTCCACACCCAGAGTTTCCCCGACAAAATCCTTGTTGCTGAGTGCCATCAGGACTGGCCATCCAGTGTTTACAAGGTCGTTTACGTGGCGCAACAAACTAAGACCGTGGTAAGTGTTCTTGCCGAAATCGTGCGTCGGATCGATCACGATGCCGTCCCGCCGAACGCCGAGGGCCGCGGCCCGCTCCGCCGCCGTGGTGACCTCGGTGATGACGTCGTCGACCACCCCGCGCTCGGTGATCCCGTAGTTGACCCGGAACGGGCGGGTCCGCGGCACGGCGCCGCCGGTATGCGAACACACCAGCCCGGCGCCGAACTCCGCGGCGACTGCCGCAAGGTCGGGGTCAACTCCGCCCCACGTGTCGTTGATCAGGTCGGCGCCGGCGGCGCAGGCCTGTTTGGCGACCTCCGCGCGCCAGGTGTCGACACTGATCAGTTGGTCGGGAAAGGCGTCGCGGAGCCACTCGATGAACGGCACCACCCGGGCGACCTCCTCGGCGACGTCGACGACGTCACCCGGTCCGGCCTTCACGCCGCCCACGTCGACGATGTCGGCGCCCTCGCCGACCACCCGGTGCGCCGCCTGCTTGGCCGCCTCGTCGGTGAACGTCGCCCCACGGTCGTAGAACGAGTCCGGGGTGCGGTTCACGATCGCCATGATCAGGGCGCGATCGCCCGCCACCGGGCGCCCCAGGAACGTCGACTGCACGCCTCCAAGGCTACGGTTTCCCGCGGATTCGGCGCGAAACACGACACTGAGGGACGTCGAACGCGCCCGATTCGCGGGCTACTTGGGCTTCTTGCCGTCCTTCACCTCGGTGAGGTAATCGTCGTAGAACGGCACGTAGCCCTCGTCCTTGCCGGACAGCACGTAGATCGGATCCTCGACGGTGACGTCGTCGTCGTCGCCTTCACCGCTCGAACCGCCGAAGCCCTCCTTGCGCAGGTCGCCCTTCTGGCTCTTGAACGTCGACGTGTGTGCGAGTTCCTTCACGATCCGGACGAAGAGGGGCACCGCATAGCCGGGCAGCTTGCTGTAGGCGGCGTCGGCGAGCGCCTT
Source organism: Mycobacterium sp. (assembly GCF_049683935.1). Taxonomy (GTDB): domain Bacteria; phylum Actinomycetota; class Actinomycetes; order Mycobacteriales; family Mycobacteriaceae; genus Mycobacterium. The sequence goes on along the minus strand of NZ_JBAUJR010000015.1, from coordinate 2,924 downwards.
GCCGTCGAACTCCTGACCGTCCCTGAGCTGAATCGCCACCATGCCCGCCTTGCCGCCGGTGTCGGGAACCTCGACGCCGAAGACCGTCGCCTCTTCGACCTGAGAGTCGGTGGAGACTGCGGCCTCGACCTCGGTGGTGGCCACGTTCTCGCCCTTCCAGCGGAACGTGTCGCCGAGCCGGTCGGTGAAGGCCGCGTGTCCGAAGCCCTGCGAGCGCATCAGATCGCCGGTGTTGAACCACACGTCGCCCTCCTTGAAGGCGTCGCGCACCAGCTTCTTCTCGGTCGCCTTCTTGTCGGTGTATCCGTCGAAGGGCTGGAAGTTGCTGACCTTGGACAGCAGCAGACCGGGCTCGCCCTTGGCGACCTTGCGCACCCGGCCCTCCTTGTCGCGCACCGGATCGCCGGACTCGTCGTACTCGACGAACGCCACCGGTGTCGGGCAGATGCCGGTGGTCTTGTCGACGTTGAGAACGTTGACGAACGCCGTGTTGCCCTCGGAGGCGCCGTAGAACTCGCAGACCCGCTGGATGCCGAAACGCTCGGTGAAGTCGTCCCAGATGGCCGGGCGTAGACCGTTGCCCGCGATGACACGCACCCGGTGCTTGCGGTCGGTGTCCTTGGGCGGCTGGTTGAGCAGGTAGGTGCAGACCTCACCGATGTAGACGAACGCGGTCGCGTCGTAGCGGATGATGTCGTCCCAGAACTTCGACGCCGAGAACGACTTACCGATCGCCAGGGTCGCCCCGGAGTTCAGCACCGACGACAGCGCGACCGTCAACGCGTTGTTGTGGTAGAGCGGCAGACAGCAGTACAGCGTGTCGTTGCTGGTGAGCCGCATACCCAGGCCGCCGAAGCCGGCGAGTGCCCGTAACCATCGGTAGTGCGTCATCACGCTGGCCTTGGGCATGCCGGTGGTGCCCGAGGTGAAGATGTAGAACGCCTTGTCCTTGGCGAGTACGGCGGAGGTGGTCGCCGGGTTCGTGGTGGGCGCGGTCTCCGCGAGCTGCTTGAGTTCGTCGAGGGTCATCAGCCCGTCGGTCCCGGCGCCGCACTCGGTGATGGGTTCGACAAAATCGGTTTCGGCGACCACCACCGAAGCCGACAGCAGCCCGAGGCTGTGCTTGAGCACGTCGTCGCGCTGGTTGTAGTTGAGCATCCCCGAGATCGCGCCGCACTTGACCGCAGCCAGCATGAGCAGCACGGGGTCGACGGAGTTGCGCAGCATGATGCCGACGACGTCACCGTGTCCCACACCCTTGCTGGCCAGCACCGCGGCGTAGCGGTTGACGATCTTGTTGGCGTCGCCGTAGGTGACCTCGCGGTCCTCGAACTTCAGGAACAGCTTGTCGGAGTAGCGCGCGGCACGGTCCTGGAAGACCTTGCCGATCGAGGTCTTGGCCGAGGGTCGGGCGAGAAATCCGGTGGTGACGCCCCGCAGGATCGTCGGTGCATCCATCAGTAGACCGGGCACCTGGCCCGCGATGTCGAACAACCCGACGCTGCTGCGGGTCCCGGACTTCTCGCTCATAGATGTGTTTCCTCCGCTGTGTCGGTTGTCGGTCACCCTAGCCGTGGGCGATATTCGTCACAGGACCGGTGCGCACGCGGCAAGAGCGGAATCGACGTCGTCGACCACGACAAGGCGCCCCAGCGCGTCCTCGGCGACGTAACCACTCTCGACCAACCCCCGCAGCCAATCCAGCAACCCCGTGTAGTGCCCGAACGGGTCGAGCATCACGATCGGTTTCGAGTGCATACCCAAATAACCTGCTGTCCAGGCTTCGAAGAATTCCTCGAGGGTCCCGATGCCGCCGGGCAGCGCGATGAACGCGTCGGCGCGATCCTCCATCACCTGTTTGCGTTCCCGCATCGTGTCGGTGACGACGAGCTCGTCGGCCTCGGTGTCGGCGACCTCGCGATGGACCAGGGCCTTGGGGATCACCCCGACGGTGTGTCCCCCACCGGCCCTGGCGGCCGACGCCAGGGCACCCATCGCCGAGACGTTGCCGCCACCGGAGACCAGCGTCCACCCCCTGTCGGCGATGCCGCGTCCGATCCGGTCGGCGAGGTCGAGTAGCTCGGGGTGCGTCGGGCCTGAGGCGCAGTAGACGCAGACAGCCCATTCATGATCGCGTTCTCGGGACACGGCTCAAAGGTAGCCATAGGCCCCCTAGGCTTGGCCGGTGCCTGTGCCTGTCAACTGGGTGACCGCGCCCCGCGGACCCGCACTCGATCAGCTCGAGTCGGGGGTGCGCACCGGCGTCGGCGCAGTGCTGATCGGCTCCGCCGGTGTCGGCAAGACGTCCCTGGCACGGGACGCGGCCGGGCGTCTGGCCCCGGACTTCCCGCGGGTCGACTGGGTGCGCGCGACGGCGTCGGCGGCGGTGATCCCGTTCGCCGCCTTCGAGTCGTTGCTCGACGTGCCCGAGAGCGGCAAGACCGCCGAGGTGTTGCAGACGGCGCGGGAAACACTCGGGGACGGTCGACTGCTGATCGTCGACGACGCGCACCTGCTTGATCCACTGTCTGCCGCGCTCGTGTACCAGCTTGCCGTCGGCCGCCGAGTCCGACTGCTGGTCACCGCCACCGTGGCCCGCAATCCGGTGCCCCCGGAGATCGCCGCGTTGTGGCACGACGCATTGGTCACACGGATCGACCTCGACCCGCCCGGTCACGAGGACGGTCGGCTGATGGCGCAGGTGGCCGACTTCGTCGAGACGCTGCCCGCCGCTGCGCACCGCGTCCTGGAATTCCTTGCCGTCGCCGACCCGTTACCGCTGTCCGATGCGACGGCGCTGGCCGGGGCACACGCGGTCGACGAGGCGTTGCGCTGCGAGGCGGTCGTCGCCGAGGACAACACGCTGCGTCCCGCTCATCCGCTGTACGTCGACGCGGTCCGCGGGGCACTGGGCGGACCCGACC
>NZ_JBAUJR010000014.1:0-7297 GCF_049683935.1 Mycobacterium sp. | reverse complement strand
GTGCTGCCGGGGCCGCCGCCACCGCCGGGACCGGGCCAGCAGCTTCCGCCGGTTGGCACTCCACCGCTCCCGGGCAATCCGCCGTTCCTCCCTCCCGGATCACAACAATGACGGGGTCACATAGATGCCAACGATCTTCAACACGGGAAACCTGAAGGTGCCGAACATGTCCCGGGCTTCCGTGATCGTCGGCGCACTCATCGTGGTGCTGGCGCTGACGGCCGCGGTCGTGGGCTGGAACATGTACACGAAGCTGACCACCAACACCGTCGTGGCCTATTTCACCGAGACGCTGGCGCTGTATCCGGGGGATAAGGTCGAGATCATGGGCGTGCGCGTCGGGACGATTGACAAGATTGAACCGGCAGGCGACAGGATGAAGGTGACCTTTACTTATGAAGAGAAGCACAAGGTCCCGGCCAGCGCTACCGCGTCGATACTGAACCCGAGCCTGGTGGCGTCGCGCACCATCCAGTTGGCGCCGCCCTATACTGGCGGCCCGGTGCTGAAGGACGGCGCCGTGATCCCGCTTGAGCGCACCCAGGTACCCGTCGAGTATGACGAGCTAAGGGACTCGATCGACCGCATCCTGACCGATTTAGGTCCGACACCCGAACAGCCCAAGGGCCCGTTCGGTGATGTGATCGAGTCGTTCGCCGATGGCCTGTCCGGCAAGGGACAGCAACTCAACGCCACGCTGAACAGCCTGTCCGAAGCCTTGGTGACCCTCAACGAGGGCCGCGGCGACTTCTTCGGCGTGGTGGAGAGCCTCGCGCTGTTTGTCAACGCACTGCATCGCAGCGATCAGCAGTTCGTCGCGCTCAACGACGATCTCGCCCAGTTCACCAACGCTTTTACCAACACAGACCGGGAACTGGCGATCGCGCTGCAGGACCTCAACGAACTGCTAAACACCACGCGCGAGTTCCTCGACGAGAACAGCGAGGTGCTCACCACCGATATTGACAACCTCGCGGACGCCACGAACGCGATCCTGCAGCCCGAGCCGCGCAATGGATTGGAGACAGCCCTGCACGTGCTTCCGCACTACGGTGCAAATCTTCTGAACATTTACGAACCGAACCGCGGCAACCTGTCAGCCGCACCGGCGATCGCGTCATTTGCCAACCCAATGCAGTTCGTGTGCAGCGCGATTCAGGCCGGCAGCCGGCTCGGTTACCAGGAGTCGGCAGAGTTGTGCGCGCAGTACCTGGCACCGATTTTGGACGCGATCAAATTCAACCACCTGCCGTTCGGCCTGAATCCGATCAACACCGCGACGACGTTGCCGAAGCAGATCGCGTACTCGGAGTCCCGTCTGCAGCCGCCGCCTGGCTATAAGGACACCACCGTGCCGGGCATTTTCTCCCGGGACACATTGTTCTCCCATGGCAACCACGAGCCAGGTTGGGTGGCCGCGCCAGGCATGCAGGGTGTGGACGTGCAGCCGTTCACCGCAAACATGCTCACGCCCGACTCGCTGGCCGCGTTACTCGGCGGACCGGACGCACGTATCCCGGCCGCGCCGCCAGCGTTTGGCGTGCAGCCGAACGGCAAGCTGCCCGGCCCGCCGAACGCCTACGACGAGCGCAATCCGTTGCCTCCGCCGTGGTACCCCCAGCCTGGTCCGCCACCGGCTCCGGCGCCTGGTGTGGTCCCGGGCGATCCGGGCGGATCGCCGCTGTCGGGCCTGGGATCCGGACCTGCGCCTGCCCCGGCCGGACCACCGCTGCCCGCCGAAGCAGGAGGTCGCTGATGAGCCGCGTACGCACCGATCAGAAGACACGGGCGATCCGACGGTTCCATCGGATAGCTCGCCGCACGGCAGTGCTGGCCGTGACCGCAGTTGTGCTGACATCGTGCGGATCGTGGAAGGGCATCGCCAACGTTCCGCTCCCGGGTGGCCCGGGCACCACGGGGGACGCGATGACTATCTATGTGCAGATGCCGGACACGTTGGCGCTCAACGTCAACAGCCGCGTCCGCGTCGCCGACGTCTTCGTCGGCACCGTCCGGTCGATCGAGCTGAAGAACTGGGTCGCGATACTCACTCTGGGTATACAGCCCGGCGTCGAGTTGCCCTCCAACGCGCTGGCCAAGATCGGGCAGACCAGCCTGCTGGGTTCGCAGCACATCCAGTTGGAGGCTCCGCCGGACCCGACCTCTGAACAGTTGCGTACCGGCGACACCATCCCATTGAAGGATTCGTCGGCGTTCCCGACCACCGAGCGGGTGCTGGCCAGCATCGGTACGATCCTTACCGGCGGGGGCATCCCGAACCTCGAGGTGATTCAGACCGAGGTCTACAACCTCCTAACCGGGCGGGCCGACCAGATCCGCGAGTTCCTGACTCGGCTGGATACCTTCACCGATGAGCTAAACCAGCAGCGCAACGACCTCACCCGCGCCATCGACTCGACTAACCGGCTGCTCAACATCGTGGCGAGCCGCAACGACACGCTCGACCGGGTGCTCACCGAGTTCCCCCCGCTGATCGAGCATTTCGCCCAGACCCGGGATCTCTTTGCCGACGCGATCCAGGCCCTGGGTAGGTTCAGCGCGGTCACCGACGAGACGGTGTCGCAGTTAAGCGGCAATCTCAACACCAACCTGCAGAATCTGCAGCGGCCCCTCAAACAGCTCGGCCGTGCGTCTCCCTACCTGATCGGTGCACTGAAGCTGCTGTTGACGGCGCCGTTTCCTATCGAGGGGATCCCCAAGTTAATCCGGGGCGACTACGTCAACGTCTCGGCGACAATTGACTTGACGCTGAGTACGGTAGACAACGCGTTTCTCACGGGAACTGGGTTTTCCGGGGCTTTGCGTGCGCTGGAGCAGGCGTGGGGTCGCGATCCGGCGACGATGATCCCGGACGTGCGTTTCACGCCGAACCCGCACGACGCACCCGGCGGGCCGCTGGTCGAAAGGGGTGAGTGAGCTGTGCTGACTCGCATGATCAAGGTCCAGCTGATTCTCTTCACGATCCTGACGGTCATCGCGCTGAGTGTGCTGGGCTTGTATTATCTGCGGCTGCCCAGCCTGGCCGGCGTTGGGCAGTACACCCTGCACGCCGAATTGCCCCGCTCGGGCGGGCTTTACGCGACAGCGAACGTGACCTACCGCGGCGCCACGATCGGCAAGGTCACGGCCGTCGAGCCTACGGAGACCGGTGCCAGCGCGGTGATGAGCATCGATGGCCAGTACAAGATCCCGGTCGATGCCTCCGCCAACGTGCATTCTGTGTCGGCGATCGGCGAGCAGTACCTCGACCTGGTGTCGAAGGGAGATCCGGACCAGTACTTCAGTGACGGCCAGACAATCACCAAGAGCACAGTTCCCAGCCAAGTCGGTCCAGCGCTCGATGCGGCCAACGAAGGCCTGGCGGTGTTGCCGAAGGAGAAGATCGACTCCCTGCTGACCGAGACGTCGCTGGCCGTCGGCGGGCTGGGGCCGGCGCTACAGCGTTTGGTGGACTCGACCACCACCATCGCCCAGGACTTCCGCGACAACCTCGGCCCTGTCAACGACGTCATCGCGAACTCGGCGCCGATCCTGGAAAGCCAGGTCGTCTCAGGGGACAACATCAAGCAGTGGTCGCGCAATCTCGACACCCTGGCCGCCCAGTCGGCCGAGCAGGATGCGGCACTGCGCAGCGGCCTGCAACAGGCCGCGCCCACCGCCGATCAACTGAACGCCGTCTTCAGTGGGGTACGGGACTCGCTGCCGCAGACTTTGGCAAACCTGGCGGTCGTGATCGACATGCTCAAGCGCTACAACAAGGGGCTTGAGCAGGGACTTGTCATCCTTCCTCAAGGCGCGGCCGTCGCTCAATCCGTCGTGGCACCCTTCGACAGACAGGCGAAGATCGACTTCAACTTGACCATAAATCAGCCGCCGCCGTGCCTGACCGGGTTCCTGCCGGCCTCGGAGTGGCGGTCGTTTGCAGACACCAGCAGGGCGCCGCTGCCGTCGAACACCTATTGCAAGATCCCGAAGGAATACCAGGGCAACGTTGTCCGCGGAGCACGCAACTATCCGTGTGCCGACGTACCCGGCAAGCGCGCCGCCACGCCTCGCGAATGCCACAGCGACCAGCCGTATCAGCCGATGGGCACCAACCCGTGGTATGGAGATCCGAACCAGATCCTGTCCTGCCCGGCCCCTGGTGCGCGCTGCGACCAGCCGCCGAATCCCGGCCAAGTCATTCCGGCGCCGTCGGTCAACAACGGCATGAACCCGCTGCCCGCCGACCAGTTGCCGCCGCCTCCCGTCCCCGTCAGCGACCCGCTCAGCCCGCCTGGCCAGGGCAGAGTCCAGTGCAGCGGACAACAACCCAACCCGTGCATTTATACTCCGGCACCGGGCTCATCGGCCATCTACAGCCCGTCCAGCGGGGAGGTAGTCGGACCCGACGGAGTCACTTACTCCGTAAGCAACTCAAGCGATCCAGGAGACAACGGATGGAAGGACATGTTGGCGCCCGGCGGATGAACCCCGCCGAGGCTGATGAGACATCCGATGAGTCGGTCGCAGAAACGTCGGACGCCATAACCACAATCGCCGAGGAGGACACGCCGCAGCCCGAATCCGTCGAGGCATCGACCCGCGGTCCACGACCGTCGCGGCTGGGCCGTGGCTGGTTGGTCGGGATCTGCACCGTGCTCGTACTACTGACGGCGGGCGCAGTCGGCGGCGGCCACCTGATGTGGCGGTCGCAAGAGGAGAGTTCCGCGTCCGCGGTCGACGGGACGCGGGCGCTGCAGGCCGCCAAGGAGTGCGTCGCCGCCACGCAGGCGCCGGACACCACCACGATGACAGCAGGGCAAGCCAAGATCATCGAGTGCTCGACCGGGGATTTCGGCGCCCAGGCCGCGCTGTACAGCGGGATGCTCGTCGACGCCTACCGCGCCGCGAACGTCCAGGTGCAGGTTTCCGACATGCGGGCCGCCGTCGAGAAACACAACGTCGACGGCTCGATTGATGTGCTCGTTGCAGTACGGGTCAAGGTGACCAACTCCGAGGCGGCCGACCAGGAGCAGGGCTACCGCCTGAGGGTGCAGATGGCGCCGGTCGACGGGACCTACAAAATCGCCAAGCTCGACCAAGTCAACTCTTAACAGCAGCGCCAGACGACCCATCCGTAGGCCGCGGACAACGACGCCGTCCGATACGCCTCCTGGTGGTCTCGCTCGGGAACGTTCGCGTTGGACGTCCGATGCTCTGGATTGAATCTCACGACCCCGTGCCCGATGTCGCGCCTGTCGCGAAACTGGCATTGTTGACCGGGCAACGCAACGCCGCCCGCCGGGCATATCGTGCGAGGTCGGTTCCCTTCGGAAAGTACTGGCGCAGAAAGTCATTAGTGATCTCGTGTGCCCCGCCGCCAAGGGCTGCAGGGATCGCGGAAGTGGATTCTTGTCCCGATCGCTGCTGTCAACTCGGCGTGACGCGCCAATTCCTCAGCTCCGTTCCAGGCTAACGACCTACACTGTCGGTTCCGGGACGAGTTCTAGTCAACGTCGCAACGCCGACGGCCCCTGTGAGGCTAGCTAGCTGTACTGACCTGAGAGGTTAGGTACACGGCTGGCTGGTGCTTGACCGCCGAGTGCTGTGTGGCCGCGGTGGTGATTGTAGGTGTGCAACCAGCGCGGGGACTGCCCCCAGTTTGGTTGACTCCTGACCTGTGAGGATTCGTCCTTGCTGGAAGGATCAATCTCGTGCCGAAGCCGTTTCCCGCCGAGTTCCGAGCCGATGTCATCGCCGTAGCCCGCAAGGGCGAAGCACCGCTGCGCCAGATCGCGAAGGACTTCGGGATCTCGGAGGCCTGCCTGCATCGCTGGCTAAAGATCGCCGACCACGAGGACGGTCTTGGCCGGCCCGCGCCGGCGGCGGCTCCCGACGACACAGCAGCGCAGCTGCGCGAAGCACACAAGCGGATCAAACTCCTCGAGCAGGAAGCCGAGGTGATGCGCCGCGCGGTTGGATACCTGTCCCGGGACGCCAACCCAAAATGATGTACCCGCTGGTCCTCGACCTTGCCGCTGACGGAGTTCCCGTCACGGTGACCTGCCGGGTCCTGGGTTTCTCTACCCAGGCGTTCTACAAGTGGCGCAAAGCCCCTTTAACACAGCGTGATTGGGACGACGCACACCTGATCAACGCCGCCCGCGATATCCATGCCGATGACCCCGCCTTCGGCTACCGGTTCATCGCCGACGAGCTGCCCAGTCGCGGGATCACCGCCGGGGAGAACCGTGTCGCCCGGCTGTGCTCCCAGGAACGGATCTGGTCGATCTTCGCCAAAAAGCGAGGACTGAACCGCCGATCCGGGCCACCGGTCCACGACGACCTCGTAGACCGCCTCTTCAGCGCAGCCGGCGCCAACCAGGTCTGGTTGACCGACATTACCGAGCACCCCACCGGTGAAGGCAAGCTCTATCTCTGCGCCATAAAAGACGTCTACTCCAACCGGATTGTGGGCTACTCGATCGACGCGCGAATGAAGTCCTCACTCGCGGTCGCCGCCCTCGATCACGCGGTAGCACTGCGCTCACCAGTCGCGACGATCGTCCACTCCGACAGGGGCAGCCAATTCAGGTCACGAAAGTTCGTTCTCGCACTGTCACACAACGGATTACACGGATCGATGGGTCGAGTCGGCGCATGCGGTGACAACGCCGCCATGGAGTCGTTCTTCGCCCTTCTGCAACGCAACGTGCTCGACCGGAAACGATGGTCCACTCGGGCCGAGCTACGACTGGCCATCGTCACCTGGATCGAGCGGACCTACCACCGACGCCGCAGGCAACGCGCCCTCGGCCGACTCACCCCGATAGAGTTCGAACTGCTCCACACACCAGCCGCAACCGCGGCCTGAAATTCACACCCCCGCGAGTCAACTGAACCCGGGGCAGTCCCGCGGGTATTCGTCGCAGCGTTGCGCGTCGCTGGTGTAGAGCCGCGCATAGGCCCACTCGTCGGCCAGTGTGCGATGGAAGCGCTCCACCTTGCCGTTGGTCTGCGGCCGGTAGGGCCGAGTGCGACGATGGCCGATATCGCCGAGGGCATCGCGGAAGACGTGTGATCGATAACAGTTCCCGTTGTCGGTCAACACCTTTCGAACGGTGATGCCGCAGTCAGTGAACCACGCGTTGGCACGCCGCCAGAAGTCGGCGGCGGTGTCCTTGCCCTCGTCGGCGAGTAATTCGGAGTAGGCCAGCCGCGAATGCGCGTCGATGGCGGTGTGGATGAAGTGGTAGCCGCGGACCGGGTTGCCGTACTTGTTGGTCACCCCGCT
>NZ_JBAUJR010000013.1:0-14724 GCF_049683935.1 Mycobacterium sp. | reverse complement strand
CACGGAGGCAGCCAGGCCGGCGGCGGTGGGGCCACCGGTTGCGGTGCCGCCTGCGGTGCCGGGCCGGGCAGCGGGCCCAGCGATTGCCCCGGAGCGAATCCCGGCAGGTTGGTGGAGATCTGGCTGGCCGCGTCGGTGCGCTCCATCAGAGGTATCAGCGACAGCGGATCGTTGGCCGGCAGGCCGGTGGCATTCAACGGCAGTCCCGGTCCGAGGCCCTGGCCCCGGGTGCTCTCGAGGTGAGTGCTCCCGCTGTCGCTGCTGCCGCTACCGAGGGCCGGTACGGACCCGTTGATCGGGGGCAGGTCGACCGGCACGACACCGGTTGCGTAGGACGCCGCCCAGCTCAGCACATTACGGGCGTAAGCCATCGAGTTGTTGTAGCGCAGGATCGCGGCCATCACATCGGACTGGTCGCGCAGGTTCAACCCTCCGCTGCACAGGTAGCGGGCCGCTGCCAGCGACGCGTCGAAGACGTTCTGCACGTCGGCCTTGCCGTCACCGTCGCCGTCGGACGCGTAGCGCGACCAGGTGCCGGGCAGGAACTGCATCGGCCCCATCGCCCGGGCGTAGGTGACGCGGTCGGCACTGCGACTCTGGACGATGACCTCGTTGCCGGGCAGCGTCCCGTCGAGCGCAGGCCCGTAGATCGGCCGCACCGCATTGCCCCGCGCGTCAGTGGCCCCGTAGGCATGCATCGACTCGATCCGGCCGATGCCTGCCAGCAGGTTCCAGCTCACACCGCAGCCCGGGTAGGCCGCTGCCATCATGCTCTCGGCGTTGCGGTAGGCCGACAGTGCCATCGACGGAATGCGAAGTGTGCCGGGGGAATTCACCACTGCCGCGGGTGGTGGCGACGACGCCGCGCTCGCGGCGATGCGTACCGGCGTCGGCGTCTTGGTGACCGCCACCACCGATACGCCGGACTCGTCTCCGGGGGTGCGCTCCACGGCGGCCAGGGGCATCACCGGGGAATCGCGGGTCGCCATGACAGTTGACGGCGCCGATGCTCCGACGGCACCGGCCAGCACCAGGGGGGTGAGCACGGCGGCCACGCCGACAGCCGGCATGCGGGCAACACGTCCCGCACGCCGCCCCGCTGCTCGGAGGGTTGATCGTCCCCCTATATGCACTCAACCGTCCTAGCTGTGAGATCGCCTGTGAACCAAGTCACCATACCCATTGGGCAACGATGCCGTAACAGCAATCGCCACAGCCGTCTCACCCCTTTTTCTTGGAGCGCCGCTCGGAGCCCTGCCTACCCGAAGGTTCGGTGCCGGTCGGTTGCTGCAATTCGCCGATCAGGTCGCGGATCTCCTCCAGTTCGCGGCGCAGGTAGTCGCGGGTGGTGAGTTCGCCGACGGCAAGCCGCAGCGCGGCGAGTTCGCGCGCCAGGTACTCGGTATCGGCCTTGGTCTGCTCGGCACGCCTGCGGTCCTCTTCGAGAGCGACGCGGTCGCGGTTCTCCTGTCGGTTCTGCGCGAGCAGGATCAGAGGTGCGGCATATGCGGCCTGAGTGGAGAAGGCGAGGTTGAGCAGGATGAACGGGTAGGGATCCCATTGCCAGGCGAAGGCCCCGATGTTGAGCAGGATCCAGACGATCACCAGAATCGTCTGGATCGCCAGGTAGCGACCCGTGCCGAGGAAGCGGGCGAATTGTTCGCTGACCCGGCCGACCGCTTCCACGTCCAGGCGCGGGGCGAACGACCGGGAGATCCGGGGCGTGTCGAGGCGCTGGCGCGCCGACGATTCGCTCATGTCGCCTTCTCGGCGGTCTCGATCACGAGTTCGGCTTCACGTTCGCGCCAGTCGTCGGGCAGCAGGTGGTCGAGCACGTCGTCGACCGAGACCGCACCGAGCAGATGGTTCTCGTCGTCGACCACCGGCCCGCACACCAGGTTGTAGGCGGCGAAGTATCGGGTGACCGCGCTCAGCGAGTCCTCCGGCCGCAGGCTGGGCAGGTCGGTGTCGACGATTCCACTGACCAGCGCAGCGGGCGGGTCGCGCAGGAGGCGCTGGAGATGGACGCACCCCAGATATCGTCCGGTGGGAGTGGCGGTCGGCGGGCGCACCACAAAAACCAGCGACGCCAGCGCCGGCGTCAGATCCGGATCCCGTACCCGCGCAAGGGCTTCGGCGACCGTTGTATCCGGGGCCAGGACCACCGGCTCGGACGTCATCAGGCCGCCGGCGGTGTTGGGCGAGTGGCTGAGCAGTCGCCGGACGTCCTCGGAGTCCTCCGGGTCCATCCGGCGCAGGAACTGCTCGGCATCCGCCGGTGTCATCGTCCCCAGCAGGTCGGCGGCGTCGTCGGGGTCCATCGCCTCCAGCACATCGGCGGCTCGGTCGGTTTTCAGCTGCCGCAGCACCGCCAGCTGTTGGTCCTCGGGCAACTCCTGCAGCACGTCGGCGAGGCGTTCGTCGTCGAGCGCGTTGACCACCTCGTAGCGTCGCTTGACCGGCAACTCGCGAATGGCGTCGGCGACCTCGACGGGGCGTTGCCCCTGGAACTGCTCGAGCAGTTGGGCCACGCCCTGGTCGGGCATCGCAAGACCCGACGGGGTGAGACCGTGCACGTGCTGCCAGTCGACGGCGTAGACGTTGCTGCGACGGCCGAGCCGACGCTGGGGTCGGACCGCAACCCTGGTGACCGTCCAGTCTCGCGTACGGGTCTGCTCGATGCCGAGATCCACGACGATCACGTCGATTCCCGCCAGCTGCGTCAGGTCGGGATCGTCGACGCGGACCCGGGTTTCGATGACCTGCCCGAGCACGAGCACCTCACCGGGACGTTGCGAGAAGCGGCGTAGCGAGACGTTGCCGGTGGCCAGGGTCACCGCGCCGGGTTCGATGGCCGTCACGCGCAGAATGGGCACGAAAATTCTTCTGCGGGTCAGCAACTCACAGACCAGGCCGAGCACCCGCGGCTGTTGGCGGACGAGGCTGATGCCGATGACCACATCGCGGACTCGACCGATGGATTCACCGTCGGGGCCGAGCACGACCATTCCCGCGAGTCGAGCCGCATAGACCCTGTTGACCGACGCCATGGGTGACAAGGGTAGAGAGTGTTGTTGTGGATAACCGGTATCGACCCCGGCGGACGTGCCTGTCCGTGCCGGGCAGCAGCGTCAAGATGATCCAGAAGGCCAAGACACTGCCCGCCGACGAGGTGTTCCTGGACCTCGAGGACGCCGTCGCCCCGGGCGCGAAAACCGAAGCGCGCGCACAGGTCGCGGCCGCCCTCGGTGAGCCCGGCTGGGCCGGACAGTTGCGTGGCGTCCGCGTCAACGACTGGACGACGCCGTGGACTCACGCCGACATCATCGACGTGGTTGCGGTAGCGGGCGCGTCCCTCGATGTCGTGGTGCTGCCGAAGGTGACCGATGTCTCGCACGTGCATGCGCTGGATCTGCTTCTCGGCCAGCTCGAGGCCACCCACGGTCTGCCGGTCGGACGGATCGGTATCGAGGCACAGATCGAAGACGCCAGGGGCCTCACCCACATCGACGCGATCGCCGCTGCGCCGCGCGTGCAGGCACTCGTGCTCGGCCCGGCCGATCTGATGGCGAGCCTGAACATGCGCACGCTGGAGGTGGGTGAGCAGCCCGAGGGATACGACGTCGGCGACGCGTACCACCATGTGCTGATGCGGATTCTGGTCGCCGCGCGTGCCCACGGCATCGCCGCGATCGACGGGCCCTACCTGAAGGTCCGCGACACCGACGCCTTCCGCCGGGTGGCCGGCCGGTCAGCCGCGCTGGGCTACGACGGCAAGTGGGTGCTGCACCCCGACCAGATCGCGGCGGGTAACACGATCTTCAGCCCGCGACAGGAAGCCTACGATCGTGCGGAGCTCATCCTGGAGGCTTACGAGTGGCACACCTCCGGGGCCGGCGGCGCGAGGGGAGCGGTCATGCTCGGCGACGAGATGATCGACGAGGCCAGTCGCAAGATGGCACTCGTCATCGCCGGCAAGGGCCGCGCCGCGGGCATGCAGCGCCACGGCGAGCCGTTCCAGCCGCCCGGCTAGAGGTCGCTGGAGTACAGCAGAGCCGTCACCAGCAGGTAGAGGAAATAGCCGACCATGACGAGCGCGCTGACGATCACGGCGGCGACCGCCATCGCGTGTCCGTCCTGACCGGTGCGTTTGGTCTCGCGAATCGCGATGATCCCGAGCACCATCCCGACGAGCGAAGGCAGCCCACAGCAGACCATGCCTGCGAGCGACGTGATCAGCGCCGCGATGGCCTTGCCGTTGTAGCCCGGCGGCTTCGGCGGCGGGTACGCCGGATAAGGCTGGTAGTAGCCGTGATTCGGCTGGCCGTGCCACGGCGTCGGGTACACCGGCGGTGGCAGACCGACATCCGCCGGATAGTCCAGCGGTGGGTCGAAACGCTCCGGCCCTTCCGGCCCGTTCGCAGTCATGCCCGCGTGGGTGACGTCAGGCGGCGAGGGCCGAAATGGTCCACGCGAGACTGATCAGCATCGTCACCACACCGACCGCGATGCCCGCGACAGCCAACCCGTGGCCGGCCTGACGCGACTGCTTGATCTGGTTGAGCGCGATCACACCGAGCACGATGCCGATGATGGAGCCGATACCGCAGCACACGCCGAGGATCGACGCGACCAGCGACCACATCGCGAAGGTGTTGGTGCCCTGCTGGACGGGGGCGCCGTAGCCGTACTCGGCCGGGTATCCCCCTTGCGGCGGGGGGTAGCCCCCATAGGGCGGTGGCGGCGGATACCCCTGCGCGCCGTAACCCTGGTCGGAGTAGGGCGAGGAGTTCGGATCGGGATAGGGCGGCGGGTAGCCGTAACCGGGCGGCGGCGAGTAGCCGCCCTGCGGGGATTGGTAGCCGGCGGGCGGAAACTCCCCGGACGGGGGATAGCCGGTCGGGTTGTACGCCGGGGCGTCGTATCCGGAGGGCGGCGGGGTGTAGGACGGCGGCGCGTCGTACGCCGGCGGTGGGTAGTCCGACGGCTCAGACGGGGGCGTCGGAGAGCTTGACGACTGCTCGACCGGGGGCGCCTCGTGACCGGAGGGCGGTGTCTCGGACCCACTGCCGGTGGAATCAGAAGATTCGATTCGGCGTGCGTCGTCGTCCGAATTTGTCATGCTGATAAACCTAGCGCAATGCGCGGGAACCCCCAGTGAGACGCGGGTGGGCGCGGGCCGGGGCACCATTGACGGGGCCGGATCGTTGGCATGCAGACTAGCGTTGCACGTGGCGCAAGCGAAGGAGTCAAGGACCATGACCAGCCCATTCCAGCCTGGACAGAATCCCGGTGCGGCACCCAATGTCCCGACGACGGGTCGTCGCAGGCCGGTCGGACTGCCCACCCCTCCCAAGGGGTGGCCGATCGGGTCGTATCCGACCTATGCCGAGGCCCAGCGCGCCGTCGACTATCTCTCCGACAAGGAGTTTCCCGTCGAGCACGTGACGATCGTCGGCGTGGACCTGATGCAGGTCGAGAGGGTCACCGGAAAATTGTCCTGGCCCAAAGTCCTCGGTGGCGGGGTGCTCACCGGCGCCTGGCTGGGTCTGTTCATCGGCCTGATCCTCGGATTCTTCAGCCCCAACCCATGGAGCGCACTGGTCACGGGTCTGGTGGCAGGTGTGTTCTTCGGACTGATCACCACAGCGATTCCGTATGCGATGGCGCGGGGCACAAGAGATTTCAGCTCGACGATGCAGCTGGTGGCCGGGCGTTACGACGTGCTGTGTGACCCGCAGAGCGCCGAGCGGGGCCGGGATCTGCTGGCCCGCCTGACGATCTGACCAGCGCGGTGATCATCACATCTCCAGGTGCCGCTGCCGGGGCTTCGTGCGGTTCGCGTTCCGCGGGGCGGTCGCCGGATGAGTGACGTCCTGACCCGGGTGCGCGCGCATCTGCGCGAGCAGTTCTCCGAGAGGGGGATCACGGCAGAACCGGTGGAGGCCAGCGTCACCTTCCTGGGCGCCGACCCCATCGCCGTCATCCGTTTCGGTATCCCTGATGACGCCGATAGTGTTGCTGTGCACTATGTTTCGGTGGGCTGTTCCCGAAGCCCGATGGTGGATCCGGCGGAATTGCTCGCAGATCCGGTCCGCGGTCCCCGCGCCGAGGTCGTCGTGGCCCTGCGCGGTCCCTCGCCCGCCGGGCTGGCGCGCTCGCTCGCGGTGGTCGCCGCGGCGCCCGCTGTCGAAGGACTGATCCTGGAGCCCGACGCACTCGTCGACCTCGAGACGCCGGTGTGGCAAGGCGCGCCGTTCACGGCCTATCTCCTGGGCCGCAGTGACATCAACGACGTCGAGCTACCGGAACCACTGTCGCCGGTGAGGGTGTTGTCGGCGGTTCCCATCACTGCGACGGAGGCGGCCTGGGTGCGGCTGAAGGGCGCGGAGGCGATGAGGGAGGCGTGGGTGCAGGACGGGGTGGACCCCACGGATCCACGGCGGCGGGCCGCCAGTCCTGCGTGAGCGGCGGGCCGCCAGTCCTGCGTGAGCGGCGGGCGGCCAGTCCTGCGTGAGCGGCGGGCCGCCAGTCCTGCGTGAGCTCAGAGCCAGTTGTTCCTTCGGAACGTCCGGTATAGCAGCGTGCACACGGTTGCCATCAGCAGTAGCACGGCGGGATAGCCCCAAACCCATTGCAGTTCGGGCATGTTCTCGAAGTTCATGCCGTAGATGCCGGCCACCGCGGTCGGCACCGCCGCGATGGCCACCCACGCGGAGATCTTGCGCATGTCGACGTTCTGCTGCATGGCGACCTTGCCGAGGGCGGCCTGCACCAGCGAGCTGAGCAGTTCGTCGTAGCTGGCGATGCGGTCGGCGGCCTTGATGGTGTGGTCGAGCACGTCGCGCATGTACCGGCGGATCTCGACGTTGATGAGGTCGTTGTGCTCGGTGCCGATGCGCTCGAAGTCGGTCGCCAGCGGGCTGACTGCACGGCGCAGTTCGACGACCTCACGCTTGAGCAGGTAGATGCATTCGATGTTGGTCTGAGACAGCGGCGAGAAGATCTCCTCCTCCATCGAATCGATGTCGGTCTCGATGAGTTCGGTGACATCGAGGTAGGTGTCGACGACGCTGTCGGCGATGGCGTGCATCACCGAGTAGGGGCCGAGTTTGAGGGTGGCAGGGGAGGCTTCGAGACGCTTACGCACCCCGGCCAGTCCGCCGTGGTCGCCGTGGCGCACGGTGACGACGAAGTCGGGTCCGACGAAGATCATGATCTCGCCGGTTTCGACGATCTCGCGCGCGTTGGCCATCGACTCGTGGTCGACGTACTTCACCGTCTTGAGGACCAGGAACAGCGTCTTGTCGTATCGCTCGAGCTTGGGTCGCTGGTGGGCGTGAACGGCGTCCTCGACGGCGAGTTGATGCAGACAGAACACGTCGGCGACGGCTTGCATCTGGTGCTCGTCGGGTTCGTGCAGTCCGATCCAGACGAATGCGTCCCGGCCCCCGGCCTCGATCTCGTGCACCTTGTCCAGAGCGGCGGCGTGGGTGTACTTGCCGGGCAGTCGGGTGCCCTCGCAGTACACGCCGCAGTCGACCATCGCCCGCGCGACGGGCACGTGAATCGTCGTGGCGTCCGGCCCGTCGAAGCGGTGCCCGGGCCGTAGCCGCGACGGCGGCAACGCGCGGAATGACGGCATGCGCGGACCTCCCTCCGAGACGAGGTGAGCACCCCACGTCGGTACGCAGGGATGCTACGCGCCGGGTCCTACCCGATCGCCTCACGATGGGGAACCCATCACGGTGAGTACCCCCGGTCGGCTACGGTGAAGCCGTGTCGGAAACAGAGGTCGACTCCTCGCGCGAGCGTTCGTCGGCGGCGCGCACGCCGCAGGTTGTCATCGAGGACAGCGAGATCTTCGAGGCCCATGAGGGCGGCAAGCTCTCGGTCGAACTGAAATCGCCCCTGGACACCCAGCGTGCCCTCTCGATCGCGTACACCCCCGGGGTGGCGCAGGTCAGTCGCGCCATCGCGACCGACCACACCCTCGCGGCCAAGTACACGTGGGCCAACAGGCTGGTGGCCGTGATCAGCGACGGCACCGCCGTGCTCGGACTCGGCGACATCGGGCCCGCGGCATCGCTGCCGGTGATGGAGGGCAAGAGCGCGCTGTTCAAGACCTTCGGCGGCTTGGACTCGATCCCGATCGTGCTCGACACGAAGGACACCGACGAGATCGTCGAGACGATCATCCGTCTGCGGCCGACGTTCGGCGCGGTCAACCTCGAGGACATCTCTGCACCACGTTGCTTCGAGATCGAACGCCGCGTCATCGAGGCGTTGGACTGCCCGGTCATGCACGACGACCAGCACGGCACCGCCATCGTCGTGCTGGCTGCTCTGCTCGGCGCCAGCAAGGTGCTCGATCGCGACATGCACACGCTCAAGATCGTCATCTCGGGTGCCGGCGCGGCCGGCATCGCCTGCGCGAACATCCTGTTGGCCAAGGGCATCGATGACGTCACGGTGCTCGACAGCAAGGGCATCGTGTCGGCCGACCGCGACGACCTCAACCCCTTCAAGGCAGAACTGGCGTCCCGGACCAACCCGCGAGGGCTTCGCGGGGGCACCGCCGAAGCGCTGGCCGGAGCCGACGTCTTCATGGGAGTCTCGGCGGGCCTGGTGCCCGAAGAGCTCATCGCCACGATGTCGCCGGGCTGCATCGTGTTCGCGATGTCCAACCCCGACCCCGAGATCCACCCCGATGTGGCGCGCAAGTACGCCGCCGTGGTGGCCACCGGCCGCAGCGACTTCCCCAATCAGATCAACAACGTGCTGGCGTTCCCGGGCGTCTTCCGTGGCGCGCTGGATGCGGGCGCGCGCCGGATCACCGAGAAGATGAAGGTCGCCGCAGCCGAGGCGATCTTCTCCGTGGTGGGCGACGATCTGGCCGTCGACCACATCGTGCCGAGCGCGCTGGACCCGCGGGTCGGTCCTGCGGTGGCGGCCGCGGTCGCCGCGGCGTCCCAGGATTCAGGCGACTGAGCCCGGCACGCATCTCCGGCCGACTGGTGGCCGTGCTGGTCGCCATGTTGGTCGCCGCCGGTTGCGGCGGGCAGGAACCTGCGCCGTCGATCCCGGTCGGGGCGACGGCCGACCCGGAGTCTGCGCTGATAGCGCATCTCTATGCGTCGGCGCTGCGCTTCTATGGCAATCCGGCTCACGTCCAGATCGACGACGATCCGATCCGCGGACTGGATTCGGGAGAGGTCCGCGTCGCTCCTGGTTTCACCGGAACCCTGCTGGAGCGCTTCGCCCCGGATGCGCCGGCGCGATCCGATGTGCAGGTGTACCGGGTGCTGCTCTCGGCCCTGCCCGAAGGGGTCGCGGGCGGCGACTACACCACCTCGGCGGAGGACAAACCCACCCTCGGGATCACCGAGACCACTGCTGCGAACTGGGATGCCCGCGACGTGTCGGCAGTGGTCGACCGGTGTGAGGACGTGTCGGTCGGTGCGGTGACGGGCACCGCGCGGCCGTCGTCCATCGGCACCTGCACGCTGCCGGATGCTCGCGAGTTCGCCGACGACGCCGGGTTGTTCGCGGCGTTGCGGTCGGGTCAGATCGATGCCGCGTGGACGACGACGGCTGCGCCGGACGTGCCGTCGGAGGTCGTGGTGCTCTCGGACAAGACCGCCCTGATCCGTGCCGAGAACGTGGTGCCGCTGTACCGGCGCAACGAGCTGAACGAGTCGCAGGTGTTGGCGCTCAACGAGATCGCCGGTGTGCTGGACACCGGCTCGCTGGCCGACATGCGCCGTCAGGTCGCCGAGGGCACCGATCCCGGCGCGGTGGCCGGACAGTGGCTCGACGCCCACCCGTTGGGCGTCGGCAACTAGTCGCTCAGGGTGCCGCCGGTCCGGTCAGCTTGGCGACCACTCGGGGGAACAGCGACTGGTAGTGGGCGCCGACGGCGCGGATGACGATGTCGAACATCTTGGCGTCGTTGCCGACCAGCACTCGCGCCTTGTTCTTGCGGACCCCGTCGAGGATGATCTGGGCGGCCTTCTCGGGTGTGGTGCTGGCGAGCTTCTTGTCGAAGGTCTTGGCGAGTTCGTCGGCGTCGATGCCCTCGGCGGCGGTGGCGTTTCGCGCGATCGCGGTCTTGATGCCGCCGGGGTGCACACAGGTGACTTTCACGGGGTGTTTGGCCAGTGCCATCTCCTGGCGGAGCGCTTCGGTGAAGCCCCGCACCGCGAACTTCGCTGCGTTGTAAGCGCTCTGGCCGGGTACTGCGAACAGGCCGAAGACGCTGGAGACGTTCACGACGTGGCCGTCGCCGGAGGAGATCAGGTGCGGGAGGAACGCCTTCGTCCCGTTGACGACACCCCAGAAGTCGACGTCCATGACCCGCTCGATGTCCTTGTACTGACTGACCTCGATGTCGCCGGTGAACGCGATGCCCGCGTTGTTGTAGATCTGGTTGACCTTGCCGAAGTGTTCGGCGACGCCGTCGGCGTAGAGCTGGAATGCTTCGCGTTCGGTGACGTTGAGCCGGTCGGACTTCACCTGGGCGCCGATGGCCTTCAAACGCTCTTCGGTGACAGCCAGGCCCTCGGTGTCGATGTCGCTGATCGCGACATGGGCGCCGGAGCGTCCCAACTCGATGGCCAGCGCCTGACCGATGCCTGAGCCGGCGCCGGTCACGACGGCCACCTTTCCGGCGAAGCCCTGCATATCCGCTCCTTTTGGGTTGTTCTACGCGTGTTGAGTGAGGGTCAGCCTACCCGGTACCCGTGGTCCCGCGTATGTGAGGGCGGTCGCGTCCTCTCGAGGGCCGGTAATGGCGAGTGGCCGGCGAGCGACACTAAGGACATGAAGCTGAAGTTCCCCGCCGTCGCGGCCCTCGTCGCCTCCTCCGCCATTGCGGCGACGATGTCCGCGGCTCCTGCACACGCCGACCCCACCACCGATGCGTTCCTCTCGACGCTGCAGCACTACCGCCTCGGCGACATCGATCCGGCAATCGCGACGCGGGTCGGCCAAGAGGTGTGCCCGATGTTGTCCGAACCGGGACAGAACATGGCCAACGTCGCCGCTGACGTCGCCGACGATCTCGGCCGGCCGCTCGGGCCTGCGACGATGTTCACCGGGCTGGCCATCACGATCTTCTGCCCGCGCGCAGTCAACGCGATGACCGACGGGATCCCGTTCTCGTTCTTCTGACAGGCAGCGCACCCTCACGGGCGCCGAGCGCGCGAATTTGCACACGATTTACGGCGTGTTGGTGTGCAGACATGCGCGCTCGCGGTGCGGACTAGCCGAACGCTTCGTCGATGATCTCCTGCTGCTCGACCGCGTGCACCTTCGATGAGCCCGACGACGGTGCCGACATGGCGCGGCGCGAGATGCGCGTGATGCCGGTGAGCTTCTCCGGTAGCACCTCGGGCAGCGTCAGCCCCATCGTCGGCCACGCGCCCTGGTTCGCCGGCTCCTCCTGAACCCAGAAGTACTCCTGGGCATTGGGGTACTGGTCGAGCGTCTCGGCCAGTCGTCGCCTCGGCAGTGGAGCCAACTGCTCGATGCGGACGATCGCCACATCGTCGCGCTGTTCCTTGTTCTTCCTGGCCGCCAACTCGTAGTACAGCTTGCCGCTGGTCAGAAGAACCCGCTTCACGGCGCTGCGGTCGCCGGTGCCCTCGGTGTAGGTGGGCTCCTCGAGGACCGAGCGGAACTTCATCTCGGTGAAGTCCCGCAGATCACTGACGGCGGCCTTGTTACGCAGCATCGACTTCGGGGTGAAGACGATCAGCGGCCGGTGGATGCCGTCGAGTCCGTGGCGACGCAGCAGATGGAAGTAGTTCGCGGGGGTGGACGGCATCGCGATCGTCATCGACCCCTCGGCCCACAGCAGCAGGAAGCGCTCGATGCGCCCCGAGGTGTGGTCGGGTCCCTGGCCCTCGTGGCCGTGGGGGAGCAGCAGCACCACATCGGAGAGCTGACCCCACTTGGCCTCGCCGGAGCTGATGAACTCGTCGATGATCGACTGAGCCCCGTTGACGAAGTCGCCGAACTGCGCCTCCCACAACACCAACGCGTCGGGGTTGCCCACCGAGTAGCCGTACTCGAAGCCCACCGCGGCGAACTCCGACAGCGCCGAGTCGTAGATCATCAGCTTGCCGCCGGTGGGATTGCCGTCGGTGTCGACCGTCAGCAGGTCCAGCGGGGTGAACTCCTTGCCGGTCTTGCGGTCGATGATCACCGCGTGGCGCTGAGTGAACGTGCCGCGCCGGGTGTCCTGTCCGGTGAACCGGATCGTCTTGCCTTCGGCGAGGAACGTTCCGAGTGCCAGCAGCTCGGCGAAGGCCCAGTCGACCTTGCCCTCGTAGGCCATCTCGCGGCGCTTTTCCAGCACGGGCTTCACGCGCGGATGCACGCTGAAGTCCTCGACGGCCGCAAGGTGTGCGTCGCCGATGCGGGCCAGCATCGACTTGTCCACTGCGGTGTTCATCCCGGCCGGAACCATCTGGTCCGACTCGACCGACTCGCTCGGCGCGATCGTGTGCTTCTCGAGTTCGCGGACCTCGTTGAAGACCCGTTCGAGCTGACCCTGGTAGTCGCGTAGCGCGTCTTCGGCTTCCTTCATCGAGATGTCGCCGCGGCCGATCAGCGACTCGGTGTAGGTCTTGCGCACACCGCGCTTGGTATCGATGACGTCGTACATGTTCGGTTGTGTCATCGACGGGTCGTCGCCCTCGTTGTGGCCCCGTCGCCGGTAGCACAACATGTCGATGACAACGTCCTTCTTGAACTGCTGCCGGAAGTCCATCGCCAGCTTGGCGACCCACACCGCGGCCTCCGGGTCGTCGCCGTTGACGTGGAAGATCGGCGCGCCGATCATTTTCGCGACGTCGGTGCAGTACTCCGACGAACGCGAGTCGTTCGGCGAGGTGGTGAACCCGATCTGGTTGTTGACGATGATGTGGATCGTTCCGCCGGTGCGGTACCCGCGCAGCAGCGCCAGGTTCAGCGTCTCGGCGACCACGCCCTGGCCGGCGAACGCGGCGTCGCCGTGCAGCATCATCGGCACGACGGTGAACCCGTCGGGCCCGTTGCCCTTGTCGAGCATGTCCTGCTTCGCGCGGACCAGACCTTCGAGGACGGGATCGACCGCTTCCAGGTGGCTGGGGTTGGCGACCAGCGACACGGTGATGTCGTTCTCGCCGAACATCTGGATGTAGTTGCCGGTCGCGCCCAGGTGGTACTTGACGTCGCCCGAACCGTGCGCCTGCGACGGGTTCAGGTTGCCCTCGAACTCGGTGAAGATCTGCGAGTACGGCTTGCCGACGATGTTGGCCAGCACATTGAGCCGGCCGCGGTGTGGCATGCCGACCACGACCTCGTCGAGGCCGTGTTCGGCGGCCTGGTCGATCGCGGCGTCCATCATCGGGATGACGGTCTCCGCGCCTTCGAGTGAGAATCGTTTCTGACCAACGTATTTGGTCGCGAGAAACGTCTCGAACGCCTCGGCCGCGTTGAGCTTGCTCAGAATGTACTTCTGCTCGGCGACCGTGGGCTTCTCGTGCTTGATCTCGATCCGCTCCTGCAGCCACTTCTGCTGCTCGGGTTCGAGGATGTGGGTGTATTCGACACCCACGTGGCGGCAGTACGCATCACGCAGCAGCCCCAGCACGTCGCGCAGCTTCTTGGTGGTCTGGCCTCCGAAGCCGTTGACCTTGAATTCGCGATCCAGATCCCACAGCGTCAGCCCGTGGGTGTTGACGTCGAGATCGGGGTGGCTGCGGAAGCGGGTGTTGTCCAACCGCAGCGGGTCGATATCGGCCATCAGGTGACCGCGGTTGCGGTACGCGGCGATCAGTTCGATGACGCGGGCGTTCTTGTCCTCGATCGAATCGGGATTGTCGATGCGCCAGCGCACCGGCTCGTACGGGATGCCGAGTTCGCGGAAGATCTCGTCGTAGAACTCGTCATCGAGCAGCAGGTTGTGGATGGTGCGCAGGAAGTCGCCCGATTCGGCGCCCTGGATGATGCGGTGGTCGTAGGTCGAGGTCAGCGTGATCAGCTTGCCGACTCCGAGTTCACCGATGCGCTCGTCGCTGGCGCCCTGGAACTCCGCCGGATACTCCATCGCGCCGGCCCCGACGATCGCGCCCTGACCCTGCATCAGCCGGGGCACCGAGTGCACGGTTCCGATGGTGCCGGGGTTGGTCAACGAAATCGTCACCCCGCCAAAGTCTTCGGCGGTCAGCTTGCCGTCGCGGGCACGGCGCACGATGTCCTCGTAGGCCGCGATGAACTGACCGAAGCTCATCGTCTCGCAGTTCTTGATGGCAGCCACCACCAGCGAGCGCTTGCCGTCCTTGCCGGGCAGATCGATCGCCAAGCCGAGGTTGGTGTGGGCCGGCGTTACCGCGTTGGGCTTGCCGTCGACCTCGGCGAAATGGCGGTTCATGTTCGGGAACTTCTTGACCGCCTGCACGATCGCGTACCCCAGCAGGTGGGTGAAGGAGATCTTGCCGCCCCGGGTGCGCTTGAGGTGGTTGTTGATGACGATCCGGTTGTCGATCATCGCCTTGGCCGGGATGGCGCGAACGCTGGTCGCGGTCGGCACGTCCAGCGATGCCGACATGTTCTTCACGACGGCCGCTGCGGCGCCGCGCAGCACCTGGGTCTCGTCCTCGGTGGCGGCCGGTGCGCTCTTCGCAGGCGCGTCGGGCTTCTTGGCCGGCGCCTTCTCGGGGGCGGCCGCCTTGGGGG
>NZ_JBAUJR010000012.1:0-13648 GCF_049683935.1 Mycobacterium sp. | reverse complement strand
GGGAGGGGGACTGGTTCGGCAGCCCGGTCAACCTGGCTGCCCGGGTGACCGGTGCGGCGCGACCCGGGTCGGTGCTCGTGGCCGAGGCCACCCGTGAGGCGATCGGCGACGACGAGCGGTTCGCGTGGTCGTTCGCCGGCGCCAAACACCTCAAGGGCATCAAGCCCGATGTGAAGGCCTTCAGGGCGCGACGGGCCTCTGCTGAGTCCAACTAGTCAACTCTGCTGTGTCACTGTGGTTTGGGCAGTCGCATTTCTGGTCGATTTGTGGATGGTTCGCCCGAGGTTGGTGTTCGATGCATGGGTGAGGTGCCCGGTGGGGTCGATGCGATCAGGTCGCAGGTCCGGGTTCTGCGCGGGCCGAATAGCCAAGACCGCCCTTCCGGTCGCAGCTGCAGCCGTCCTCGGCAACGCCTTCGTCGGCAGCAAATCGATGGAGTGGTTCTCGGAGCTGCGCCGACCGAAGATGCAATTGCCGATGTCCGGCTTCTACATCGTTGGTCTCGCCTACTACGCCGTGATGGGCGTCGTCGTCCATCGCAGCGTGATCCAACGTGACCGCCGGTCCTACCGGCTTGCGCTGATAGTGCTGGCCGGCAATGAGTTATGGAATGTACTGCTGTTCGGTCGACGGAGCCCGCGCGACGCCTTCCTGGGAATCATCACGTTTCTGGTCCCACTGGGTCTGCTTCAGGCCTCGGTTTCCGGCGACCACTCGTCGCGGACCGTACTCGCGCCGTATACCGCCTGGGTGGTCTTCTACGACCTTCCTTGGACGTATCGGCTGTGGCGCCTCAACGTCGCATGAAGGCTGCCGCCCCGGCCACCGACGGCCGTGATCAGCGTGACGGGGTGAAGCCGCGCAGTCGCAGGCTGTTGCCGACGACGAACACCGAGCTGAATGCCATTGCGGCACCGGCGATCATCGGGTTCAGCAGCCCGGCGGCGGCCAGCGGCAACGCGGCCACGTTGTAGCCGAAGGCCCAGAAAAGGTTGCCCTTGATCGTGCTCAGGGTCCGGCGGGACAACCGGATCGCGTCCGGCACGGCCCGCAGGTCGTCACCGATCAGCGTCAGATCGCTGGCCTCGATCGCCACGTCGGTGCCGCTGCCCATGGCCAGGCCGAGGTCGGCCTGCGCCAGCGCGGCGGCATCGTTGACGCCGTCGCCGACCATCGCCACCACTCTGCCCTCATGCTGCAGACGTGTGACGGTGTCGACCTTGTCCTGAGGCAGCACCCCGGCGATCACCTCGTTGATGCCGACCTGCGCTGCCACGGCGCGGGCCACCGCTGCGTTGTCGCCGGTCACCATGATCGGTGTCAGCCCGAGTCGTTTGAGCAGCGAAACAGCTTCGGCCGAGGTGGGTTTCACCGAATCCGCCACCATCAGCAACCCGCGGGCCTGGCCGTCCCAGCCCACGGCGACCACGGTCCTGCCTTCGAGTTCGGTCCGCTCTGCGACGTCGGCCAGCCCCTCGGGAATCGGGTACGAACGTTCGGCCAGCAGTTGAAGCCGACCCAGCAGCACCGGGTGACCGTCGACCGTGCCCTCCACGCCCAGGCCTCTGAGGTTGGCGAAACCATCGACGGCAGGGAGTTCACCGAGTTTGTCGCGGGCGCCGGCGGTGATCGCCCGGGCGATGGGGTGCTCCGACGGACTCTCCACTGCGCCGGCGATTCTGAGCACCTCGTCGGGTTGCTCGTCATCGACTGCGAACACGTCGAACAGCGTCATCGTCCCGGTTGTCACGGTGCCGGTCTTGTCGACGATCACCGTGTCCACCCGCCGGGTGGACTCCAGCACCTCGGGTCCCTTGATCAGGATCCCCAACTGCGCGCCCCGGCCGGTCCCGACCATCAGCGCCGTCGGGGTGGCCAATCCCAGTGCGCAGGGGCACGCGATGATCAGCACCGCCACCGCGGCGGTGAACGCCGCGGCGACCGAAACCCCTGCGCCGAGCCAGAATCCCAACGTGGCCACCGACAACGCGATCACGACCGGGACAAAAACCGCGGAGATCCGGTCCGCCAGCCGCTGGGCCTGAGCTTTGCCGTTCTGCGCGTCCTCGACCATCCGGGCCATCTGCGCCAACTGGGTGTCGGCGCCCACGCGGCCGGCCCGCACGACCAGTCGGCCGTCGACGTTCACCGTCGCGCCGACCACGGGGTCGCCGGGCGTGACCTCCACCGGAACCGACTCACCGGTGAGCATCGACGCATCAACCGCCGAACTGCCTTCGACGACGATGCCGTCCGCTGCGATCTTCTCGCCCGGACGGACCACGAACTCGTCGTCGATCTGCAGCTGCTCGACGGGGATGCGCCGCTCCGCACCGTCCCGCCGAACCGACACCTCCTTGGCGCCCATCTCCAGCAGCGCGCGCAGGGCGGTGCCCGCGCGCCGCTTGGCGCGTGCTTCGAAGTACCGGCCGGCCAGGATGAAGGTCGTCACCCCGGCGGCCGCTTCGAGATAGATGTTGCCGGTGCCGTCGGTGCGGGCGATCGTCAGCTCGAACGGGTGGGTCATCCCCGGTGTGCCTGCGGTACCCCAGAACAGCGCAAAAACCGACCAGCCCAGTGCGGCGAGGGTTCCCACCGAGATCAGCGTGTCCATGGTGGCGGCGCCGTGCCGCAGGTTCGCCCATGCCGCCCGATGGAACGGCCACGCGCCCCACACGACGACGGGCGCGGCCAGCGTCAGGGACAGCCACTGCCAGTTCGTGAACTGCAGGGCCGGGGCCATCGCCATCGCGATCACCGGGATCGACAGGGCAAGGCAGATCAGCAGCCGTTGGCGAAGCGCCGCAGTCGGATCGGTCGAGGGCCGGTCCTCGGCGGCGGGGGAGGGCTCGGGCAGTCGGGCCTGGTAGCCGGTGGCCTCGACGGTGGCGACGAGTTGTTCGGGCGTGACGTCGTCACCGAATTGCACGCGGGCCTTCTCGGTCGCGAAGTTGACGGTGGCGGTCACGCTGTCGAGTTTGTTGAGCTTCTTCTCCACGCGTGCGGCGCATGACGCGCACGTCATGCCGCCGATCGAGAGTTCGACGGTGTTCATCGGACGTGTCCGTCGTGGGACGGCTGATGTTCGCTCGTCACCGCCGGGTGCGGCACCGAGATGTCGGGATTGGGGCCGAAGGTTCCGCCCACCCAGACGGCGATCGCGAACACCGCGACGAGCGCGGCGGCGAATGCGGCGATCCTGGTGACGACGGTCATGGGGGTCTGAATCAGCCTGCCAGCTGGTAGCCGGCTTCTTCCACGGCTGTCCGCAGGGCGGTGGCATCGACGGGCGCGTCGCTGTCGATCGTGACCGTACCGTTGGAGACGTCGACGGTGACGTCGACGACGCCGGGGATGGTGGAGAGTTCGGCCCGCACCGACGATGCGCACCCGCCGCAGCTCATGCCGGCGACGGTGATGGTCGTGCTGCTCATGGAGTTCCTTCCCCCGGGGTGGTTGGTGGCGGCCGCGTGACCCATGTGTACCATACCCCCCTAGGGTATTCAAGTGGTTCGAAAGGAGCAGGGACTGATGCGCAGACACAGTGTGCTGGCCGGAGCGGGTGCCGTGGGCGCTACCGTCGTGTTGCTGATGTCGGGGTGCAGCAGCACCGCGACAGAAGCCGAGGGCGAGCAGAGTACGCAGGACCATGAGTCGACATCGCAGGCGGCCAGTTCGCACAACGACGTGGATGCGACGTTCGCCCGGGACATGATTCCCCACCATGAGCAGGCGATCGTGATGAGCGACATCGTGCTGGCCAAGGACGGGATCGACCCACGCGTCACCGAGCTGGCCGAACAGATCAAGGCGGCGCAGAATCCCGAGATCGAGACCATGCGGGGCTGGCTCGCGCAGTGGGGAACGGACTCGGCGCCCTCCGGTCACGAAGGTCACGACATGTCCGGCGAGATGTCGGGGGACATGTCGGCCCACGAGGAGATGGGCATGATGACCGAAACGCAACTCGAGCAGCTGCGACAGGCGCAGGGCGCCGAGGCGAGTCGGCAGTTCCTCGACGGAATGATCGCCCATCACGAAGGTGCGGTGCGGATGGCTCAGGCCGAGATCGACGGCGGGCAGTCCGAGGCTGCGCGACAGCTGGCCAACGACATCGTCGACACCCAGCAGCGCGAGATCGTCGTGATGAAGCAGATCCTCGGCACGCTGTAGATCGTGCGAATCCTGGTGCAGCGGGTGACGTCCGCTCGCGTGACGGTCGCCGGCGGCCTCGGAACCGAGACCGTCGGCGAGATTCACCCGCAGGGGCAGGGGCTCGTCGCACTCGTTGGTGTCACCCACGACGACACCGTCGACAAGGCGCGACGGCTGGCCGAAAAGCTCTGGCAACTCAGAATTCTCGACAACGAGAAATCCGCGAGCGACGTCGGCGCGCCGATCCTGGTGGTCAGTCAGTTCACGCTCTACGGCAACACCACGAAGGGCCGTCGCCCGACGTGGAACGCTGCGGCGCCGGGGGCGGTCGCCGAACCGTTGGTCGGTGAGCTCGTCGACGCGCTGACGGTGCTGGGCGCGACGGTGCAGACCGGGGTGTTCGGTGCGGACATGCAGGTCGAGCTCGTCAACGACGGGCCGGTGACCGTGCTACTCGAGCTGTGAGCTACTGCGCCGCCGTGATCTGGAACCCCTCCGAGGGTTGCACGATGACAAATCCGTTGCCGTAGAACGACACCTGCACGGCCTCCCCGGAGCCGCGGCCGATGAGGGCTCCCGCCTTGAAGCTCGTCTTCAGCTGCGTCTGCAGATTCGCCGACCACGCCACCACCGCCTGAGTGTCGGCGAACGTCGGGGCCTCGGCCGCGTTGAGCACGACGGGCGGGCCGTCGGTGGTCAGCGCGACCCAGCCGCTGCCGCGCAACGTGGTGTTGAACAGTCCGCCCGTCGCGATACTGCCGCCCTTGACCCGCTCGATGTTCCAGTCGAGGCTGGTGGAGAACGCCAGGACGTTCTTTCCGCTGATCGACAGGCCCGAGTTCGTCAGATTCAGCAGGTGCACGTGGTAGGAGCGCTCGGCGAGGAAGACGTCGCCCTGACCGGAGCAGCGCATCAAGGGCAGGCCTTCACCGGTGAGGGCCTTCTTGATGAACTTCGACGCCCCGCCGCCCTCGAAGGCGAAATCGACGTTGCCCTGGTAGGCCACCATCGATCCCTGCCTGGCCATGAACGGCTCGCCCAGACGGACCCGGAGCAGCCTCGAGTTCTGGTTGGCGATCGCCTTGGATTCCTTCTCGCTGAACCGACCGTCGACCAGGTCACCGCTGATGCCGGCGAATCCGTCGGGTCCGCCGAGCACGGGCTGCGCCTGGCCGCCCTGGTGCTGGGCCTGATGCTGGCCATGTCTGCCCGGGTCTGTCGCCGATTCCGCCTGGGGCGCGCCACCCAGCGGTGCCCTACTCACCTGACCTTGAACAGAGACCTGATCGGTCCACTGCTGTCCGTCGAACCACCGGTACTCGTAACGACCCTCGGGGTCGGGCTGCCAGCTGCCTTGTCCAGGTCCTGTCATCGCTGCCTCCTTCGACTTGCACCGGATTCACACACTATGCCGCCCCGCGCCCGCGGGCTGGCATCCTTGGGAGATGGCAAAGGAAATGGATCGCCAGCGCGCCCAGGGCGCCGTCGCGGTCATCAAACAGCATCCCGGCATGGTGCTGTTCGTGCTGTCGCCCGCCCTCGTTGCGCTCGGCGTGGTCTGGTGGTTGTTCGGCGCCGGCTGGGCCTTCGTGCTGCTGGTCGCCGGAGCGCTCGGCGCCGGCGCGGCAGTGCTGCTCAAGCGCCGCTGACGGTTCACCGCTCGAACAGTTTCGCCGGCGGTGAACACATGCCCACCAGCGATGCAACGGTGTAATCATGTAATCATGAGACACCACCCCCACAGCCGCAGGTCGGGCCGCTCCGGCGGCTGGCAGCAAGCCGACCAACCCGATGCCACAGACGCCGCCGACTGGTTCGCCGGGCGGCTACCCGAAGGCTGGTTCGCCGGTGACCCCGAGGTCGTCGTCGACCGCGAGGAGATCACCGTGATCGGCCGACTGCCCGAACCCGAGAGCGCCGAGAGCGACGCTCGTGCATCGGGTCGGGCGGCGCGATTCCGGGAGCAGACCCGCGCGGACCGGATGCGCATCGCCGACGAGGCCGAGGCACGCTACGACCGCAAGGTCGCCTGGGGCGTAGAAATTCCAGCGATCGATTCCGACTCTCCCCCCGAGCGAATTCTGTTCACCCACATCGCGGTACCGGTGATGACCCGGCTGCGGCAGCCAGAACGTCAGGTCCTCGACACGCTGGTCGACGCGGGTGTGGCGCGGTCGCGCTCCGATGCGCTGGCGTGGTCGGTCCGACTCGTCGGCGAGCACACAGACGAGTGGCTCGGCAAGCTTCGGGACGCCATGCGCAACGTCGACGACCTGAGGGCCGAGGGGCCGCAGGTCTGACGGCGGGGCGGTTGTCAGCCCACGCGTCGGACGCCGACGTAGGACGAGTTCAGCGCCGAGGTCTGCGACAGCGGGTCCACCGGTCCGCCGTCGACCAGCAAGTTGCGGTTGACCCCGAACGACTCGGGTGCCGCGCCGCCGCGTGGGTCGAAAACTCTTGAGCCCCAGCCATGGTCGATGATGACCACGCCTGGCCGGGGCCGCTCGCTCAGCGCGGCATCGAGGTCGATCGCGCCCACCGCCGAGAACACCGAAACCCGATCGCCGTCGCTGATGCCCAGCCCGGCGGCGTCCTCGGGGTGGATGAGCACCTCGGTGCCCTTGCCCGCCGGGTGCAGCCCGGGTATCTCGTTGAGCCACGAGTTCATCGAGTGCCGGTGCCGCCGGTTGGCCAGCTGGAACGGATAGCCTGCGGGGGCCTCGACGGGAGGTTCGGCCAGGAGTTCGATTGTCCGCGCGACGAATTCGGGCGGCGCCACGTGCACCTTCTTGTCAGGCGTGCGCAGCGCCTCCTTGAAGTGCCCGAACTCCCGCGGGCCCAGCACCCAGCCGTGCGGATGCGCGAGCACATCACGCCATCTGATCCTGCGGCCGTTGAACTTCCGGCCGGTGGCGAGCACAAGGCGGTCGATCCAGTGCGGAGTGAACTCCAGTCGCGGTGTGCCCGTGACAGCGGCGGCCCGACGGGTGGCGGTGATGAAGCTGTTGAAACCCTTGGCGCGGAAGAGCGGTTTGCCCATCGCAATCGCAAGGTCGACGAAGATCCGCCACTCCTGGCGTGCCCCCGGAGGTGGCTCGACGGCCTTGGCCCCGTACTGCAGATAGGGCTCGTCGTGCATGTTGCTGGTGAACGCCAACAGATCATCGCGTTCGAGCCAGTGCACCGCTGGCAGCAACCAGTGCGCGTGCCGATGACTTTCGCGTTGCACGAAGTCGATCACCACCAGCAGGTCCAGTTGCGACAGCGCCTCGTCGAGCTTGGCCCCGTCTGGTCCGGACACCACCGGGTTGCCACAGTTGATCAGCATCGCCCGGATCTGGCCTGGTCCGGGTGTGGTGATCTCGGCGGGGAGTTCGGACAGCGCGTGGGCTCCGGCCACCATCTCGCGACCCGACAGTCGGTTGCGGTGCGGGCTCGTCTTGACCATGCCGGACATCCGGATCGCGTCGACGTACCCTGGCTCGTACCGTCGGCCACCGGGACGGTCCATCCGTCCGGTGATCACATTCAGCACGTGCCCGAGCCACTCTGCGACGGTGCCGGTCAGGTGCATCGACACTCCGGTGCGGGTCACCACCATCGCGCGTTCGGCGGCCGCGAACTCCCTTGCCACATCGATGATCTGAGCGCTGTCGAGATCGCACCGCCGCGCAAGGTCGTCGATGTCGGCCTCGGCGACGAGGGCGCGCAACTCCGTCACGCCGGTGGCGAGTTCGGTGCAGTCCTGCTGGTGCTCGAGGCTCTCGTCGAGGATCACCTTCACCATGGCGAGCAGCAGGGCCCAGTCCTGGCCCGGCCGTACCGCCAGGTGGCGGTCGGCCTTCTCGGCGGATTCGGTGAGCAGCGGGTCGACGACGACGATCGTGGCGCCGTGTGCCTGGCGGGCCAGTGCGCGTCGCCAGCCGCCGGGCACTGTCTCCAGCCAGTTCCATGCGCTGACTGCGGGGTTGGTGCCGATGAGCAGGAAGTAATCACAATTGTCGATGTCGGAGACCGGTGCCATCAGAATCGACCCGTACATGGCCGCCGCGACCACGTGCATCGCGTTCTGGTCGATCGAGCCGACGAAGTACCGGCTGTGGGTGCCGATCGCGTCCAGCCAGCCGTTCATGAAGATGATGTTGGACGACGAGAAGCCGGACGGATTGCCGTAGTACACGCCGACAGCGTCCGGGCAGTCGGCGTCGATGACGGCGTTCATCCGGGCCGCGATGTCGGCGATCGCCTCCTCCCACGTCGCCTCGACGTAGGAGTCGCCCACCCGACGCATCGGATTGAGGATCCGTCTCGGATGCTCGACCAGTTGACCGGCGGTGCGGCCCTTGGCGCAGAAGTCGTGCCAGGTGTGCGGGTTCTGCTTGTCGGCCGAGATCTTCACCACCCGGTTGTCCTGAACCGTCACATCGACACCGCACGAGGCCAGGCAGTACCTGCAGAACGTGTGAACGGTCCTCGGGTCCGACTCGGTGCTCATGGCGCCATCCTGCCCGACACCGTCGGCGAGATCCGCCGATCGTCATTGAGCACAACGCTTATGGCTTCACGCCTGCGTCATGGTCCAGTACTCGCCGCGGCGGGCGAGCAACTCGGCGTGACTGCCGCGTTCGACGATCCTGCCCGCTTCCAGGACGAGGATCACGTCGGCATCGCGGATCGTCGAAAGCCGGTGCGCGATGATGAAACTGGTGCGGTCGCGACGCAGTCGGCTCATCGCGTGCTGGATCAAAACCTCGGTTCGGGTGTCCACCGAACTCGTCGCTTCGTCGAGGATCAGCAGCTGAGGTCGGGCCAGCACCGCGCGCGCGATCGTGATGAGTTGCTTCTCACCCGCGCTGATGTTGGTACCGCCGTCGTTGATCCGGGTCTGGTAGCCGTCAGGCAGCGTGTGCACGAAGCGATCCACATAGGCCGCCGTGGCAGCCTCGAGCACTTCCTCCTCGGTGGCGTCGGGCCGGCCGTAGGCGATGTTGTCGTACACCGTGCCGGCGAACAGCCAGGTGTCCTGCAGCACCATCCCGATGCGCGAGCGCAGTGAACCGCGGCTCACCGACGCGATGTCCACACCGTCGAGCAGGATCCGGCCCGCATCGACGTCGTAGAACCGCATCAGCAGGTTCACCAGCGTCGTCTTGCCCGCACCCGTCGGGCCGACGATGGCGACGGTGGTACCGGGTTCGGCGATCAGCGACAGATCCTCGATGACCGGGGTGTCGGGCAGGTAGCCGAACCACACGTGGTCGAACTCGACACGGCCACGGCGCTGGTCGTCGGGGGCGGGCATCACCTCGGACGAATCGGGTGGCTCCTCCTCGGCGTCGAGCAGATCGAAGACCCGTTCGGCGCTCGCGATGCCGGACTGCAGGGTGTTGTACATACCGGCGATCTGCGTCAGCGGCTGGTTGAACTGCCGTACGTACTGGATGAACGCCTGGATGCTGCCGAGGGTGATCTGCCCCGTAGCGACCTGCAGACCGCCCACCACCGCCACCGCCACATAGCTCAGGTTCCCGACGAAGATCGTCGCCGGTGACACCAACCCCGACAGGAACTGGGCGCCGAAGCTGGCGCGGTAGACGTCGTCGTTGAGCTCACTGAACTGTTCCTCGGCGTGCGCCCGGTGCCCGAAGGTCTTGACGACGGTGAAGCCGCTGTAGGTCTCCTCGATGTGGGCGTTGAGCCTGCCGGTGTCCCGCCACTGCGCGACGAACAGTTTGGCCGATCTGCGTGCGATCGAGCGGGTGACCCACAGCGACAACGGCACCGTCACCACCGTGAGCAATGTCAGCAGCGGGGAGATCGTCAGCATCATCACCAGCACGGCGAACACCGTCAGCACCGAGGTCAGCAGCTGGGTGATCGACATGGACAGGGACGTCTGCACGTTGTCGACGTCGTTGGTCAGCCTGCTGAGTACCTCGCCGCGCTGGCGCGAGTCGAAGTACCGCAGCGGAAGCCGGTGCACCTTGTCCTCGACATCGGAGCGCAGCGCGACCATCGTTCGCTGCACGACGACGTTGAGCAGCCGCGCCTGCATCCAGACCAACAGCGCGGCAACCAGATACAGCGCCAGCGCCAGCGCCAACGTCCGTGCCACGCCGCCGAAGTCGACTCCCTGCCCGGGCACCACGTTCATCCCGGACAGCAGGTCGGCGAAACTGTCGTCGCCGCGGGCACGCGCCGCCTCGACAGCCTGCTCCTTGGTCAGTCCGTCGGGTAATTGGCGGCCGATGACGCCGTTGAAGAGCAGATCCGTGGCGTGACCGAGTATTCGTGGTCCGATCACCCCGATCGCGATGCCGCCGACGCCCAGCAGCATCACCGCGACGGTCATGCCCCGCTGGGGGGTGAGCCGAGCGAGAAGCCGGAGCGCCGTCCCCTTGAAGTCGCGCGACCGCACCTCGGGCGGTTCTGTCCCGCGCATCGCGCGGCCCATCGGCCCGGTCATGCCTCGCCGGCCTTCACCGATTGGGAATCCGCGAACTCCTGGTAGGCGTCACAGGTCTGGAGGAGGTGCTCGTGGGTTCCGGTGCCCACCACCCGGCCGTCGTCGATCACGACGATCTGGTCGGCGCCGGCGACGGTCGAGATGCGCTGCGACACAATCATCACCGTCGACTGCGAGGAGATCTCGCGCAGGCCGGCGCGAACGCGGGCATCGGTGTGCACGTCGAGTGCGGAGAATGCGTCGTCGAACAGGTAGATGGCGGGCCGGCGGATGACGGCGCGGGCGATGGCCAACCGCTGGCGCTGCCCGCCGGAGAAGTTCATGCCCGCCTGTGACACCCGCATCTGCAGCCCGTCGGGGTGGGCTTCGACGAAGTCGTCGGCCGCGGCGATCCGCAGCGCGTCCCACATGTCGTCGTCTGTCGCGTCCGCTTTGCCGTAGCGCAGGTTGTCGGCAACTGTGCCCGAGAACAGGTACCCGCGCTGCGGGACCAGCCCGATGATCGACCAGAGACGTTCGACGTCGAGTTCCCGAACGTCGATCCCGTCCACGCTGACCGAGCCGTCCGTCACGTCGTACATACGGCAGATCAGCGACAGCAGCGTCGACTTGCCCGACCCCGTCGAGCCGACGATGGCGGTGGTGGTGCCGGGTCGCGCGGTCAGCGAGACATCCTGCAGCACCGGACGGTCCGCGCCCGGATAGCTGAAGGTGGCCGCGTCCAAACGCACCTCGCCGGTCAGCGTTGCCGGGCTCAGTGCGTGCGGCGAGCTGGTGATCGCCGGCTGCGTGGTGAGCACCTCCGTGATTCGCTCCGCGCAGACCGACGCCCGCGGGATGATCACCAGGATGAACGTCGCCATCAGCACCGCCATCAGGATCTGCATGAAGTAGGACAGGAAGGCGATCAGCGACCCCACCTGCATCTCGCCCGCGTCGATGCGCATCCCGCCGAACCAGATCAACGCCACGCTGGACACGTTGATCACCAGGGTGGTCACCGGCAGCATCAGCGCCTGCCAACGCCCGGCTTCCAGCGCGGTGCCGGCCAACGCGCGGTTGGTCTCGGCGAATCGCTTGCGTTCGAACGACTCCCGCGCGAACGCCCGGACCACCCGTAGCCCGGTGAGCTGCTCACGCATCACCCGGTTGATGGCGTCGATCTGGTGCTGCAGGCGTCGGAAGATCGGCAGCAGATGAGAGACGATCCAGTAGTTGGCGATGGCCAGCAGCGGCACGCTGACCACCAACAGCCACGACAGACCGGCGTCCTGGTGAATGGCCATGAAGATGCCGCCCACACACATGATCGGGGCGGTGATCAGCATCGTGCAGGTCAGCTGCACGAGCAACTGGATCTGCTGGACGTCGTTGGTGGTCCGGGTCAGCAGCGACGGCGCGCCGAAGCGTGCGGTCTCCTCGGCGGAGAAACCGGTGACGTGGTGAAAGATCACCGAGCGCAGGTCCCGGCCGACACCCATGCTGGCCCGCGACCCGAAGTAGACCGCACCGACGGCGCACACCACCTGCAGTGCGGTCACCGCGAGCAT
The DNA here is from genome assembly GCF_049683935.1 of Mycobacterium sp. Taxonomy (GTDB): domain Bacteria; phylum Actinomycetota; class Actinomycetes; order Mycobacteriales; family Mycobacteriaceae; genus Mycobacterium. Next base: position 1,477 of record NZ_JBAUJR010000012.1, on the reverse strand, counting down.
CACCGCACCCAGCTCGACGATCCGACGCAGGTCGCCCTGCGCGACGCCGTCGTCGATGATCGCGGCGTTGACCGTCGGAAGGTAGAGCGTCGCAAGAGTGCTGATGACCTGGAGTGCCGCCACCACCGAGAGCGGCTTCCGGTACGGCTGCACGTGCCGTCGGAGCAGCACCCAGAGCATCCCGCTACTGTCGCACACCGGCCCGGCGGGACGCGTGTTCGGCTGGCCCACCTGAGAATTGCTTAAATAAGCAGGTCAGTCGGCATGTCGGTGGTTCACGCCGAACGCTGCCGCTACAGTGCATGGCGTGACATCCAGCAAGTCGGCACGCGCTGCCTCGTCCCCCCGCGTGCGCGGGGCGCTGGCCGTGGCCGCCGCGGCCATGCTCACGGTGGTCGCCGGGTGCTCGGATTCGGACCCGGCATCCCCGGAAGTGCCCGCCACCGACGCTCCGCAGCAGGAGATCGCGCACGGACCGTTCTTCCCCCAGTGCGGCGGCATCAGCGACGAGGAGATCATCAAGCAGACCCAGGTGCCCGGTCTGGTGAACACCGCCCAGACGTCGGTGGGCTGCCAGTGGCTCGCCGGCGGCAGCATCCTCGGTCCTCACTTCTCCTTCACCTGGTTCCGCGGCAGCCCGATCGGCCGTGAGCGCAAGACCATCGAGTTGTCCCGCACCAGCGTCGAAGACATCAGCATCGAAGGCCACGACGGCTTCATGGGGGTCAACGAAGATCTCACCACGGGTGCGGTGAACCTCTGCGAGATCGGTATCCAGTTCGACGACGACTTCATCGAGTGGTCCATCAGCTACGCCCAGCCGCCGTTCCCGGACGCATGCGACGTCGCCACCGAACTCACCCGCCAGTCGATCGTGAACTCCCGGTGAGCGCCCGTCGGGCCCTGGCCGGGGCATTGGCCGGCCTGGTCGTGCTGACCGGGTGCACACAGACCGTCGAGGGCACGGCGGCACAGGCGGGCAGCGGAAACGTGCCCCGCAACAACGACTCGGAGCGCCAGTACCCGAACCTGCTGAAGGAATGCGACGTGCTCACCGAGGACATCCTCGCCGAGACCGTCGGGGCCGATCCGTTGGACATCCAGAGCACGTTCGTCGGTGCGGTCTGTCGGTGGCAGGCGGCCAATCCCGCCGGCCTGGTCGACATCACCCGCTTCTGGTTCGAACTCGGCGACCTGGACAACGAACGCTCGACCGCCGAACAGTTGGAGTATCAGATCGAGAGCCGGTCGATCGCCGGCATCCAATCGATCGTGATGCGGCCCAACGACCCCAACGGGGCGTGCGGTGTCGCCAGCGACGCCGCCGGTGTCGTCGGCTGGTGGGTCAACCCTCAGTCGCCCGGCATCGACGCCTGCGGTATGGCGATCAAGCTGATGGAGTTGACGCTGGCCACCCGCGCTTAGCGCGCGCCCTGCCGTCTTGCGCGCTCAGCGCGCCCCCGTCGTCTTGCGCGCT
>NZ_JBAUJR010000011.1:0-12378 GCF_049683935.1 Mycobacterium sp. | reverse complement strand
GGTCAGCACCACCCCTCCCAGCACGACGCCGGCCAGCAGGATCGCCAACGCGCGGTGCGGCAGCGCCGCCAACAGCAGCGCTCCGGCGACGGTGCCGGGAACCCGGCCGATCAGCGCCCAACCCGTGCCCGACAGGTCGATCGCCTGGCGTTCGCGGATCACGACCATCAGCGTGACCAGCGTGGCGACCATGATCAGGGTGGCGGGGATCATTGCCGGGTCGACCAGCGCCACGATCGGCGCCGCCAGCATCCCGATGCCGAATCCGATCGAGGACTGCAGTGCCGATGCCAGAACGATGGCGACGGCCAGGACGCAGTACCCCGCGATAGTCATGCCGGCACTGTCTCAAGCCCACTCCCCTCCAGCAGCATCGGGTGGTGGCACTCGGCGGTGTGGCCGGGGACCTGCGGGTCGGTGACGCTGGCCGGTGCCGTCGTAGCGCACTCGTCGGTGGCCTTCCAGCAGCGGGTGCGGAAGCGGCACCCCGACGGCGGGTTGATCGGTGAGGGCACCTCGCCCTCGAGCAGGATCCGCTGTCTGCGCTGTTCGCTGTCCAGGGTCGGGGCGGCCGACATCAGCGCCGCGGTGTACGGGTGGTTCGAGCGCTCGAAAACTGCTTCGGTCGGGCCGTTTTCGACGATCCGGCCGAGATACATCACCGCTACGCGGTCGGCGACATGGCGGACCACCGACAGGTCGTGGGAGATGAAGATGTAGCTGATCTCGAGCTGCTGCTGCAGATCGTTGAGCAGGTTGAGCACCTGGGCCTGCACCGACAGGTCGAGCGCGGAGACGGGCTCGTCGCAGATGATGACATCGGGGTTCAGCGCCAGAGCCCGGGCGATGCCGATCCGCTGACGCTGTCCGCCGGAGAACTCCTGTGGATACTTCTCCGCCGCCTTGGCTCCCAGGCCGACCAGATCCAGCAGGCCACGTACCCGCATGTCGCGGTCCTTGCGGTTCTTGATCAGGCCCTTGTGGCTGCGCCACGGCTCGGCGATGATGTCGGCCGCCGACATCCGGGAGTTCAGCGACGCGTAGGGATCCTGGAACACCATCTGCACACGGCTGCGGAACTTCAGCAGGTCCGCGCCGCGCAGACTGAACGGGTCGACGCCGTCGAAGCTCACGGTCCCGGAGTCGGGACGCTCCAACATCATCAGTGTTCTTGCCAGCGTGGACTTTCCGCAGCCGGACTCGCCGACCAGGCCCAGCGTCTCGCCGCGGGCCAGATCCAGCGTGATGCCGTCCAGGGCGCACAGCGGGTTCTTGGCGTGCGGCACCCGGAAGGATTTGCGGACGTCGCGGACCTCGAGCAGGTTGTCAGACATTACGAACCTCTTCCGGAAAGTGGCAGGCGGCCTTGCGGCTCGGGTCGGATGTGGCCCCCGGGGCGGCTCCGGCGCCCACGGATTCGAGCGTGGGTTGCTTGGTGATGCAGACCTGCTGGGCGATCGGGCATCGCTCCTGGTACACACAACCCTCGGGGACCGAATGCAGGTCGGGCGGAGTGCCGCCGATCGACTTGAGCTCGTCCCCGCGGCGGGCGTTGACGGGCACCGAGTTCAGCAGTCCCTTGGTGTAGGGATGCTTGGGGTTGCCGAAAACCTCGGCGACCGTTCCGGTCTCGATGATGTTGCCGGCGTACATGACCGCCACCCGGTCGGCCTCTTCGGCGACCAGCGCCAGGTCGTGGGTGATGAGCACGACGGCCATGTCGAACTCTGCGCGCAGATCGCGCAGCAGCGCCATGATCTGCGCCTGCACGGTGACGTCGAGCGCGGTGGTCGGTTCGTCGGCGATCAGCACACTCGGATTGAGCGCCACCGCCATCGCGATGAGAAGGCGCTGACGCATCCCGCCGGAGAACTGGTGCGGGTAGGAGTCGAGCCGAGTCTCCGGCTGTGGGATGCCGACGCGTGTCATCAGGTCGACGGCCTTGCGCTTGGCGTCCTTGGCGTTCATGCCCTGATGGATCCGGAATGGTTCGGCCAGTTGGGTTCCCACGGTGTAGAGCGGGTTCAGCGCGGTGAGCGCGTCCTGGAAGACGATAGCCAGCTCGGTGCCGGCCATCTCGCGTCTCTTCTTCCGGTCGGCCTTGATGAGGTCGACGGTGCCGTCCTGGTACGCGAGTTTGGCGCTGCCACCGACGATGTCGGCCACCGGCTCCAACAGGCCGACGAGCGCGGTGGCCGTCATCGACTTGCCGCAACCGGATTCACCGAGCAGCGCCAGGGTTTCGCCGCGGCGGGCCTCGAAGCTCACCTCGTTGACCGCGCGCAGCGTGCCGGAGATGGTGCGGACCTCCACCGACAGCCCGTCGACCTGGAGCACCGGGGCGGTGTCGACGCCCCCGACAGGAACGTCGTGATCGGCGAGTGCAGTCATCACAGGGCCTTTCATGAGAGGCGCTTTCCGGCTTTTGTGAACTTGGCCAGCCGCTTCTGCGGGACGGTGAGGCGCCACCGCTGGCCGGGGTCGGTGGCGATGCGGGCCCATGCGGCCAGGATGGTGGCCGAGACGGTGGTGATGACGATCGCCAGGCCGGGGAAGAACGACAACCACCAGGCGGTGTGCAGGTAGGTGCGGCCCTGGGCGACCATCAGGCCCCAGCTGACGTCGGGCGGCTGGATGCCGATGCCCAGGAAGCTCAACGAGCTCTCCGCCAGCATCACGTAGCAGAAGTCCAGCGTCGCCACGGTCAGCAGCGTGGGCAACACGATCGGCAGCACGTGGCGGCCGATGATCGAGTTGGCGCTGGCGCCGAACGTGCGTGCCGCGTCGACGAAGACCCGGCTCTGCAACTCGGCGGATTCGGCCCGGGCGGTACGCAGGTACACCGGGATGCGGGTGATCGCCAGCACCAGGATGATGTTGGCTGCGCTCGGGGAGAAGACATAGAGCACCACGACCGCGAGCAGCAGCGACGGGAAGCTCATGATCACGTCGGCGACGCGCATCGCGACGGTCTCACGCCATCCGCGGTAGAAGCCGGCCCACATGCCGATGGCCGAGCCGACGACCGCGGAGATGACCACCGCCGGGACCGCGACCGACAGCGTGGTCTGGCAGGCGACGATGAGCCGGGCCAGCATGCTGCGGCCCAGCGGATCGGTGCCCAGCACGTTGGCCCAGCCGTGTGTCAGCGTGAACGGTGCCTGGTTGGAGTTGTCGAGGTCGATGCGGGTGGCCAGGTCGCCCATCAGCATCGGTCCGAAGATCGCGGTGAGGAACACCAGGCCGAGCACACCGGCGGCGACGGCGGCGACACGATCGTTGATCAGCAGCCGGAACCAGAGGGAGCGGCCTCGCTTGTTGGAGTTCTTGTCGGGCTCGCCGACGACCGCGGTGGTCGGCTTGACCGGAACCTGATCGAGTTGAGTCATGGTGAGGTATCTCCCGTCAGACCTTGGCCGGTTCGCGCACCCGCGCGTCGAGCAGCGCGTAGCAGGCGTCGATGAGGATGTTGAGAACGAAGATGCTGACCGCGGTGAGCAGCACGGCGGCCTGCAGGACCGCGAAGTCGCGCTGCAGGATCGCGTCGATCATCAGCTTGCCGATGCCGGGCCAGCCGAAGATGGCCTCGACCACCACCGCGCCGTTGATCAAACCGACCGCGAGGTCGCCGGCGACGGTGAGTGCAGGTGCCGCGGCGTTGCGCAGCGCGTGGTGGGTGACGACGCGGAAGTCGCTGGCGCCTTTGCTGCGGGCCAGCCGTACGTAGGGCGCTGAGAGCGCGGAAACCATTGCGCCGCGGACCACTTGGGTGAGCACACCGAGGGGCCGGATCATCAGCGTGGCGACGGGCAGGACCCACGACAGGATGCCTGCGTCGACGCCGGAGGTGGGCAGCACCCCGAGCACCACCGCGAACACCCATACGCCGGTGATGGCGAACCAGAAGTCGGGGATGGATGCCGCCGTCATCGACAGCAGGCTGGAGAACCGGTCGGCCAGTGAGTTGGGCCGGTAGGCGGCCCAGCAGCCGATGACGACGGCGCCGACGATGGCCAACAGCATGGTGGCGAATGCGAGCTGCAGCGTGGCTGGGAAGGCCCGCAGCGCCATCTCGGCCGCGGGTTCGCCGGTGCGCAAGGAGGTTCCGAAGTCCAGGTGGATGACGCCCTTGAAGTAATCGATCAGCTGGGTGATCAGCGGGTCGTTGAATCCGTTCTGCTCGGCGAACGCGGCGCGCTGATCCGGTGTCGCCGATTCGGACAGGTACAGGTTGGTCGGGTCACCGGTGAGCCTGGCGAGCAGGAACACCCCGAGTAGAACGATGATCAACGGCAGTGCGCTGGAGTACATCCGGCGCCGGACGAAGGAGAACATGGGCTTGGCCTTCCTGCTTTCAGGACTGGTCGGTGCGGTCAGGGGCGACCGGGGTCATCGCGGCCAACTGCATCTCGTCGCCGGTCGCCGGGTTGGGGGTGTAGTCGACCCGCGCCGACTTGCCGAGGATGCCCTGCATGTGGGCGAGATAGGCCATCTGCATGATCTCCTCGGGTTCCTCGGCGAACAGTTGGGCGAACGCGTCCTGGCGGGCCTCGTCGGTGAGCGCCTCGGCGGCGCGGATCTTCGCGTCGAACTCCGGTGTGCCGTAGGCGGCCTGCGGTCCGTCGGAGAGCATGTACTGATCGAGGGTGAACGCGGCGTCACCGGCCTGGTTGCCGTGCATGATCATCAGCAGGTACGGCCCGGTATTGGGAGGAAACGGACGCAGCTGGTACTCCAGTTGCGCTGCGGTGTCCATCATCTCGATCTTGACGTTGAGGCCGATCTCGGTGAACTCGCTCTGCATCACCTCGATGGTCTCGGCGATCTTCGGGAACTGCGCCGTGCGGCCGATCAGCCGGATCTCGGTGTCGACGGGAACCCCGTCGGCCTTGGCCTCGGCGACAAGAGCCTTGGCCTTGTCGATGTCGTGCGGCCAGATCTGCAGCTCGTCGTTGTAGCCGACGACGCCGGTCGGGATCAGTTGTGCGGCAGGCTCGCCCAGGTCCCGGAACAGCGCCTTGACGATGCCGGTGCGGTTGACGGCGTAGTTGATGGCCTGGCGCACCCGGATGTCGTCCAGCGGCGGTTCGGTGGCCTGAATACGCAGCGCGGTGGTCTCGTTGTTCTGGAACGGCACCCCGAGGTCGCCGGCGCCGTCTTCAGGACCGAGGCCGGTGGCGATGTCGGCCTCATCGTTGGTGATCATGGCGGCGCGGACGCTGCCCTCGCTGCGCCACTGGTATTCGGCGCGCGGGAACGCTGGTGGCTCGCCCCAGTAGGTGGGATTGCTTGCCAGGGAGAGCTTCTGGCCGTACTCCCAGTTTTCGATCGCGTACGGGCCGGTGCCGATCGGTTCCCGGACCTTCTCGGTGGTGCTGGTAGTGCGGGGCACGATCTCGACGAAGGAGATTCGCAGCGGCAGAATCGGATCCGGCTCGGTGGTGCCGACGACGACGGTGTTGGCGTCCGGCGTCTGCAGGGAGAGTTCCTCGTCGCCGAAGACGTATCCGTCGACGTTGCACTGCAAGTCGGAGTTGACGGCGCGGTCGATGGAGAATGCGGCGTCCTCGGAGGTGAACGGGGCTCCGTCGGAGAACGTCACGCCGTCACGGAGGGTGAAGGTCCACTCGGTGGGGCTGGTCTGCTCCCAGTCGGTGGCCAGCAGCGGCTGCAGGTCGCCGGTGGTGGAGTCGCGCTCGATGAGCGGTTCGGTGATGTTGGAGCGGACCACGACGCCGGTGGAGGTCAGCGAGCTCTCACACGGCTCGAGCGTCGGCGGCTCCTGAGGGAGCACGATGCGCAGCGTGTCGGGGTCGTATCCGCCGCCGCCGGAGTTCGCGACGGTGCAGCCGACGGCAGCGACGGTGACTCCCGCGAGGGCGAGAGCCGTGAGGCTCCGGCGCATGCGGCGGGTACTCGGTGCTGCGGGGTTCATGGGTCCTCCCGGGCCGGGGATGGTGACGTCCACGTATGTAGATGGCATCTGTGATGGCAACCACACCGTAAGAGCAGGTCGGAAAGAGCGTCAACCCCGGCCAAAGGCGTGTTCTGCGGGATTCTATGGGTCCAACGGTGTTGCGCTCTTCCCTTGAAAATACCCTTTGAGCTGCAGATTCCTTGATCACTCAGGTTCACTGATGCTCAGACCTCGGCGGCACCGTGCTGCCAATGCTGTTTGGCTATAAGTCAATGCTATTTCGGACGTGGACGGGTATTCCCAGCTCGTCGTACCGTGGGGATCACTATGGAGACTCAACGTGATGCCGCGCAGAAGCCGACCGTGTTGCAGGTCGGGCCGTTGAAGCCGTCGCTCGCGCAGACGCTGGCCGACGACTACGCCGCTCGGGTGCTGCCTGACTCCGCCGGCGAGCGCGAGGCGTTCCTCGCCGGCCACGGCGCGGAGATCACCGCGGTGGTGACCTCGGGTCGCACAGGGGTGGACGCTTCGCTGATGGCGGCGCTGCCGAATCTCGGCGCGGTGGTCAACTTCGGCGTCGGCTACGACACCACCGATGTCGAGGCGGCCTCAGCTCGGGGCGTCGGGGTGAGCAATACCCCCGACGTCCTGACCGACTGTGTGGCGGATACGGCGGTGGGTCTGGTGATCGACACGCTTCGGCACTTCTCGGCCTCGGACCGCTACGTGCGGGCCGGCCGCTGGCCGGTCGAGGGGAACTACCCGCTGACCCGTCAGGTCAGCAACAGCCGCGTGGGCATCATCGGGCTGGGTCGTATCGGAAGGGCGATCGCGTTGCGGCTCAGCGCCTTCGGCTGCTCGATCAGCTACCACAACCGCAGCGAGCTCTCGGATTCGCCGTACACCTACGCGTCGTCACCGGTGGAGCTGGCCCGCAGGGTGGACGTGCTCGTTGTCGCCGCTGCCGGCGGTAACGGCACGCGGGGTCTGGTGGACGGCGAGGTGCTCGACGCGCTGGGCTCCGACGGCTACCTGATCAACATCGCGCGCGGCAGCGTGGTGGACCAGGATGCGCTGGTCTCCGCGCTGGTTGACGGCAGGCTGGCCGGTGCCGGCCTGGACGTGTTCGCCGACGAGCCACAGGTGCCGGAAGTGCTGTTCGGCCTGGACAACGTGGTGCTGCTGCCGCACGTCGGCAGCGCGACCGTGCAGACGCGGGCCGCCATGGAGGCGCTGACGCTGCAGAACCTCGATGCCTTCCTGGCGACGGGTGAGCTCGTCACCCCGGTCCAGCAACCAGCACCCGCCCGCTAGTCACCCGCCGAAACTGTATTCCCGCCTAAGTCCCCGCCGGAATTGCATTCCAGCAGACGAAGGTCGAGAGTGGCCCTGCCGGAATGCAATTCCGGCAGGGGTGGGGTCAGACCGTCAACGCTTGCCGCAGTTGCCTTCGTTGCAGTGCTTGCCGGATCTGCACGAGAAGCACTGGCAGCCGCAATCGCTGCTGCGGTTGTGATCGGGTCGTGCCATGACAACCTCCTTCATCGAATCGTTTCGAGAGTAAACCGCCGACCCCTCCCATATTGCCGCAATCGCATATATCGGGACAATACCGCCGCGCCGGAACTGCATTCCAGCAGTCGAAAGCCGCGTGGCAGCCTGCCGGAACGCAATTCCGGCGGGGTTTCAGCTGACGCCCTCGACCAGGTCGTCGGTGGTCCACTCCTGTTGCGGCAGAACATCTTTGAGCAGACGCAACAACGCAGGGTTGGTCGAATCGCCGCGCCACACCGCATCAAGCTCGACGGGTCGCTCGCGGAACGCCCCGATCGTCCGGAACACCACACCCTCGGGGTGCAGCGTCGCCGCTGAGGCCGGTACCAGTGCGATGCCGAGTCCTGAGCGCACCAGCACCAGCATGGTGTGCACCTGCGTCACGTATTGCACATAGTTCGGCGTGGCGCCGGCGATGGTGAAGGTGCTGACCAGCAGATCGTTGAAATACCGTGCTTGCACAGGCGAATACATCACCACGTCCTGGCCGTCGAGGTCGGTCAGTGTCAACTGCCGCGCCAGATCGACCAGTTGGTGGCCCGCGGGCAGCGCGACGATCAGCTGTTCGTGCAGCAGCGGCCGCGACACCAGACCGGGCCGTTTCAGGGGCGGGCGCGCCATCCCCAGGTCCAGCTCGCCGGTCATCAGCCCCTCGATCTGCGCGGCGGTCACCATCTCCCGCAGATCGAGCTTCACGTCGGGCAGCCGCTCCCGCGCGCGTTCCAACAGCCGCGGCAGCACGGCGTGCGCGGAGGCGGCGGTGAATCCGACGACGACGGTGCCGAGGTCACCCGCGGGAATGCGCTTGACCGTCTGCGCGGCCCCCTCGGCGAGCTGCAGGATGCGTCGCGCGTCGGGCAGGAACGCCGCGCCCGCCGGGGTCAGCGTCACCGTCCGGGTGGTGCGGTCGATGAGCTGTACCCCGAGTTCGCTCTCGAGCTGCTGAACCTGACGGGACAGCGGAGGCTGCGTCATGTGCAGCCGCTCGGCGGCGCGGCCGAAGTGCAGTTCCTCGGCGACGGCGACGAAGCAGGACAGTCGTGCCAGCGAGAACATCAGGCCTTGGGTGTCAGCTTGATCGCGGCGATCTTCAGCCGGGGGACGGCTTCCTCCCACTCGGCGACCGAAGGCACCCGATCGTCGCGGAACGTCATGCCCATGCTGCGCTGCGCCTTCTTGGCGCCGTAGCCCTGGGCCACCCGGTGCACGATGTCGACGACGACCGGTGCGTCGGTGATCAGCTCGCCGCGCATCACCGACTTCTTGCCGCGGTGGTACACCTCGGCGTCGGCGCCATCGCGGAAGTTGTACTTCCACTGCGCTTCCAGCACCGCGTAGAGGTCGCCGTCGAGGTGATGCGCGCTGACGGGCACCGAGAACCGCCGCCCCGATTTGCGTCCGGTGAAGTCGACGAGCATGAACTCCGCGAGCGGACTTCCGAGCGGTGTCCGCAGGGCGCGCCGCAGGATGGGGTTGAGTACCCGCAGCAGCACCTCGGGTGGGTGGGCGGCCTCGATCGCCGCCGACTGGTCAGCCATGCCCCTACGGTAGAACCCGGCAGGGCTGTCAGGGGGCCGAACCGCTTACCAGCGGGGGCTGAGCAGCTCGAATTCCGGGTCGACGGTCTGCATGTAACCGGTGTCGTCGCGGTCACGGATCCCGCAGCGCACGTACTGCTCGTGCAGCGCAGCCAGCGCGTCCTCGTTGATCTCGACACCCAGCCCGGGTGTGGTCGGCACCGTCACCGAGCCGTCGACGAACGACAGCGCGCCCGGTTCGACGACCTCCTCGGTCTTCCACGGCCAGTGCGTGTCACACGCGTAGGTCAGTTTCGGGGTGGCGCCGGCCAGGTGCACCATGGCGGCCAGGCTGATGCCCAGGTGTGAGTTGGAGTGCATGGACAGCCCGAGGCCGAAGGTCTCGCAGATCCCGGCCAGCTGCCGCGAGCGCTGCAGCCCGCCCCAGTAGTGGTGATCGGAAAGAACAACGCGTACCGACTGTTTCGCCACCGCGGGCGCCAGTTGGTCGAATGCGACGACGCACATGTTGGTCGCCAGCGGCATCGGCGCCTGCGCAGCCACCTCCGCCATCCCGTCCAGGCCCGGCGTCGGATCCTCGAGGTACTCCAGGATGCCGGCCAGCCCGGAGGCCACCTTGACCGACGTCTGCGGGGTCCAGGCGGCGTTGGGATCGAGCCGCAGAGGAACCTTGGGGAACGCCGCGTGTAGCGCCTCGATCGCCGCCATCTCCTCCTCGGGAGGGAACACCCCGCCCTTGAGTTTGATGGCGGTGAAGCCGTATTCGTCGATGATCCGGCGCGCCTGGGCGACGATGCCGTCCGGGTCGAGGGCCTCGCCGAACCGGTCGGGTTCGGCGCCGGGGTGGGCCGCCCACTTGTAGAACAGGTACGCGCTGAACGGCACCGCGTCCCGGACCTTACCCCCCAGCAGGTCCGAGACCGGGCGCCCGACGGCGTGCCCCTGAATGTCGAGGCAGGCGACCTCGAACGGCGAGAGCACCTGATCCACCGCGCTCGCCGTGGTGATCATTCCCGCGGTCCCCACCGCGGCGTCGTCACCGTGCAGTCGGACCGCGATCGCCGCACGGATAGCGTTGAGCGAGAACACGTCCAGGCCGGTGATCGCGTCCGCGGCGGCCTGCAGCCGGGCCAGATGCCGGGTGTCGGCGTAGGTCTCGCCGAGGCCCACCAGGCCTGCGTCGGTGTCGAGCTGGATGATCGCCCGCAGCGCATACGGCTGGTGCACGCCGACGGTGTTGAGCAGCGGCGGGTCGGCGAACGCCACCGGGGTGATGCGGGCGCCGGTGATGCGGATCGCCGACATCGCTCAGACCGCTCCGGACAGGGCGTCGGCCAGCACTGCGCGGCCCGCCGCGACGATCGCCTTCAGTTCGGCGAGGTCGTCGTCGGTCGGCATGATCAGCGGTGGCCGCACCGGGCCGGCGGGCACACCTTCCATCGTGACGCCGGCCTTGACCAGCGACACCGCGTAACCGGGCACCGTGTCGCGGAGCCGGACCAGCGGGTTGAAGAACGCGTTGAGCAGGGCGTCGGTCAGCTCCCGGTTGCCGGACTCGAGGCTGTTGTAGAACGCCAGCGCCAGATCGGGTGCGAAGGCGAAGGTCGCCGACGAGTACAGCGGCACCCCGATCGCGCGGTAGGCGAGTTGCGTGGTCTCGGCGGTGGGCAGACCGTTGAAGAACAGGAAGTCGGGGTCCACCTCGCTGGTGACGGCGGCGACGATACGAGCCACCTGGTCGAAGTTCCCGGTCCCGTCCTTGAAGCCGATGACGTTTGTGATCTTGGCGACCGCGACGGCGGAGGCCTCGGTGAACTTCGCGTTGTTGCGGTTGTAGACGATGACGGGCAGGTCGGTCGCCTCGGCGACGGCGCGCGTGTAGTCGACCAGGCCGGCCTGGGGCACCTCGACGAGGTAGGGCGGCAGCAGCAGCAGCCCGTCGGCGCCGGATTCCTTGGCGGCTACGGCGAATCGCTTGGCCTGTGCCACCGAGCCACCCGTGCCGGCGTAGACCGGTACCCGTCCGGCGACCACCTCGACGGCGGTGCGGACGACCGCGCCGAACTCCTGATCCTCCATGGCGTGGAATTCGCCTGTGCCGCAGGCGATGAAGACGCCACCGGGACCGGCGTCGACACCCTTGGCGAGATGGCGGGCCAGCGCATCGAAGTCGACATCGCCGGACTCGGTGAACGGGGTGACGGGGAAGAACAGGACGCCGTCAAAGGTCGGACGCATGATCGGGGCTCCTCGGGAGGTGGTCGGGTGGTGAGGTGGAGGTTGTTCAGTCCTGCGTGAGCTGGCCGTCGATGCGCCGCCACAGGTTTTCAGGGTTGCCGTCGGCGATCGCACTGGGCAGCAACGACTTCGGGACGCTCTGGTAGGCGACCGGCCGCAGGAAGCGTTCGATGGCCCTCGCGCCGACCGACGTGCTGCGCGAGTCCGATGTCGCCGGGAACGGCCCGCCGTGCACCATGGCATGGCACACCTCGACCCCGGTGGGCCAGCCGTCGAACAGGATTCGTCCGGCCTTGAGCTCGAGCAGCGGGAGCAGCCGGCCGGCCTCGTCGACGTCGGAGTCGTCGGCGTGCACGGTGGCGGTCAGTTGGCCTTCGATCCCCTCCGCGACCGCATGCATCTCGTCGGAGTCCGCGCAACGCACGATCAGGCTCGACGATCCGAAGACCTCGGCCTGCAGAACCTCTGAGTTCAGGAAGCTCGGAGCGTCGGTGGCAAAAAGCGCGGCCCGGCAGGAGGTTTCGCCGGTGGGCCCCTCACCGCGGCCGACGAGGTCGGCGGCCCCGGTCAGCGCGTCGACTCCGGAGGCGTAGCTGCGCGCGATGTTCGGGGTGAGCATCGGGGTGGCAGGCGCGGCGGACAGGGCCTCGCGGGCGGCGACGATGAAGGCGTCCAGGCCGGGGCTGTCGACGGCGATGACGAGGCCGGGGTTGGTGCAGAACTGTCCGGACCCCATGGTCAGCGACCCGACGAAGGCGCGTCCGAGGTCGTCGCCACGTGTGGCCAATGCGCCGTCGAGCAGGAACACCGGGTTGATGGAGCTCATCTCGGCGTAGACCGGGATCGGTTCGGGCCGCGCGGCAGCGGCGGCGACCAGAGCGAGCCCGCCGGAGCGTGAACCGGTGAATCCCACGGCCTTGATGCGGGGGTCGGTGACCAGCGTGGTGCCGAGGTCCGGGCCGGAGCCGAACAGCAGCGAGAAGGTGCCCGCGGGAAGGCCCGACTGGGTCACGGCGTCGGTGATGGCCCTGGCGACCAGTTCGGAGGTGCCGGGGTGTGCGTCGTGTCCCTTGACGACGACGGGGCAGCCGGCGGCCAGCGCCGAGGCGGTGTCGCCCCCGGCGACGGAGA
>NZ_JBAUJR010000010.1:0-3185 GCF_049683935.1 Mycobacterium sp. | reverse complement strand
GAGCCTGGCCGGCGCCGCACTGTCCGCGCCGGCGTCCGCGGTGATGACGGCCTACGCCGCAGCGGCCGACGACGTGACGCCGTACCTGCAGGGCATGGGCCACGAGCTCGTCGGCACCGTGGCGCTGCGCGAGGCCATAGCCGAAAGGTACTGCGAGCGAGGTCTTCCCACCGAACCGGACGAGGTGATGGTGACCACCGGGGCGTTGCACGCCATCGGTTTGATCCTCACGACATACATCCAGCCCGGTGACCGCGTCCTGGTGGAGCAGCCCACCTATCACGGTGCGCTGTCGGCGATCACCACCGCGGGGGCGCGTGCGGTTCCGGTGTCGATGACCGAGGACGGCTGGGATCTGGATGCGGTGGAGGCGGCGGTGCATCAGCTGGCACCCAACCTCGCCTACCTGATTCCCGACAATCACAACCCGACCGGCCACACCCTGTCTGCTGCTGATCGAAAACGTCTGGCGCACATCATCACCGAGACCCGGACCCGGACTGTCATCGACGAGACGATCACCGACATGTGGATCGATCGGCCGGCGCCTCCGCCATTGGCCGCCGAACTGACCGGCCGACGTGACCTGGTGCTGACGGTCGGCTCGATGTCGAAGTCGTTCTGGGGTGGGTTGCGGATCGGCTGGATCCGCGCCGAGCGCAACACCATCGCCACCCTGACCACGCTGCGACCCTCGATCGACATGGGTACCGCGATACTCGAACAACTGGCCGCAGCAAGGCTTCTCGCGCAGCACGAGGAACTGCTTCCGGAGCGCCGGGAGATCCTGCGGACCCGGAGAGCGTTCCTCCGGTCGCTGCTGCACCAGCAGCTACCCGAGTGGCAACCGGGACCCGGCGCCGGTGGCATGTCGCTGTGGGTGCGACTGCCCGCTCCGATGAGCACCGCGTTGTCTGCGGCCGCCTCGCGCATCGGCCTCGACCTGCCCGCCGGCCCTCGGTTCGGCGTCGACGGAACGCTGGAGCGTTTCGTCCGGATCCCCTACGCGCTGCCCGAGGACCAACTCTCCGAAGCCGTCGGCCTGCTCGCCCGCGCCTGGCACAGCGTGACCGGTTCCGCCGCAACGGAACCCACGACCGTCGTGGTATGACGCGCTTCTCCGCCGGAATTGCATTCCAGCAGAAAAAGTTCGAGAACGGGCCTGCCGGAACGCAATTCCGGCGGTCCGCCTAGTCGGGAATGTCGACCCGCCGCACCAAGCCGTCGACTGCATCCGCCGCCTCGATCTCACTGCGGGTGACGCCGAGGATGAACAGCACGGTGTCGAGATAGGGGTGGCTCAGCGACGCATCCGCCACCTCACGCAGCGCAGGCTTGGCGTTGAACGCCACCCCGAGACCCGCAGCCGACAGCATGTCGATGTCGTTGGCGCCGTCGCCGACCGCCACCGTCTGCTCCATCGGCACACCCGCCTGCTGGGCGAAATCGCGCAGCGCCTTGGCTTTTCCGGGCCGGTCCACGACATCACCGACGACCCGCCCGGTGAGCTTGCCGTCGACGATCTCCAACTCGTTGGCGGCGACGAAGTCCATCATCAACTCGTGCGCGAGGGGTTCGATCACCTGCCGGAAGCCGCCGGAGACGATGCCGCAGTGATAACCCAGCCGCCGCAATGTCCGCAGCGTGGTACGGGCACCCGGGGTCAACTCGATCTGGTCGGCGACCTCGTCGAGCACCTCGGCCGGCAGCCCTTCGAGGGTCGCGACGCGGCGGTGCAGCGACTCGGCGAAGTCGATCTCGCCGCGCATCGCCGCGGCGGTGACCTCGGCGACGGCCGCCTCGGCGCCGGCATGGGCAGCGAGCATCTCGATGACCTCACCCTGGATCAGGGTGGAGTCGACGTCGAAGACGATCAACCGTTTGGCGCGCCGCGACAGGCTGTAGTCCTCGACCGCGATGTCCACGCTTTCCTCGACGGCCACCCGGGCGAGCACCGCTTGCAACTGGCCGTACGCTCCGGGCGGCACCGTCACCCGCAGTTCCAGGCCGGTCACCGGATAGTCGGAGACGCCGCGGATGAAGTCGATGTTCACACCCAGCGTGGCCGCCTCCCGGGCCACGACCCCGAATGCTTCGGCGGAGATCGGCCGGCCCAGCACCACGATGGTGTGCGTCGAGGGCTGCTCCCCCAGCACCGGCATGCCGTCGCTGGCCTCGATGGTCACGTCGAGACCGACGCCGTGGATCGCGGACTCGACCTCCGCGGCCAGTTCCGGACCGCCGGCGACCGCGGCGGGCCCCGCGACGAGAACGCCGAGCGTCAGCCGCCCGCGGATGACGACCTGTTCGACGTTGAGCAGGTCGACGCGGTGCCGGGACAACACTTCGAACAGGGCCGAGGTGACGCCGGGCTGATCATGACCGGTGACCGTGATCAGCAGCGACGAGCGCTCCCGCGCCGCTCCTGACGCCCCCACCCCGTGGGTGCCGCCCGCACGCTCGGTCAGCTACGAACCTCGACGTCGTCGATCCTGGTGACATCGCCGTCCTCAGGTCCGTGCGCCCGGCCGACGTGAGCCTCGCGGCGCATCCGTTCGACCATGTGCGGATAGTGCAGCTCGAAGGCGGGGCGCTCGGAGCGGATCCGGGGCAGCTCGGTGAAGTTGTGCCGGGGCGGCGGGCAGCTGGTGGCCCACTCCAGGGAGTTTCCGTAGCCCCACGGATCGTCGACCGTGACGACCTCGCCGTAGCGCCAACTCTTGAAGATGGTCCACAGGAACGGCAGCGTCGACGCACCGAGGATGAACGCGCCGATCGTCGAGACGATGTTCAGCGTGGTGAAGCCGTCGCTGGGCAGGTAGTCGGCGTAGCGGCGCGGCATGCCTTCGTCACCGAGCCAGTGCTGCACCAGGAACGTGGTGTGGAACCCGATGAACGTCAACCAGAAGTGCAGCTTGCCCAGCCGCTCGTCGAGCAGCCTGCCGGTCATCTTCGGGAACCAGAAGTAGATGCCGGCGTAGGTGGCGAACACGATGGTGCCGAACAGCACGTAGTGGAAGTGCGCGATGACGAAGTAGCTGTCGGTGACGTGGAAGTCCAGCGGCGGGCTGGCCAGCAGCACGCCCGACAGACCGCCGAGAAGGAAGGTCACGATGAAGCCGACCGAGAACAACATCGGTGTCTCGAACGTCAACTGGCCTTTCCACATCGTGCCTATCCAGTTG
>NZ_JBAUJR010000009.1:0-13484 GCF_049683935.1 Mycobacterium sp. | reverse complement strand
GGGCGGGAGCGTTCCTCGCCCACGCCTGCGCGGTGGTCATCAAACGGGTTGTGCGCCGCCGGCGCCCGCACCACCCGGCGATCGCCGTCAATGTGAGCACACCGAGCAGGTTGAGCTTCCCGTCCGCGCATGCCACCTCCACCACCGCGGCGGCGATGCTGCTGGCCCGGCCCACCGGTCTGCCGCTGCCGGCCCTGCTGGTGCCGCCGATGGCGCTGTCCCGCTTGGTTCTCGGTGTCCACTACCCCAGTGATGTGCTCACCGGCATCGCAGTCGGGGCCGCGGTCGCGAAGGTGGTCGGCGCAGTGTCGGACCGGGTCGAAGGAGGCCTCGAGTAGCCATGAGCTCATCCCAGGTGGGTCAGGACACCGGCTCGACCGCCGGACCGCCGAAGAATCTCCCCGCGGGCATCGTCAAGGCGCTTCGACCCCGTCAGTGGGTGAAGAACGTTCTGGTGTTCGCGGCCCCGGTGGCCGCGCTCGGGGACGACCGATACGCCTACGACTACCGCGAAGTGCTGGTCAGCGTCCTTCTGGCGTTCGTCGTGTTCAGCCTGGCGGCATCGTCGGTGTACCTGGTCAACGATGCGCGTGACGTCGAGGCCGACCGCGCGCACCCGACCAAGCGGTTCCGCCCGATCGCCGCCGGGGTGGTGCCGCAGTGGCTGGCCTACTGGATGGCCGCTGTGTTGGGCGTTGCGTCGCTGGCGATTTCGTGGCTGGTCACCCCGAACCTGGCCGTGGTGATGGCGGTCTACATCGGCATCCAGCTGGCCTACTGTTTCGGGCTCAAGCATCAGCCCGTGATCGACATCTGCATCGTGTCGTCGGGGTTCCTGATTCGGGCGATCGCCGGTGGTGTCGCGGCGGACGTGCCGCTGTCGCAATGGTTCCTGTTGATGATGGCCTTCGGGTCGCTGTTCATGGCGGCCGGGAAGCGGTACGCCGAACTGCAGTTGGCCGAACGGACCGGCGCCAAGATCCGAAAGTCGTTGGAGAGCTACACCAGCTCGTATCTGCGCTTCGTGTGGACTCTGTCGGCGACGGCGCTGGTGCTCTGTTACGGGCTGTGGGCCTTCGAGCGCGATGCGACCGGCGGCACCTCGTGGTTCGTGATCTCGATGGTGCCGTTCACGATTGCGATCCTGCGCTACGCGGTCGACGTCGACGGCGGTGCGGCAGGTGAACCGGAGGAGATCGCCCTCGGGGACCGGGTGCTCCAGCTGCTGGCGCTGGCATGGATCGGAACCATCGGTGCCGCAATCTTCCTCAGCTGAGCGCCAGGACACCACGCCGGCGGGTCGTCTGACGACCGCCGCGGCGGTCCGACTGGCCCGCTGGCCGGCCTTCCCCTACGACGTCTCGGTCCGGATCAGTCTCTGGGTCAGCGTGACGCTGGTGTGCCTGCTCTTCGGATGGGGTGCCTGGCAGCGTCGGTGGATCGCCGACGACGGCCTGATCGTGCTGCGGACCACCCGAAACATGTTGGCGGGCAACGGCCCCGTCTTCAATGCCGGTGAACGGGTCGAGGCCAACACCTCGACGGTGTGGTCGTACCTGATGTACTTCGGCGGGCTGATCTCCGGTTCGGCCCGGCTGGAGTATGTGGCGCTGACATTCGCGCTGCTGCTCAGCGTTCTCGGGGTGGCGCTGGTGATGCTGGGCACGGCGCGGCTGTACGCGCCGACACTCGCGGGCCGGCGCGCGCTGCTGCTTCCCGCCGGTGCGCTGGTCTACATCGCGGTGCCCCCGGCCCGCGACTTCGCCACCTCCGGTCTGGAGAACGGCCTGGTGCTGGCGTATCTGGGACTGCTCTGGTGGATGATGGTCTGCTGGTCCCAAGGGCTGCGCCGGGCCGAGAACCCGAGCACTTCGCAGGCCTTCGACATCGTGCTGGCGGTGGTCGCCGGCCTCAGCGTGCTGGTCCGCCCCGAACTGGCGCTGATCGGTGGCCTGGCACTGGTCATGATGCTGATCGCGGCACCGGACTGGCGACGGCGCGCGCTGATCGTCGCGGTGGGCGGCCTTCTCCCTGTGGCCTACCAGATCTTCCGGATGGGGTACTACGGGCTGATCGTCCCCGGCACCGCGGTGGCCAAGGACGCCTCCGGTGCGAAGTGGCAGCAGGGCTTCACCTACCTCGCCAACTTCAACCAGCCCTATCTGCTGTGGGCTCCGGCGATCCTGTTGGTCGGACTGGCGCTCATGGTGATGCTGCTGCGCGGTCGGCCGTCGTGGGTCAACCGCCAGGCACCGCCGGGTTCCCGGTTGCTCGCGCGTACGGTGCAGAGCCCCCAGGCGGTGGTCGCGTTCATGCTCGTCAGCGGCGCTCTGCAGGCGGTGTACTGGATCCGTCAGGGCGGTGACTTCATGCACGGGCGCGTGCTGTTGACGCCCATGTTCTGTCTGCTGGCGCCGGTCGCGGTGATCCCGCTGATGTTGCCGGACAAGTCGCGAATGGCACGCGGGGCCGGCTACCTCTACGCCGGGGCCACCAGCGTGCTGTGGCTTGCGGTGGCGGGTTGGGCACTGTGGGCGGCGAATTCGCCGGGCATGGGCGCCGACGCCACCCGCGTGACCTACACCGGCATCGTCGACGAACGTCGGTTCTACGCGCAGGCGACCGGTAATCCCCATCCGGTGACGGCGGCCGACTACCTCGACTACCCGCGGATGCGTGCGGTGCTGACCGCCATCGAGAACACCCCGGACGGCGCCCTCCTGCTCCCCGCGGGCAACTATGACATGTGGGAGGTGGTGCCGGCGATACCACCGCCACCGGATGCCCCTGCGGATCCTCCAGGTGAAAAAAATGGGCCCCACACAGTGTTTTTCACCAACCTGGGCATGTTGGGCATGAACGTCGGCCTTGATGTCAGGGTGATCGACCAGATCGGCTTGGCAAACCCGTTGGCGGCGCGTACCGCGCGCATCGAGGACGGTCGGATCGGTCACGACAAGAACCTGTTCCCCGACTGGGCGGTCGCCGAGGGCCCCTTCCTGAAGGAACGGCCCTACATCCCCGTCTACCTCGACGAGGACTGGATCCGGCAGGCGGAGGCGGCGTTGAAGTGCCCCGAGACCGAGGCCGCGCTGAACGCGATCCGGGCGCCGATGGGTCCCCGCCGGTTCTTGTCGAACCTGCTCAACGCGGTGGAGCTGACCCGCTACCGGATAGACAGGGTGCCGCTGTACGAGCTCGAACGGTGCGGTCTGCCGGTACCGGAGCCGGTGAACCCGCCCTACACCGGGCTGCCCGCGACAGGGCCTTGAGCGGCAGACGATTTGGCGGCACCGGGAGTTTTCTGCTTTCGTAACGTTGCAGCCATGTCGGTCAGATAAGGCATATGTCGGACCTCTTCGTGCCGTTCGCGGCAATGAGAGAACACCACAGAGTTGTGGTTGACTACGAAGGCAACGTGGCCGGTGTGGTGACCGTTTGAGTCCAGCCGGTCCGTTGCCGTTTTTACGACAGATGGGAAAGACACAAGGATGAAGCTCGTTCCGAAGAAGCTCGGCGCATGGGGCCGTCGGCTCACGGTGGTAGCCGCAGCGGCAGCCGTGTTGCCAGGCCTGATCAGCGCCGTCGGCGGTTCGGCGACTGCAGGGGCTTTCTCTCGTCCCGGTCTGCCGGTGGAGTACCTGTCGGTGCCGTCCGCTGCGATGGGCCAGGACATCAAGATCCAGTTCCAGAGCGGTGGACCCAACGCCCCCGGCGTCTACCTGCTCGACGGTCTGCGCGCGCAGAACGACTTCAACGGCTGGGACATCAACACCGCGGCATTCGAGTGGTACCTCGATTCCGGCCTCGCGGTGGTCATGCCCGTCGGCGGCCAGTCCAGCTTCTACAGCGACTGGTACAAGCAGGCGTGTGGCAAAGCGGGCTGCAGCACCTACAAGTGGGAGACCTTCCTCACCAGCGAGCTGCCGGCCTACCTGGCCGCCAACAAGGGTGTCGATCCGGGCCGCAACGCGGCAGTGGGCCTGTCGATGGCCGGTTCCGCGGCGATGACGCTGGCGATCTACCACCCGAATCAGTTCCAGTACGCGGGCTCGCTGTCCGGCTTCCTGAACCTTTCCGAGGGCTGGTGGCCCATGCTCGTCGGCATCTCGATGGGTGACGCGGGCGGCTACGAGGCCGAGGACATGTGGGGCCCGTCCAGTGATCCTGCCTGGAAGCGCAACGACCCCATGGTCAACATCTCCAGCCTGGTGGCCAACAACACCCGCATCTGGGTGTTCTGCGGCAACGGCAAGCCTTCCGAGCTCGACGCCGGTTCCAGCTCGGGCAACCTGTTCAACGCGAAGTTCCTCGAGGGCTTCACGCTGCGCACCAACAAGACCTTCCAGGAGGAGTACATCGCCGCCGGTGGTCGCAACGGGGTGTTCAACTTCCCGGCCAACGGCACCCACAGCTGGGGCTACTGGGGTCAGCAGCTTCAGCAGATGATGCCCGACATCCAGCGTGCCCTCGGTGCGATCCCGCAGCCGTCGGCTCCGCCGGCGCCGGTGGAAGCTCCCGCTGCCGAGATCGGTGGCTGAGTCTTCCGGGGCTTGACCTGACAACAACAGATATTGACGGCGGTGATCCTCTCCAGGGTCACCGCCGTCAGTCGCTTTAGCCCCGGCCCGTCGCAGTGATGTGATTCACTACTTTGCGGTAGGCCGGACGGGTGTCGGCAGAGGGACGCGAGAGATTGCCAGAGAAAAGGTGGGGCCGATGCGTGCGTTGACTCGAATGATCGCGGCTGCGGCGCTGGCCGTGGCGGCTATGTCCGTGGGCGCCGTGTCGTCGCAGACCTGGGCACCCCCGACCGCGGGCGCGCAGGGCGTCGAGATGCTGATGGTGCCGTCGGCGGCGATGGGCCGTGACATCCCGGTCGCTTTCCAGGGCGGCGGCCCGCACGCCGTGGTCCTGCTCGACGCGTTCAACGCCGCTCCCGATGTCAGCAACTGGGTGACCGCGGGCAATGCGATGAACACGCTGGCCGGCTCCGGCATCTCGGTCGTCGCCCCCGCCGGTGGCGCCTGGAGCATGTACACCAACTGGGAGCAGGACGGCAGCAAGCAGTGGGAGACGTTCCTGGCCGATGAGCTGCCGAACTGGCTGGCCGCCAACAAAGGACTGGCTCCTGGCGGGCATGGCATCGTCGGCGCGGCGATGGGCGGTACCGGCGCGCTGACGATGGCGACCTTCCATCCCAACCGGTACCGGTTCGCCGGATCGCTGTCGGGCTTCCTGACGCCGTCGGCCACGGCGATGAACGGTGCCATCACCGCGGGGCTCGCGTCATTCGGCGGCGTGAACACCCAGGCGATGTGGGGTGCGGCACAGCTGGGCCGCTGGAAATGGCACGACCCGGACGTGCACTCGCAGTTGCTGGTGGACAACAACACCCGGCTGTGGGTGTTCAGCCCCGCTACCACCACGTGCAGTGACCCGGCCGCGATGATCAACTACTGTGACCAGGCTCAGGGCAGCAACCGCAGCTTCTACCAGCACTACCGGGGGATCGGTGGGAGCAACGCCCACTTCGACTTCCCGACCGGCGGTAATCACGACTGGGGTTCGTGGAGCGGCCAACTCGCCGCGATGTCGGGCGAACTCGTCGCGACCATCCGGTAACCCGGTCGGCCTTCGGGCAGCCGGTACCTTGGAGGAGTGCAGAACGGGTCCAGGTCAGCGTTGGCGGGTATGTCGCTGGTGGTGGCTTCGTCGGCGGCGTGGCTGACCGGGTGCTCGTTCGGCGAGGACATGATGGTCGGTCTGGGGTCTGAGACGGAATCCCCCCCGGCGCACGCCCGGACGTCGGCGCAACTGCCCGGGCCGCCGCAGGCCGGCGCCCAGTCCAATGCCCTGGTCGTCACCCCGCGGCAGCAGTCCTACCTGGACGCGCTCGAAGCGGCCGGGGTGAACACGTCCACCGACCTGACCGCGCTGAGCATCGGCTCCTACGTCTGTCAGGCGCGCGCAGCCAAACAGACCGACCAGGCGGTGTGGGATTTTGTGGCGCCGCTGGTGCGCAACGAGGTCACCGACCCGGACAACCGCGACGACGCGGACGGGATGGTGCCATCGGTGGGTGAGGTCGACGCCGCGACGTCCGACTACATTCGCATCGCGACAGAACGACTCTGCTAGCAGGAGCACGAATACTCAATGGCGAAGACCAACCGGCGGAAACGCCATCGACTTCTCGCGCTGTTCGCAGCCGGCGCGGTGGGCCTTGTCGTGGTGCTGATCGTGGCGATCGTGGTGGTCGTCCTGAGAAGGCCCGATGCCCCGCCGACCGCCGTCCCGCCCAGCGCGGTCCCGCCGACGGCCGTACCGCCGACGGGCACGAAGCCACGCCCGGAGTTCCAGGACGCCAGCTGCCCGGATGTTCAGCTGATCTCGATTCCCGGCACCTGGGAGTCCTCGGTGGCGCTCGACCCGTTCAACCCGGTGCAGTTCCCGGCGGCGTTGCTTCTCAACGTCACCAATCCGATCCGTGCGCAGTTCGGTTCGGACCGCCTCGAGGTGTTCACCGTGCCGTACACCGCGCAGTTCCACAATCCGCTGTCGGCCGACAGGCAGATGTCCTACAACGACAGCCGCGCCGAAGGAACCCGCGCCGCGGTCGCCGCGATGACGGACATGAACAACCGCTGCCCGTTGACCAGTTACGTCCTGGTCGGCTTCTCGCAGGGCGCGGTGATCGCCGGTGACATCGCCAGCGACGTGGGCAACGGCCGCGGACCCGTCGACCAGGACCTGGTCCTCGGCGCGATGCTGATCGCCGACGGCCGCCGGCAGGCAGGCGTCGGTCAGGAGATCGGGCCCAACGCCGAAGGTCAGGGTGCGGAGATCACGCTGCACGAGGTGCCGACGCTCTCGGCCCTCGGGCTCACGATGTCGGGTCCGCGTCCCGGCGGGTTCGGGGCGCTCAACGACCGCACCTACGAGATCTGCGCGCGGGGGGACCTGATCTGCGCCGCTCCGGAGTCGGCGTTCAACATCACCCAGCTCCCGAAGACGCTGGAGGTGCTCAGCGGCGGGGCGGGCCAGCCCGTGCACGCGATGTACGCCACACCCGATTTCTGGAATCTCGACGGCCTGCCGGCGACGCAGTGGACACTGAACTGGGCGCAGGGCCTGATCGATAACGCTCCGCAGCCAAAACATGGCTGATACGTGATCGGGTTGATTTGTCCTGCGTGACGGCCCGGTCCTACCATGGCCTAACATTAAGGAAAATCTAAGAGCGTTGTGCTGCGCCTGAGGGTTGGGGGGCCCTCTTCCCGGTACGATCTCCGGGCTGGGATGCAATCCCGACATGGATGGAGTGGGATCGCCGATCCCGTTCGATTGGAGAGTGTGAGATGGCCTTCCATAACCCGTTCATCAAGGACGGACTGATCAAGTTCCCGGAGAACGGGAACCTGGTCAAGCACGTCGAGCGATGGGCGCGAGTTCGTGGGGACAAGGTCGCCTACCGCTTCGTCGACTTCTCCACAGAACGCGACGGTGTCGTCCGGGACCTGAGCTGGGCCGTCTTCGGCAAGCGCAACAAGGCCGTCGGCGCGCGGCTGCAGCAGGTCACTGAGCCCGGAGACCGGGTCGCCATTCTCTGCCCGCAGAACCTCGAGTACCTCGTCGCGTTCTTCGGCACGCTGTACTCCGGGCGCATCGCGGTACCGCTCTTCGATCCGTCCGAACCCGGCCACGTCGGTCGCCTGCACGCGGTCCTCGACGACTGCAAGCCGACCGCGATCCTGACCACCACCGAGGCCGCCGAAGGGGTGCGGAAGTTCTTCCGGAGCCGGCCGGCCAACGAGCGTCCTCGCGTCATCGCCGTCGACGCAGTCCCCGACGAGGTCGGCGCCACCTGGGAGCCGGTCGACGTCCAGCACGACACCATCGCCTACCTGCAGTACACCTCCGGTTCGACGCGGATCCCGACCGGTGTGCAGATCACCCACCTGAACCTTGCGACCAACGTCGTGCAGGTCATCGAGGCGCTGTCCGCCGAAGAAGGGGACCGGGGGGTCTCGTGGCTGCCGTTCTTCCATGACATGGGTCTGATCACGGTGCTGCTACCCACGGTGATCGGTCACTACATCTCGTTCATGACGCCGGCCGCCTTCGTTCGGCGTCCGGGGCGTTGGATCCGCGAGATGGCGCGCAAACCCGACGACACCGGCGGCGTCATCTCGGTGGCGCCGAACTTCGCGTTCGACCACGCCGCGGTGCGTGGGCTGCCCAAGGACGGCGAGCCGCCGCTGGACCTGTCCAACGTCAAGGCGCTGCTCAACGGCAGTGAGCCGATCTCGGCGGCAACGGTGCGCAACTTCAACGATGCGTTCGGCCCCTACGGATTCCGCCCGCAGGCGATCAAGCCGTCCTACGGGCTGGCCGAGGCGACGCTGTTCGTCTCGTCGACCCATATCGACGACTCGCCGAAGATCATCTCCGTCGACCGGGAACAGCTCAACAACCATCGCTTCGTCGAGGTGCCACCGGACTCGGAGAAGGCCGTGGCCCAAGCTTCGGCCGGCGTCGTCGGGGTGGCGGAGTGGGCGGTCATCGTCGACGCAGAGTCGGCGTCCGAGCTGCCCGATGGTCAGATCGGCGAGATCTGGATCAGCGGTCAGAACATGGGCACCGGCTACTGGGGCAAGCCCGAGGAGACGGTGTCCACCTTCCAGAACATCCTCAAGTCGCGCACCAACCCGTCACACGCCCAGGGGGCAGCCGACGACGCGACCTGGGTGCGCACCGGGGACTACGGCGCGTTCCACGACGGCGAGCTCTACATCACCGGCCGCGTCAAGGATCTGGTGATCATCGACGGTCGTAACCACTACCCGCAGGACCTCGAGTACTCCGCGCAGGAGTCCACCAAGGCGCTGCGGACCGGTTTCGTCGCCGCCTTCTCGGTGCCCGCGAACCAGCTCCCCGACGAGGTGTTCGCCGATGCCCACGCCGGTCTCAAGCGCGACCCCGACGACAGCTCCGAACAACTGGTCATCGTCGGAGAGCGGGCGCCGGGCGCGCACAAGCTCGACATGGGTCCGATCGCCGACGACATCCGTGCCGCGATCGCGGTGCGCCACGGCGTGACGGTGCGCGACGTGCTGCTGACCCCGGCCGGGGCCATCCCGAGGACGTCGAGCGGCAAGATCGGCCGGCGGGCCTGCCGGGCGGCCTACCTGGACGGCAGCCTGCGCAGCGGCAAGGTGGCCAACGCCTTCCCGGATGAGTTGGACTGACGCTCAACTACAGCAACGGCAACTGCGGCCACGGCCGCGTGTCGATCGTGAGGTTATGTGAACATGGCTGAAGCACAAGATGATTCGAGCAACGTGCCGGCGCCGGCCGATGGCGAAGATTTCGGCATGACCGTCAACGAGATGCGCGAGTGGCTGCGCAACTGGATCGGCAACGCGACCGGGCAGGCGCCCGACTCGATCAACGAATCGACGCCGATGGTCGAGCTCGGACTGTCGTCGCGGGACGCGGTCGCGATGGCCAGTGACATCGAGGACCTCACCGGCGTCACGTTGACCGCCACCGTCGCGTTCCGGCATCCGACCATCGAAGCGCTGGCCACCGTCATCGTCGAGGGCGAGCCTGAGGTGGACACCGCGGCTCTCGACGCCGAGGACTGGTCGCGCGACGTCGATGAAGGTGTCATGAACATCGCGATCGTCGGTGTGGCCACCCGTTTCCCGGGCGACATGAACACTCCCGACGAGATGTGGACCGCGCTGCTGGAAGGCCGCGACGCCATCACCGACCTGCCGGAGGGGCGGTGGTCGGAGTTCCTCTCCGAGCCGCGCGTCGCCGAGCGGGTCGCCAAGGCGCACACCCGCGGCGGCTATCTGTCCGACATCAAGGGCTTCGACTCGGAGTTCTTCGCGCTGTCGAAGATGGAAGCCGACAACATCGATCCGCAGCAGCGGATGGCACTGGAACTGACGTGGGAAGCGTTGGAGTACGCCAGGATTCCGGCGTCAAGCCTGCGAGGCGAGAACGTCGGCGTGTTCGTCGGCAGTTCGACCAACGACTACATGATCATGGCGCTGTCCGATCCGTCCGTCGCGCATCCGTACGCGATCACCGGTAACTCCAGTGCGATCATCGCCAACCGGGTGTCCTACTTCTTCGATTTCCGCGGGCCGTCGATGTCCATCGACACCGCGTGTTCGTCGTCGCTGGTCGCCGTGCACGAGGGCATCAAGGCGCTGCGTTCCGGCGATGCCGACGTCGTGGTTGCGGGCGGGGTCAACGCGCTGGTCACACCGATGGTGACCGTC
Source organism: Mycobacterium sp. (assembly GCF_049683935.1). Lineage (GTDB taxonomy): Bacteria > Actinomycetota > Actinomycetes > Mycobacteriales > Mycobacteriaceae > Mycobacterium. The sequence goes on along the minus strand of NZ_JBAUJR010000009.1, from coordinate 3,186 downwards.
GGTTTCGACGAGGTGGGCGGCGTGCTCGCGCCGGACGGTCGAATCAAGTCGTTCTCCAAGGACGCTGACGGTTACGCGCGCTCAGAGGGCGGCGGCATGCTGGTGTTCAAGCGTCTCGAAGACGCCCGCCGCGACGGTGACGACATCTTGGCGGTCATCGCCGGCGGTGCGGTCAACCACGACGGACGCTCCAACGGTCTGCTGGCCCCCAATCCCGATGCGCAGGAAGCGGTGCTGCGCAAGGCGTACAAGGACGCCGGGATCGACCCGCGAACGGTCGACTACGTCGAGGCGCACGGCACGGGCACCATCCTCGGCGACCCGATCGAGGCCGACGCGCTCGGCCGGGTCATCGGCAGGGGCCGCGCCGACGACCGGCCGGCGTTGCTGGGTGCAGTGAAATCCAATGTAGGACACCTGGAATCGGCCGCCGGTGCGGCCAGCCTGGCCAAGGTGGCCTTGGCGCTCAAGAACGACAAGATCCCGCCGTCGATAAACTACAGCGGGCCCAACCCGTACATCGACTTCGACAAGGAACACCTCAAGGTCGCCGACACGGTCACCGACTGGCCGCGCTACGGCGGCAAAGCGATCGCCGGAGTGTCCGGCTTCGGCTTCGGTGGCGCCAACGCGCACCTGGTGCTGCGCGAGGTGCTGCCCAGCGACCTCGTCGAGCCTGCCCCGGAAGCCGATGTGGCGGTGGTCAGCCCGGCCAACGACGACGCCAAGGCTGTGTACGTCGGCGGCGTGCGGATGGACGAGTACGGCGAGTTCATCAACTCCGATGACGATGACGATGACGATGGTCTGGACACCCCTGCGGCTGCCTTCGAGGACGAACCCGAGCTCCCCGGACTGACCGACGAGGCATTGCGTCTCACCGAGGTCGCCCGCGAGGAACTCGCGGCCGAAGAACCCACGGCCAAGCTTGTGCCGCTGGCGGTGTCGGGATTCCTGACCTCCCGCAAGAGGGCAACGGCCGCAGAACTCGCCGACTGGATCGACAGCCCCGAGGGCCGCGAGTCGTCGCTGGAATCGATCGGCCGCTCGCTGTCGCGACGCAATCACGGGCGCTCACGCGCGGTGGTGCTGGCGCACGACCACGACGAGGCCGTGAAGGGTCTGCGCGCGCTGGCCGACGGCAAGCCGAGCCCACTGGTGCTCGCCGCCGACGGTCCGGTCACCAACGGGCCCGTCTGGGTGCTGGCGGGATTCGGTGCCCAGCACCGCAAGATGGCCAAGAGCCTGTATCTGCGCGACGAGACGTTCGCCGAGTGGATCAACAAGGTCGACTCGCTGGTCCAGGACGAACTCGGGTACTCCGTGGTCGAGTTGATCCTCGACGACGCCCAGGATTACGGCATCGAGACCACGCAGGTCACCATCTTCGCGATCCAGGTCGCCCTCGGTGAGCTGCTCAAGGCGCACGGCGCGAAACCCGGTGCGCTGGTGGGGCAGTCACTCGGAGAGGCGGCCGCCGCGTACTTCGCCGGTGGTCTGTCGCTGGCCGACGCCACCCGCACCATCTGCTCGCGCTCACACCTGATGGGTGAGGGCGAGGCGATGCTGTTCGGTGAGTACATCCGGCTGATGGCACTGGTCGAGTACTCGGCCGAGGAGATCGAAACCGTCTTCTCGGATTTCACCGGCCTCGAGGTGTGCGTGTACGCCGCACCTTCGCAGACGGTCATCGGCGGCCCGCCCGATCAGGTGGACGCGATCATCGCCCGGGCCGAGTCGGAGGGCAAGTTCGCCCGCAAGTTCCAGACCAAGGGCGCCAGCCACACCTCCCAGATGGATCCGCTGCTGGGTGAACTGGCCGCCGAACTGCAGGGCATCGAAGCACAGCCCCTGCAGATCCCGTACTACTCGACCGTGCACGAGGGCAACCTGATCCGTGCGGGTGCGGACCCGATCCACGACGTCGACTACTGGAAGAAGGGGCTGCGGCACAGCGTCTACTTCACCCACGGCATCCGCAACGCCGTCGACAACGGCCACACCACGTTCCTGGAACTGGCGCCGAACCCCGTGGCGCTCATGCAGGTTGGATTGACGACGGCGAGCGCCGGCCTGCACGACGCGCAACTGATCGCGACGCTGGCGCGCAAACAGGACGAGGTGGACTCGATGACCACCGCGATGGCCACCCTGTTCGTCCACGGTCACGATCTCGATTTCCGCACGCTCTTCCCGCGACGGTCCCGTGGCCTGGCCGGCGCGCTCGATTTCGCGAACATCCCGCCGACCCGCTTCAAGCGCAAGGAGCACTGGCTCGACGCGAACTTCACCGGCGACAGTTCGGCGGTGATCCCGGGCAACCATGTCTCCACCCCCGACGGCAGGCATGTGTTCGAGTACGCCGCGAAGGGGCAGACCGATCTGGCCGCACTGGTGAAAGCCGCTGCCGCAGCGGTCCTTCCGGACGCCAAGCTGGTGGCGTCGGAGCAACGCGCGGTCCCGGGCGACGGCTCACGGCTGGTGACGACGCTGACGCGGCACCCCGGTGGGGCGAGTGTGCAGGTGCACGCGCGGATAGACGAGTCCTTCACCCTGGTCTACGACGCCGTTGTCAGCCGCAACGGAGCCGCCACCGCACTGCCCACGGCAGTGGGCGCAGGCACCATAGCCGAGGCGGCCGCTGCGCCCGTCGCGGAGGAGCCCGAGTCCGACGACGCCGACGCGGCGATCCTGCAGGACAACCTCACCGCCGGCGCAGGCATCGCGGCAGGCTTCGCCAAGTGGTCGCCGGACACCGGAGAGACCATCGGTGACCGGCTCGGCACCATCGTCGGCGCCGCGATGGGTTACGAGCCCGAGGATCTGCCCTGGGAGGTGCCGCTGATCGAACTCGGCCTCGACTCGCTGATGGCGGTTCGGATCAAGAACCGTGTCGAGTACGACTTCGACCTGCCGCCGATCCAGTTGACCGCGGTGCGTGACGCCAACCTCTATGCCGTCGAGAAGCTCATCGCCTACGCGGTGGAACACCGCGACGAGGTCGACGATCTCGCCGAGCAGCAGAAGGGTCGTACTGCCGAGGAGATCGCCGCGGCCCAGGCCGAGCTGATGGGTGGGGCGACGACCGTCGCCGAGCTCGAGGCGAAGCTGGCCGAGGCCGGGCACCCGATCGCCGATCCGCCGTCTGATGTCGCGGGCGTCCCCGCTCCGTCGTCTGATGTCGCG
>NZ_JBAUJR010000008.1:0-2789 GCF_049683935.1 Mycobacterium sp. | reverse complement strand
GAGGCCATTTGAACGGCCCCAGCCAACATTTCCTTCGGAGGTGCGAAATTGTGGAGGAGTTCGGATCGCTCGTCTAGGCTAACCGGGTTGCAACAGTTCCAGACCAGCTAGAGAACGACGGCCAGGTCCGCACCCTCGCCGCGCTCGAAGCCGGGGTCGAGAGCGTGCCGGTACTCATCCGGCCGACTGCGAGCACGGCCAAGGACCGCGAAATCGAACGCCTCACCCAGCAGGTGAGCACCAACGACCGCCGTATCGACCTCACCGACGGTCAACGCGCGAAGGCCGTGACCGAGATGTTCGAGCTCGGTCTCTCGGCTACCAAGATCGCCAAGACGATGCAGTACGACAGTCGGGAGACCGCCAAAGCCGCAGGGACAGCGGGTCGCTCGCAGACCGCTCGCCAGGCGCTCGATTCCGGGCAGCTCGACCTCGAGCAGGCGGCAGTGGTCGCGGTGTTCGATGCAGACGGAGACGACGAGGCGGTCGAGGAACTGCTCGACGCCGGATCACGGTTCCGCTCCGTCGCGCAGGAGTTGATCGCGGACCGCGCCGAGCGCAAGGCCCGCGCCGAAGCCGGTACGCCGTATGCGGATAAGGGTCTGACGGTCCTGGCAGACGAGCCGTTCTACGACAGCCCCTACGTCGCCGCTGAGGACTTGGTGACCGCAGACGCAGACCCGATCACCGAAGCCGTCATCGACGGCGCAGCCGAGCACTGGGCGGTGTGGCTGACCCCGAACGAGCAGATCACCCTCACCGCCACCGGCGAGGTGATCGAGTCCGAGTCGATCGACTGGGCCACCGAAGGAGCCCCGAAAGCTGTTGCCACCGAGGGCTACCACCACCACAAGGACGTCACCCTCGCCCAGGTGTGGGTGCCGGAGTACTTCACCGCCGACCCGGACGCCGCCGGTGTGAAACTGGGGCCGATCCTGGCCGCCGCGTCGAGCGAACCCGACGAGGCCGACGACCAGGCCGCAGCCGAGAGGAAGGCGCGGGAGCAGAAAGCGGCCAAGAAATTGCTCGCAGCGAAGGAAGCCGAGCGTGTGGAACGGCGCCGCACCAAGGAGCTGAACAAGGCGTCGGTGGCCGCGACGATCGTCCGCAAGGAATGGCTGAGCAAGTTCCTCACCCGCAAGACCCTGCCCAAGGGTGCCGCGAAGTGGATCACCGACACACTGGTGGACGAGCCGGGACTGCTGACGGTGAACAAAGCCTCGCAGCACCTCGCGGAGCTGCTCGGTGTGAGCGTGGCCGAGCCGTCGACCATCGTCTACGGGGACTGGAAGGAGGTCGCCGCCCGCGCCGCTGTGGCACCGGTGATCGACAAGGCCAGCGACTCCCGCGCTCAGGTGCTTCTGCTCGCGCAGATCCTCGCCGCGTACGAGGCGCGGATGAGCGGTAGCGGTAAGGACTGGTGGAAGCGGGTCGGGCGCTCCAACCAGGACAACTACCTGGGCTTCCTCGACCAGCACGGGCACGTGCTGACCGTGGTCGAGCAGGTCGGAGCCGGAATGCTCACCCCCGAGCAGGCGTACGACGCGCTCACCGCGTCCACCGACGAGTAGAAATTCGGGATGGGCGGCGGGTACCTCGACGGTGCCCGCCGCCGGTCGCCCGGAGTCCCCGGCCCGGGTCGAGGGGGCCTGCGGCGGCCCCTCGAGCTCCCCCGCTCGACGCCCCACCCACGGCACTGCTCACGACGGGCAGGCGGCTCACGAAAGGTCAGTGAGCGGCGTCGAACGCCTCTACGATGCCGGCCGGAATCCGGCCGCGACTGCTGAGCTCATATCCCTCATCGAACGCCCACTGCCGAATCGCGCGCGTCTGCTCCGGATCACGCGTCGCCGTGGTCCCGGTCTTCGCGGGCGTCGCCGCGCCAGCGGGGGAGGGCTTACGCCTGCGGCCACCGACCCGCGTCGAATGCTCGATGTAGTAGCCGAGCTTCCTGTGAAACTCGGTGGCATTCTTCGCCTTCAAGTCGATCACGTACTCGACACCGCCGACCGCGAATTCGATCGCCTCGCCGGACTCGTCATCGATAATCGTCCCGTCGATATCGTCCACCAATTGGGTTGTCACTCGTTTGGCCACAGCCGGAAAACCTTTCATCGACACACATTCACAATGCGCAACCGCGCATTCATCTCCATGCAGGATAACCAGCGCCGATATCCGCATTCTTCATCGATACGGTAAACCGATCCCGCTGTCGACTGGTATTCGACTTCCGAAGACAGCCGTATCGGCAACCAGAAAAAACTGATCCCAGGTCGCAGGTGAGCTTATGAAGCAACCGCAGCCGTTGCTGTGCAGCAGTATTCGGCCGCGTGGGACGCGTCCGCACGTCCCCTTCGGGGCCGCCCCATATGGGTCACCTATTTGGTCGTACGAGTCGCCCGAGTCTGACATGCCGGGGACCCAGGCCAGTAAAACCGCGGTCGCACGCTCCCAAGACGCGGTTTGACAGTCCACCCTCGTCATGTCGATCGGGGACGTCTCATCCGAACCTTAGGAAGGTGTCCCTGCCATGAACAACAACCTGCTCAACGATCACCAGATCATCACCGAGCTCATCGGCAAAGCCGCTCAGCTCCCCGCCGAAGATCCGCGCGCGGCCCGGTGGGCCACCGAAGCGCTCGCGCTCGCCAGCGCAGCAGAGCTGCCCATCCTCATCGAGGAGGCCGAGGGAGTGCTCGGACGGATCGAGCACGACACCACCTGCCGGTGGTGCGCCGGGCAGCCGGGAGCAGCCATCCCGGTCGGGTCCTTCTGGTGCACCCACT
>NZ_JBAUJR010000007.1:0-3830 GCF_049683935.1 Mycobacterium sp. | reverse complement strand
GTCGGGGATGGATTCGCTGCCGTCGCCGCTGCCGACGGCGCTGCGCGAAATGATCCGTTACGTCCGGCCGCCGTGGCTGCGCCGCTGGGTGCGCGACGGCTACGGCTGGGCGCAGCCGAAATTCTCGCCGATCGCGCGAGCCGCACTGCCGCCCCACCTGACCGTCGAATACCTCGAGATGACCAGAGCGGCAATCGACTTCAACCGTCCCGGCATTCCGGTGGTGGCGTCCCTGCCGTCAGTACACATCGCGCCGACCTATGGAATGGCCCACCACGGAAGGCCCGGAACAGTCGAGGCGATCAGCCGGTGGGCATCCGAGCACGAGATACCTCTGGTCGATCTCAAGGCGGCGGTGGGGGAGCAGGTGATGAGCGGCCGGGCCAATCCGGACGGCATCCACTGGAATTTCGAGGCGCACCGGGCGGTGGCGGAACTGATGATCAAGGGCCTGTCCGAAGCGGGCGTGCCGCTGTCCGATTCGCGCGGTTAGCCCAACGTCATGTCCGTGGTGGTGGTCAGCGACTCGTCTTCGCGTTTGCAGCCCGAGGACCTCAAGCGGTGGAACATCCGCGAGGTGCCGCTGCATGTGCTGGTCGACGGCATGGATCTGCGTGACGGCATCGACGAGATCCCGTACGACATCCACGATCGGCCCAAGGTGACGACCGCCGGTGCGACGCCTGCCGAACTGGTCGACACCTACCGGCAGGCGCTGATCGACAGTGGTGGCGACGGCGTGGTGGCGGTCCATCTGTCAGCCGCGTTGTCGAGTACCTACGGCGCGGCGGTGACGGCGGCGCGCGAGTTCGGCCCGTCGGTGCGGGTCGTCAACTCGCGGTCGGCGGCGATGGGTGTGGGATTCGTCGCGATGGCCGCTGCTCGATGTGCCGCCGACGGTGGCGACATCGAGTCTGTCGAAGCCGCGGCACGATCCGCGATGAGCCGGGCTCACGTGTTCCTTGTTGTGCACCGCTTGGACAACCTGAGGCGCAGTGGGCGCATCCGTACCGCCGCGTCCTGGCTGGGTACTGCGCTGTCCCTGAAACCCCTGCTGTGTCTCGACGTCGACGGGCGACTGGTCCTCGACCAACGGATCCGCACCGTCACCAAGGCCCATGCCGCGATGGTGGATCGGGTGGTCGAAGTGGTGGGGGAGAATGCTGCCGACGTCGTGGTGCATCACGTGGACAACCATGACGCCGCCGACTCGCTGGGTGCCACGCTGACACAACGACTTCCGCAGTTGTCGTCGCTCACCGTCGCCGACATGGGACCGGTGTTGTCCGTGCACGTGGGTGGCGGCGCGGTCGGGGTCGCGGCCGTGGTGGCACCGTCCTAGGTGCTGTGGGTCGGCAGCTTGTAGACAGACAAAAGGGGCACCTCCTGGAGGAGGTGCCCCTTTTGGTGGGGGGGTTAGTTGACGTCGACGAAGTAGACGTGGCCGGTGATCTCGAGGACCTGGTCGTCGCCCTGGGCGTCCCAGACGTATTCGCGGATCGGCAGGCCCTGGCGGACCGAGGTGACGCCGGCTTCGGACAGTGGGGTGCTGCCCTGGCGGTTGACGATGACGCGGTTGCCGTCGGCTTCCAGTGAGCTGATGGTGTCTGCGGCGGAGCCTCCGGCGGGGGCGGCGGCGGCGGGCGCTGCCAGACCGATCAGGGTGGCGGCGAATCCTGCGACAGCGGCTGTGGTGGCGGTGATGATGGTGGTGTTCTTCATTGTTCTGCTCTTCCCTATGTGTCGGGCCGGAGCCGTGGAGCGAGTCACGCGGTTTCGACTTCTTTGTGGTGATCTTGTTGGTTCTGATGGCTTAAACCGGCAGGTCAGGGGTTTCATTCCACTGGCAGAAATTGAACGGCCGATGGCAGAAACACCTCGGTCGCGCGCACGAACACAACACACTCCACCCCACGAAGGGTGAGCGTCACACCGACGAGCGTCCGGTGATCGGCGGGAGATCGGCCAGCGTCACGATTCCCGGAGGCGCGGCGACAACCATGGGGACGGCGTTGGTCACCGGCATCGCGGTGTAGATCATGCCCAGCCCCATGAATCCCGGTTCGGTCCAGTCCTTGGGCGGTAGGCAGTGCACCACGGTGCGCATGTTCGGCAGGCGCAATATCGCGCTAGGTTGCACAAAGTAACCCGGATCCCGTTTGAGTCGCTGCGGCGGGGGCCGCGACTTACAGAGCGGTGCGGTCGACGTTGATCCCGGCGCCTTCAATCTCGCGAGTCAGCAGGATCTTCCATGCTCCGGCATCATCGACGGCGATGTGAACGACGCCGTCTGTATCGCTTGGCCGCTCGACCTCGGCCTTATAGAGCAGAGCGACGTTGCTCCGGCCTAGAGCTGCGAAGAAGTAGCCGAGCTCGAAGATGACGTTTTGACGGGCTCGCGGCATGTCATCGACGTCTGACTTCTTCCGCCCAAGGTCGTCGGGCGTAGCGAGAACGACCGCGTACCGAGCGGTCGCGGCGAACCGTTCGAGCTTCTCGATCACCGTGTCGCCCCCGCTAACCTGCTCATGGAGAATCACCGGCTCATCACCGGTCAGCTTCGCCAGAAACCGTGCGACCGTCTCCTTGAGCCCGTCGTCGTGCCCATGAACAATGAAAACCTTTGTGCGCGTTGACATATCGAGCGATCTCGACTTCTGCGCTTCCTCCGTCAGATTCACCTGCGTAATTGCTGCTCGAAGTTTCGCTACCGCCTGCAGCACACCGCGACGCTTCGCGGCTTCGACATCAGCCCTGGTCGTGCCGTCGAACATCGCGCCCAGGGTGTATCTCGTCTTGTCGAACTGCGCGACCAGCGGATCATCGGGCCCGACTGCGTGACGCAGGACGACTCCGGCCTGCGCCTTCCACGCTTCGAAGTCCTTCGGTTGCCCGTCCCCGGCCTCGTCGATAAGGGCCTGCAGCCGCTCCTGCTTCGTGCTCATACCAAGGAAGCATCCCAGAAATGTGACCTCGGGCTCCGCGCGCCCCCCGTCGATCAGATTCCGTAGAACCGGGCCTGCTGTGAGAGCAGCTGTAGGGCCTCCTCACCCGCCTCAGGGTCGCCGGCCATCGCTCTCGGCCACACCGCCGCGAGCAGAGCCTCCGACCGCTCGATGAACAGCGCCCGGCCGGTCGGCGTCATTACCCCGGAGACCCCTCCGCGCAGACGTAGCTCGCGAGCGACGATGTTCCCCACCGATTGATGCGACCGCAGCCCGACCCGGCGTGCGATCTGCCGGTAACTCGCACCCGCAATCATCATCCGCAGCACCAGGTCATCGCGTATCCGACGCTCCTCAGCACGCACCGTCCCACCTCCTCGCGGTGTCCAGTTTCATCTGGGGGGAGAGGCCCACCACCTGCGGCGTGGGCCGGGAGATCGGCGTGCCCGCGCGAGGGACCCCTATACCCCCCTGATGGCTCACTGGGGGCACGTCGTCCGGGCGTCGGGACCGGAAAGGTCGGCGGGTGACCGTTGGTGGCTGCGGGTCGTGTGAGGGGCTGTCTGGGGTGCAGTGACGATCAGGCTGCGGAGGGGTTCCGGAGTTCGATGACCGGCCAGCCTTCGACCTCGGCGTCGGTGGCCCAGTGCCCACCGTTGGCCGGGTGCATGACGCCCCATCGGTCCGGCCCGGCCGTGACGGCGACGGCACCGAACTGGTCGGCCTCGGGATCTTGCTGTTGCCGGACCTCAGGCGCGGGGGCCGGTGCCGGGGACTGCGGGACTGTATCTGCTGCTGCCATCTCTGGATCCTGTTCTCTTAGGCGGGAGAGACCCGCGTGGGCGTGCCAGGGGGTCGCGGCGAGGCCGGTGGACGGGCGGGAAC
>NZ_JBAUJR010000006.1:0-17258 GCF_049683935.1 Mycobacterium sp. | reverse complement strand
GACGAACACCGTGCGCGGCGCCTGCGCGGGCGCCTGCTGCACGACGGGCACCGGCGGTTTGATGGTCTCGGCCGGTGGCGGTTCGACCGGCTGCTGAGCCTCTTGGACAGGCGCCGGCGTCGGAACCTGACTGCTCGGCACGATAACTGCCTCCGCGGGGCTCGGCCGCTGGTCGGCGGTCGGCCGGATGCTGACGGCCAACGAGATGACCAGCGCGACCACCCCGATCACGAAGACGGAGGTCAGCGCGCTGCCGACGAGCAGGAACGGCTTGCGCTCCTCCTCGACCGACCGGGCCTCGGTCATCGCGTACTCGTCGACGTCGTCGACCGCGGACTCGGCACTGGCCGGGGCCATCTGCGTTTCGGCGCCGGCCAGACCCGCGAACACCGAGCCGGCGGTGGTGCCGTCCGGATCCTGGGAGTAGGCGAGGCCGACCGTGGAGGCTTCGAAGGCCGGCGCCGACGCTGAAGCCAGGGCGGCACCTCTGGCCATCCCCAGCTCTGCGTCCTCGGGCGCGTTCACCGGCAGGGAGATCAGATGCTCGAGGTGGGCCTTGACCGAGCTGACGTCGACGCCGGAGCCGACCACGAACATGCCCTGAGGCGGGGCTTCCTGAGCGGCCACGGCCTCGGCCATCTCGGTCAGCACCGCCAACGCATCGGTGCTGTGCAGCGTTCGGCTGAGCACCTTGACCACCGAGCCGTCGTCGGTCTGGACCACCGACAGCGTCGCGGTGTCGCGGTTGATGAACAGCAGGGCGGTGGTGTCGTACCCGACCGCACGTCCGACCGCCTGTGCCAGAGAGGCGGCGGCATGCCCCTCGGAGACGAGCATGACGTCGTCGATGTCATGTGCCGCCAACGCGTCGCGCAGTGCGGCCGCCTCGGCGTGGTCGCTCCACGTGACACCGATCGATTTGAGGTGGTGACCACCCGCCTCGGCGCTTTCCCTGGTGCCGAGCACCGCCGCCAGAACCTGGTCAGCAACATTTGCTGAGCCCTCTGCCGAGGCAACATCGAAGACGTCGTGGTCGACGGTGACACCGTCGGCCTTTTCGCCTTCGACCAGCACCATGCGGACCGTCGTAGGTGTCATAGACACACCCAGTACGATGTCCACTACACCCCTCCAAAATGTTTGCTACGCCTGGTTGGTCGCCTTCGCTCAACGAGCCATCACGAGCCGACAACTAGTACTTCATCGGCGTGACCAGCCGTCGCGTTACATCGGACGCTGTTAGCTGACAGCGGTGAAGACCTGGCCGGAACGCGACGCACGGATGCGCGATGGCGCCGGTTTTTCCGACGATACTCGGGCTGCCGACAAACGGCTGCGACGTTTCTGCCTCAGCTGGATCTGAGGAAGTTCTGATAGGACCGCGACGGCGTGGGACCGCGCTGGTTCTGGTACTTCGAGCCCGCCTTCGCGCTGCCGTACGGGTGCTCGGCAGGGCTGGTCAACCGCAGCAGGCAGAGCTGCCCGATCTTCATCCCCGGCCACAGCGTGATCGGCAGGTTCGCGACGTTGGACAGCTCCAGGGTGATGTGCCCGGAGAATCCCGGGTCGATGAACCCGGCTGTGGAGTGCGTCAGCAGACCGAGCCTGCCCAACGACGACTTGCCTTCCAGCCGGCCGGCCAGATCGTCGGGCAGGGTGCAACGCTCCAACGTCGCCCCGAGCACGAACTCGCCCGGATGCAGGACGAACGGCTCGCCTTCCTTCGGTTCGACGAGGGAGGTCAGGTCGTCCTGGCGTTCGGCGGGGTCGATGTGGGTGTAGCGGGTGTTGTTGAAGACCCGGAACAGGTTGTCGAGACGGACGTCGACGCTGGACGGCTGGACCAGGCTGTCGTCGAACGGATCGACACCGAGCCTGCCGGCCTTGATCTCGGCGCGGATATCGCGGTCGGAGAGCAGCACCGCACGAGCGTAGCGGCCGACCGAGGGCTTACCGGTAGGCGGCGGGCGCGTCCGCCGACTCAGCGGATTCGGCGACCCGGTCGGGGCGGGTGTTCAGGTACCGGCAGGTGAGGAGGACCAGCATGAAGACCGCCAGAATGATCAAGAGCTCGCACAGATCAGTCAGCGACGACGTGGCCATCATCGAACCCGGGCAGGTCGGTAAGTACTCATGGCTTCCACGATCGGCCGAGCGTTCGGCGAGCGCCACGGTCTTGACGCCTTCTTGATGGCCAGTCGGCAATTCTTGACGCTCGCGCATCAGCGCCGCTCGTCACACGCGGCGGCCCGCGGGTGTTAGCCTTCCTGTTCGAAAGTGCCGATGTAGTTCAATGGCAGAACATCAGCTTCCCAAGCTGAATACGCGGGTTCGATTCCCGTCATCGGCTCCAGATTGAGCAGTGCGAACGCTGCTGAAAGCCAATGCCGCTACCGGCTCGGTCCCGTAACGGACCCGTACTTAATCGGGGAAGTCCTCACCATCGGAGGTCCGAAAGGTAACTCCCCAGAGGACCAAAGTCCCGACTCTACGGAGGATCGGCGATTATCGGGAATAGAGGCAATAGGCTCCAGCATCATTTGGCTGTGGACCTGGTCGATAGCCTCAAAGGTGAAGACGACGCTTCGGGGCGCGAGAGTCTCTCGCAACGATCAGATTTCGCCGCAGACCATGAGCTGGTATCTGCGTCGCAATGGGATCTCCTTCGCGAGGTGCTGGACTCCTCGGTGGATGCCTACTGGGCGCTCGATGCGAGCGGTCATGTATTGGAGTGGAACCCGGCGGCGGTCCAGATGTTCGGCTGGTCCCGGGAGGAAGCAATCGGTCGGCTGCTGACGGAGTTGGTCATCGCTCCCGATCAGCAGCAGTGGGTTTCCCAGGACATTCTGAGCTATGTGGAAACCGGCCAATCACCGGTGGTCGGTCAGATCTCCGCACACAACATGCGCCACAAAGACGGCACCTCACTGCCGGCCGAAGCGATCGTGAGCGCAATCGGAAGCGGGCAACAGCTGACCTTCCATGTCCTCGTTCGCGATATGACGGCAAATTCTGAGGCGCGTGGTGCCCAGTACGGCAGTGAGGCCACCTTCGAGGCGGTGTTCGCCAATGCGCCGATCGGGATTGCCGTCGTAGGTCTGGACGGCAGCTTCCAGCGGGTCAACCAGGCGCTGTGCGATATCACCGGCTACCAACAGCATGAACTGACCGAGTTGACGTTTCAGGACATCACTTATCCCGATGACCTCGACACCGACGTCGGCGAGGCGACCCGGCTGCTCCATGGCGAGATCAGAAGCTATCAGATGGACAAGCGTTACTACGCCAAGGATGGTCACCTCATCTGGGTCCGTCTGTCGGGGTCGATCGTGCGTGACGCCGCTGGTCATCCGCTGCATTTCATCGCCCACATCGAGGACATCTCCGCCCGTAAGCGCGACGAGGAACTGCTGAGACGGCAGGCAACCCGCGACAGTCTGACCGGCGTGTTGAACCACGCCCAGTTCAAGCAGGAACTAGCCCGATACGAGGCGCTGGCCCGTCGCCACGGCTACGAGGACGAGGCGGCGGTATTCGTCATCGACGTCGACGGCCTCAAGCAGGTCAACGACCAGGGAGGCCACGAGGCCGGAGATGCCTACCTCAAAAACGTGACCCACACAATCGGGCGACGGCTGCGCCTCACCGACATTTTCGCCCGCATCGGCGGCGACGAATTCGCCGTCCTGCTGCCGCACACCTCCGCCGCCCAGGCCCGGAAAATGGCCCAGACTCTGACCGAAATGGTCAAAGCCGACACCCCTGGCAACGTCTCCATCGGGATCTCCATGATCGCCTCCGGTCAAACGAAGGACGCACTACAACGCGCCGACACAGCCATGTATCAAGCCAAACAACAAGGCCGAGGGCGCGTCGCCGGGCCCCTGTAACCCAACGCCGCCCCTCCTGATTCATTAGCGAAATGACGTTCGGACGCGGGTTCGATTCCCGTCATCGGCTCCGGGACCTCCGCGTCCACGATCTCCGCGCCCGCGGTCATGCAGGTGCGACCACCCAGTGGCCCTTCCGCAGCACGCCGATGACGGAGAGGTCGTTGTCGAGCACCACCATGTCGGCGGCCGCCCCGGCGGTCAGCTCGGCGTTCGGCAACCCGAGCGCCCGGGCGGGTATGACCGACGTCTGCGCCACCGCGGCCAGCAACGCCTCGTCCCGCGGCGCTCCACTGTGGGCGACCGCGAACCGGAGCACCCGGTCCATCGTCGCCGTGCTGCCGGCGATGGTGTCGGTGCCCGCCACCCGGGCCACACCGCCGGCCACGTCCACCGCCAACGGTCCGAGGTGGTAGCGGCCGTCGGACATACCGGTCGCGGCCATGGCATCGGTGATCAACGAGATGCGTTCAGGGCCAATGCTTTTGGTGACAAATCGGTAGATCGCGGGATCGATGTGCACCCCGTCGGTGATCAGCTCCACCGTGATGCGCGGGTCTTCGAGAAGCGCCACGATCGGTCCTGGTTCCCGCCGGTCGATCGGGCGCATCGCGTTGAACACGTGCGTGCCGATGGTCGCGCCGGCGTCGATAGCCGCCCGGGCCTGGTCGTACGTCGCCTCGGTGTGCCCAACCGCGACCACCACGCCGGACGAGGCGAGTTGCTCGACCGCCGCCACGGCCCCGGCGCGCTCCGGCGCGATGGTGACCATGCGGATCGTGCCGTCGCCGGCGCGCAGCACCGCGTCGATCTCGGCGGGATCAGGGTCCCGCATCAGTGACGGCTGGTGGGCACCACAGCGCAGCGGCGACAGCCACGGGCCCTCCAGGTGGATCCCGTCGAGTACGCCTGCCCGGACGTCGCGCGCCAGCGACTCGACCTGCCGCAAGAGTTCGGCGGGGCCGGCGGTCACCAGCGACGCGACCAGGGTGGTGGTGCCGTGTCTGCGGTGCAACTCCACCGCGGTCACCGTCTCGGCGGGGTCCGCCGCCGAGAAGTTGGCACCGCCGCCGCCGTGCAGGTGGGTGTCGACGAAACCCGGAACCACCGTCGCCGCGCCGAGATCCACATCAGGCGCGGCGAGCGCAGGCCCTTCGCCGAGCGCGCGGATCGTGCCGTCGGCGATGTCAATCCATCCCGGGCGCAACAGTTCGCGCCCGGTCAGCACCGTGTCGGCGCGCAGTAGCACCTCAGATGCCCTGCCAGTCCGGCTTGGAGCTGTAGGTCTCGCGGTAGTAGTCGACGAGTTGGAGCCGCCGCGCGGCCGCGTCGTCGAGCAGCACGGTGACGTGCGGGTGGTGTTGCAGCACGGTCGCCGGCCACATGGCGCTCACGGCGCCCTCGACGAGATGGTGCACCGCTTCGGCCTTGCCACGGCCGGTTGCCACCAGGATGATGTGCCGGGCCTCCAGGATGGTGCCCAACCCCTGCGTCAGGCAGTGCGTGGGGACCGCGTCGACGTCGTCGCCGAAGAACCGGGCGTTGTCAACGCGGGTCTGCCTGGTGAGCGTCTTGATCCGGGTCCGCGAAGCCAGCGACGACCCCGGCTCGTTGAACGCGATGTGCCCGTCGGTTCCGATGCCGAGAATCTGGAGGTCCACGCCGCCCGCGTCGCGGATCCCCGCCTCGTAGGCCGCACAGGAGGCGGGAATGTCGGCGGCAAGGCCGTCAGGTCCCTGCACCGCACCGTCAGCGAAATCGACGCGGGACACGAACACTGCGTCGATGACGTTGCGGTAGCGCTCCGGGTGATCGGCTGGCAGACCGACGTACTCATCGAGGGTGAAGCCGCGGGCCTGGCGGAATGACAGCTCGCCGGCCTCGTAACGCGCCGCCAATTCGTCATAGATCATCAGTGGCGAAGAGCCGGTGGCCAAGCCGAGAACCGCGTCGGGCTTCCGATTCAGCAAGCCCGCCACCGCATCGGCGGCAACCTTGCCGATCTGCGTACGGTCTTGAAGGATAACGACTTCCATCAGCCGGCAGCGGTGAACAGGTCGTCACCTGCGGCCAGCACCGCACCCTCGAGCACGGCCTCTGCCGGAGTGATGTTCTCGGCCTCCCGTTCGTCCATCACGACCACGGGGACAATGGGATTCAGGCCTTTGGCCGTGATCGCGGGCACGTCGTAGGTGATCACCCTCTGGCCCGCGGTGACGTCGTCGCCCTGCGTGACGTGGATCGTGAATCCTTCACCGTCGAGCGCGACGGTGTCCAAGCCGAGATGCACCAGCACACCGACATTGTCGACCGTCATGATGACGTACGCGTGGGGCAGCAGTTTGAGGAGCTTGCCGCTCACCGGGGCGATCGCCTCGACGACCTCGTGCGGCGGATCCACCGCCGCGCCGTAACCCACCATGCCCGCGGAGAACACCGGGTCGGGGACATCGGATAGCGGGACGGCGCGCCCCGCGACCGGGGCGAGGACTGGCGTTCTGCTCATTGTTGCGACTCCTTTGTCCGATCGGATGAAAGCCGATCGCACCCAGAATAGGCTTGCCGAACTTGCGCAAGGACACGAAACCGGCGAGAGAGAAGGCTGACCTGTGACCAACGATTCTGCGAAGCCCCAAGAAGCGCAAAGCAAGTCGGGCATGCGGATCCCGGGATTCGCTCAGTTGCAGCGGCTGGGCAAGAGCCTCATGCTACCGATCGCCGTACTGCCCGCTGCGGGCATTCTGCTGCGATTAGGGCAGCCGGACCTGCTGGGCCGGATAGAGGTAGCGGTCATCGGTCCGTTCTTCAAAGCGATGAGCGCTGCCGGCGACGCCTTGTTCACCAACCTGCCGCTGCTCTTCGCAGTCGGCGTCGCCATCGGATTCTCCAGGAAGGCCGACGGTTCGACCGCGCTGGCCGCAGTGGTCGGTTATCTAGTGGTGCAGGCGGTGTTCACGACCATGTCGCCGATCGTGCTGGCCGGTCAGGTGGACAAGGCAGGCGATCAGGCGCAGATCAACTACAGCGTCTTCGCCGGCATCGTCGTCGGTCTGCTCACTGCGTGGCTGTTCGACCGCTACCACACCATCGTGCTGCCGTCCTATCTCGGCTTTTTCGGCGGCAGACGGTTCGTTCCGATCATCGTCTCGCTGGCGTGCCTGTTTCTCGCGTTCGCCATGAGCTACTTCTATCCCATCTTCGACGCGGGGCTGACCGGGCTCGGTGAGTTCATCGGCGGGTCGGGAGCCATCGGGGCGTTCGTCTACGGATTCGCCAACCGCATGCTGATTCCGCTGGGCCTGCACCACATTCCGAATTCCTACATCTGGTTCCTCTACGGCGACTACCAGACGCCCTCGGGCGAGACGGTCACCGGCGAACTCACCCGGTTCGCCGCCGGCGACCCCACCGGCGGCCATCTGACCGCCGGCTTCTATCCGATCCTGATGTTCGGTCTGCCCGCCGCAGCACTGGCGATGATCCACGCGGCGAACAAGAAGCAGCGCAAGGTCGCGGTCGGCATCCTGTCAGCCGCGGCACTCACCGCGTTCCTGACCGGCATAACCGAACCTCTGGAGTTCGCGTTCATGTTCGTGGCGTTCCCGCTGTACGTCATCCACGCGGTGCTGACCGGACTGTCCCTGGCGATCGCCTACCTGCTCGACATCCATCTGGGCTTCTCGTTCTCGGCCGGACTGATCGACCTGCTGCTCTACGGCACGGCGCCGGCCGCGAAGAACATCCCGCTGCTGATCGGTATGGGCGTGGTGTTCTTCGTCGTGTACTACCTACTGTTCCGGTTCGCCATCACGAAGTTCAACATGCGCACCCCCGGGCGGGAGCCCGATGCCGAGTTCGAGGCCGAGGAGCGGGCCAACCTTGAGGTGGGCGCCCAGGGGGCGACGACGACGGTCGCCGCGCCGGCCCAGACGAAGGCCGAGCAACTCATCGCCGCGTTCGGTGGCCGCGACAACCTGGTCAATGTCGACGCCTGCATCACCCGGCTCCGCATGGAGGTCGCCGACAAGTCCAAGGTGGATCAGGCCCGGCTGAAAGCACTCGGTGCCGCCGGCGTCATCGAAGTGGGCAACAGCGTCCAGGCGGTGTTCGGCACCCAGTCCGAGGCGCTGAAGAACGACATCCGCGAGGCGCTGTAGGTCAGCCGGCCTTCTGCAGCTGGAACGGGCGCGTTGTACGGATCACCGTCGGTAAGCCTGCGGGCCCGCCATTGACGGCACCCTCGGACGCTGCAAGCATTGTGACGTTCGTCATATGACCACCTGGTCATATCCGGCATAGGGACGGCAGCCCATGACCACTAGAGACAAGTACACGCGAGTGCCCGCACGGTACTCGTGGGAGACGCCCAGCGCGGGTGACGCCCGCTTCACGTGGGAGTACGACGAGGGGCGCGACCGACTCCTCTCCCTCTACCAAAAAGGAAAGGACAAGCAGTGGGATGCCCAGTCGCGGATCGACTGGAGCCTGGACGTCGACCCGACGAACCCGGTCGGGATTCCGGACGAGTTCATCGGGTTGTTCGGCAGCCCGGCCTGGGAGGCCGCCGACGAAGCACGCCGCGCCGAGTTCCGCCGGCACAACGCGGCCTGGGGTTTCTCGCAGTTCCTGCACGGCGAGCAGGGGGCGATGGTGTGCGCGGCCAAGATCGTCGAGGTCGTCCCGGACATGGACGCGAAGTTCTACGCCGCGACCCAAACCATGGATGAGGCCCGACACGTCGAGGCGTTCTCGCGATTCCTCCACGAGAAAATCGGCCTGGTGTACCCGATCAACTCGAACTTGACCGCGCTCTTGGGGGACACCCTGAGCGATTCGCGCTGGGACATGCCCTACCTCGGCATGCAGGTTCTCATCGAAGGGCTCGCCCTCGCCGCGTTTGGGGTGCAGCGCGATCTGGCGCCCGAGGGCTCGTTGGCCAAACAACTGCTCGCCTATGTCATGCAGGACGAAGCCCGACACGTCGCGTTCGGCCGAATTTCGCTGAAGGACTACTACTCCGCGCTGACCGACGCCGAACGGGACGAGCGGGAGGAGTTCGTCGTTGAGGCGTGCTATCTGATGCGTGACCGGTTCCGAGGCGAGGAAGTCTTCGAAACGCTCGGTCTCAACGTCAAGGAGTGCGCCGAGTGGGTCGACCACTCGCCGGTGATGATCCAGTTCCGCTCGCACCTGTTCAGCCGCATCGTGCCGATCGTCAAAGACATCGGCCTGTGGGGACCCAAGGTGCAGAAGGCGTTCGTCGACATGGGAGTCCACGACATGGCGGCCTCGGACATCGACGCTCTGATGAAGGCCGATGAGGACCAGGCCGACGCGTTGGACGAAGCACAGTCCGAGATGGCAGGCCGCGCCCTCGAGGTGGACCAGATGATCGAGTTGGGTGCGAGCTAGCAAGACGTCCAGATCCGTTGCGCTCTGAGACAGCTTCGTTCGGAGCGGCGTAGGTGCGGCAGAGACCGGGTACGCACGCGGCATGGCGGTCATCGGATTTCACTGTTCGCACGAACAGATCAGCCCGGCCCAGTTGCTCCGCGACGTCCAACAGGCGGAGCGAGCCGGTTTCACCGCCGGGATGTCCTCGGACCACTTCAGCCCGTGGAGCACCCGGCAGGGCGAATCCGGCTTCGCATGGTCGTTCCTCGGGGCGGCGCTCGCCACGACCCAGCTGCCGTTCGGCGTCGTCAACGCGCCCGGGCAGCGCTACCACCCGGCGATCATCGCCCAGGCCATCGCCACCCTGGCGCAGATGTTCCCGGGCCGCTTCTGGGCAGCGCTCGGATCCGGCGAAGCCTCGAACGAACGCATCACCGGAGAAGTGTGGCCGCGCAAGGAGTTACGGGACGATCGCCTCATCGAGTGCGTACAGGTGATCCGGCGCCTGCTGCAGGGCGAGGAAGTCAACCATGACGGCCTCGTGCGCGTGAACCGGGCGCAGCTCTGGACGTTGCCGCAGACGGTCCCCGACCTCGTCGGCCCGGCCGTCACTCCCGAGACCGCGGCCCGCCACGCCGCCTGGGCGGACGGCCTGATCACCGTCAACCAGCCGAAGGAGACGTTGCAGAAGATCCTGGATTCGTATCGCGACGCCGGCGGTCGGGGTCCCGCACGTCTGCAGATCCATCTCAGCTGGGCTCCCACCGAAGACGAAGCCATCACCATCGCGCACGACCAGTGGCGCAGCAACGTCTTCGCCCCACCGGTGTGTTGGGACGTCGAGACGGTGGAGGCCTTCGACGTCATCGGCGAAACCGTCTCCACCGACCAGGTGAGGAAGTCCGTCAACGTATCCAGCGACCTGGCCCAGCACGCGGACTGGCTGGCGCAGTACCTCGATCAAGGGTGGGACGAGTTGTATCTGCACTTCGTAGGCCAGCAGCAGGCGGGCTTCATCGACGCTTTCGGCGAGCACGTCCTGCCGCAGTTGGCCCCGACTGCCCCGCTGGTGACCTCGTGAGGTCGGCGGACTCGGGCGACCTGTGGTGGAAGAACGCCGTCTTCTACTGCGCCGACATCGAGACCTTCTACGACTGGAACGGCGACGGCACCGGTGACATCCGCGGGATGACCGACCGCCTCGAGTACCTCAACGACCTCGGCGTGACGTGCTTGTGGCTCATGCCCTTCTACCCCACCGCCCGCAAGGACGACGGCTACGACATCACGGACTTCTACGGAGTGGACCCGCGACTGGGCACCCTCGGCGACTTCGTCGAACTGGTCCGCACGGCGAAGGCGAAGGGTATCCGGGTCATCGTCGACTTCGTCATGAACCACACCTCGGACGCTCACCCCTGGTTCAAGTCGGCCCGCCGGAGCAAGGACGACCCGTACCGCGACTACTACGTGTGGAGCGCGACCGAACCGAAATCAAGCCCTGAGGACGTCGTCTTCCCCGACCAGGAGGACAGCATCTGGGAACTCGAACCCAAGACCGGCGAGTGGTACCTGCACCACTTCTACAAACATCAGCCGGATCTCAACATCGAGAATCCCAAAGTGCAGGAGGAGATCTCACGCACCCTCGGCTTCTGGCTCGAGCTCGGCGTCTCGGGTTTCCGGGTCGATGCCGTCCCGTTCCTGTTCGCGAAGGACGCCGTGCCCGGCCAGACCGACGTCTTCGACCCGTTCCAGTATCTGGGCGACATCCGGAACTTCATCACCCGCAGGCTGGGTGATGCTGTTCTGCTCGGCGAGGTGAACGTCCCCTACAAGGAGCAGAAGAAGTTCTTCGGCGGCGCCGACGGGGACGGGCTGAACATGCAGTTCGATTTCATCGGCATGCAACAGATCTACCTCTCCATGGCCCGCGGCGACGCCCGACCGATCGCCAAGGCCCTTCGACAGCGACCCACGCTCGACCCGACCAGCCAGTGGGCGAACTTCATTCGGAATCACGACGAGCTCACTCTCGATAAGCTCAGCGACACTGAGCGACAAGAGGTTTTTGACGCCTTCGGGCCTGATCCCGACATGCAGCTCTTCGGCCGAGGGCTTCGCAGGCGGCTGCCGCCGATGCTCGGTGGGGACGAGCGGCGGATGAAGATGGCGTACTCGCTCGCGTTCTCCCTCCCGGGAACTCCCGTCCTGTTCTACGGCGAAGAGATCGGCATGGCCGAAAATCCGGACATACCAGGCCGACTCGCCGTTCGAAGTCCGATGCAGTGGACCGGCGGGGCCAACGGCGGCTTCTCCAGCGCAGCGAAGCGCCGGCTCACCCGTCCGCTGCCGGATGGCCTGTACGGACCCGAGCGCGTCAACGCCGCCGATCAGCGCCGCGATCACGGCTCCTTCTGGTGGTTCATGCGCAATCTCATCTACACCTACCGCGAGCAGCCCGAGATCGGCTGGTCCACGGTGGAGATCCTCAAGCAGCCCAATCGGGCGGTGCTGGCCCACGCGTGCCGGGAGGAATCCGGGTGGTCGATGATCGCGCTACACAACTTCGGGGCCGAAGGGTGCATCGTTCCACTGGAACTCGACGAAGTGGCACCGGGATCCGTGCTCGTCGACCTGCTCGACGGTCTCACCGAGATCGAACTCGACAAATCGGATCGGGTCGAGTTGGACCTCGGACCCTACGGCTATCGCTGGCTTCGCATTCTGGGCCCGGAGGCGGAACCGATCATCTGAGCGGCCGAGTCACCGCGGGACAGGCGGCGGACTGGTCGGGGTCACGGTGATCGGCAGCCAGTGAGTGCCGGGTCCCTCACCGGGGCACCCTAATCCCTCGACCACGAGGGTCCGCTCACCGGAGAAGCCGCCGTCGGGGTTCGGGATCAGATAGTCCGAGCGCACCGACGGTACTGCGCTGTCAGGATTCATGCGGTCGCACAGGTACGGATAGTCGCCGCCGGTCTCCCACCGGGTGCCATTCCATCGGTACTCGAAAACTGTTGGAGCACCAGGGTTCCGAGAGAGGTCGTCGGAGTTGTCCATGCTCACCACACACCCGGCCACGTCGCAGCGCGCAGTGTATTCGACGACAAATGTTTTGGCGGGCATCGGTGTCGGCACACCGTTGAACGTCTGTTTGGAGAAGTCGACGAACACGTCGTAGTACCCGTAGAGCAGCGGCGGTGTGCCACGCTCCGCATGCGCGACCGGCGGCACCGCAAGCAGCGCGCATCCTGTCAGCACGGCTACGGCCAGCGTCTTGGCGCGATTCTTCGGCACCGGACCAGTAACACACAGGGCGGCCTCGTCCATCGCCGAATTCCGGAAGACGCGGGGTGTGATGTCCGCATTCGGCGCCAAAAACCCGGCGCTTGACCCTCCCCCTGCGGGAGACCCCACGGTGGCGTCATGACAGTCATCAACAACACCCCATGGAACACACTGCCGTCGGTGGTGACGACGTACCTCACCGCGCATCGAACACGCGACGCGGCGACAGCGCTCAGCACCTTCACCGCCGACGCCGCGGTGACCGACGAGGGACACACCTTCCGCGGACGCGAGGCGATCGGAACCTGGCTGAGCAGCGCGGGCGGCGAGTTCACCTTCACCACGGAGTTCACCGGCGCCACCACAACGGATGCCGCGCACATCGACGTCGTGCAGCGGCTGGAAGGGAACTTCCCGGGCGGGGTGGCCGACCTGCACTACCGATTCACCTTGGACGGCGATCTGATCAGCCGTCTGGTGATCGAGCCCTGACCATGACGACGAAGACCTGGTTCATCACCGGGGGCACCCCCGGTGGATTCGGGATGGCCTACGCCGATGCCGCACTGGAGATCGGGGACCGGGTGGTGCTCACTGCCCGCCGCCCCGCCGAGTTGGACACGTGGGCGCGGGCGTACGGCGACCGCGTGCTCGTCCTGCCCCTCGACGTCACCGACGCAGAGCAGGTGCAGAACGCCGTCCGCAAGGCCGAGGAGAACTTCGGCGGGATCGACGTTCTGGTGAACAACGCCGGCCGCGGTTGGTACGGGTCGATCGAGGGCATGGCCGACGCGGATGTTCGCGCGATGTTCGAGCTCAACTTCTTTGCGCTGCTCACCGTCATCCGCGCCGCGCTCCCCGGCATGCGCACCAGGGGCAGCGGGTGGATCGTCAACATGTCCTCGGTGGCCGGGTTGAGCGGCGTCACCGGTTTCGGGTATTACAGCGCCACCAAGTTCGCCGTCGAGGCGGTCACCGACGTTCTTCGCGAAGAGGTCGCGCCGCTGGGCATCCGGGTGCTGGCGGTGGAGCCGGGAGCATTCCGCACCCACGCCTACGCCGGCTTCACCGACGAACCCGTCGCCGAATCCATCGCCGAGTACGGGCCGATGCTGGAGCATGTGCGGTCCGCGATGGTCGAGCAGAACGGCACCCAGCCGGGTGACCCGCAGCGCGGGGTCCGCGCGGTGATCGCCGCCATGGCCCAGGACCCGCCGCCCCGACGGCTGGTCCTCGGCAGCGACGGGTTCGACACCGCCGTCGGGACGCTCGAGAGCTCGCTCGCCGAGATCCGCGCACATGAGTTGGCATCCCGCGGCGCCGACTTCCCGACGGACTGACAAGCACACGCCGCCAACGTCTCTCACCCCGAGGCGGCCGCCGGCGCGAGCTGGAAGACCGGCCAGCCGATCTCCGTCCGCCATCTGGTCGGATCCTCGGTGTCACGCGGACCCACCCGATAGATCTCGTGGATCGGTCCGTCGACCGCCAGCGCATGGGTCACGACCCAGGCACCGAGGCGACCGTAGGTGACGTCGATGTCGTCGTGCGGACCGGAATGCAGTGCGACGGCCAGGTCCGCCGCCGGAAGCTCGATGACGTCGATCCGCCCGGAGGGCCGAGGAGCACGGACCGGCCGGAAGACGGTCATCACCCCGGCGCCGTGGGCGAACAACTCATTCGTGTACTGCCCGCCGGGCGGTCCGGTGCGTTCCGCGGGTGGGTAGGCCGCGTCCAGTTCGGTCATCGCGGCGTCGTACCAGCTGAGCGAATCGCCCACGCGCACCTGGCCTGTGATCGCGGCGACGGTCCGGGCGGGCACCGACCGGAGCTCGACGTGAACATCGGCCGGGTCCGGGCGCAGCAGCCGGCGCAGCGATACGACC
The DNA here is from genome assembly GCF_049683935.1 of Mycobacterium sp. Lineage (GTDB taxonomy): Bacteria > Actinomycetota > Actinomycetes > Mycobacteriales > Mycobacteriaceae > Mycobacterium. The sequence goes on along the minus strand of NZ_JBAUJR010000006.1, from coordinate 2,797 downwards.
GCGGCCTGAGTTCGGTTCAGTTCGGCCTCCAGGCGGCTGAGGTGGCCCGTGATCACCTCGGCCCGTTGGCGCGGGTCATCGGTGGCGAGGATCGACTGGACCTCGGCCAACGGCACATCGAGTTTTCGGAGCTGGTGGATGACCTGGGCGGTCGGTATCTGCTCGGGCTCGTAGTACCGGTACCCCGAGAACTGGTCGACCGTCGCGGGCTCGAGGAGTCCGGCCTCGTGGTAGCGGCGCAAGGTCCGCACGCTCAGGTGCGTCACCGTCGCGAACTCCCCGATGGTCAATTTGGAACGCATGAACTCTGCCTCCTGGACCTTCTCCCCACGGGAGGCCGGACCTTCCAATATGCAAAATACAGCGCTGGTTGCGCCGGCCGGCCTGCGCTCATTCAGCGGCCCCGTGAGATCCGCGCGACGACAGATCGGCAGAGATGAAGTTCAGTGACTACGGCTGCGTCGTGATCGGCGAGAAGGCCGCCGATCTGATCCGCGGCAGAAGGCGATGTCTCGACACGATGCGCGCTAAGGCCGGCCGCCTCGGGCCGAGATCGTTTATTGTTTGCCCGTGCCAGAAATGGATCGCCGCCACCTGATGTTCATGGTCGGTCTGGGTGCGGCGGCCGCCGCACTACCCGCGGCCACCGCCCACGCCCAGCCGGTCTCCCCCGAAGTCGACCCCGGCCCCGTGATGCTGTTCCAGGACGAGTTCAACGGTCCGGCCGGTTCACCGCCGGACCCGGCGTCGTGGTTCATCGTCCCGGCACGCGAGACCATCAGGAACCCTCACGAATGGGACAAGCCCTTCAACATGGGGCGCTACGTGACCGACCAGGAGCACGTGTTCCAGGACGGCAACGGCAATCTGGTCATTCGCGCCACCCGCGGGCCCGGCACCACCATCCAGGAGAAGTACGCCAGCGCCAAGATCGTCGGCAACTGGCGCGGCGGTATGGGGACCACGTGGGAAGCCAGAGTCAAGCTCGACTGCCTGACCGACGGCGCGTGGCCCGCTTTCTGGCTGATCAACGACAACCCGGTGCGCGGCGGTGAGATCGACCTGGTCGAGTGGTACGGCAACAACGACTGGCCGTCGGGCACCACGGTGCACGCCAAGCTGGACGGCACGGCGTTCGCCACCCATCGCCACCCCATCGACAACGCGTGGCACACCTGGCGTATGACATGGCTTCCGTCGGGCCTGCACTTCTGGAAGGACTACCAGCCGGGCATGGAGCCGTTCTTCGTGGTGCCGGCGAACTCGATCCCGGACTGGCCCTTCAACGACCCTGGTTTCACGATGGCGCCGGTGTTCAACATCGCCGTCGGCGGCTCCGGTGGCCGCGAACCCGCGGCGGGCACGTACCCCGCCGAGATGCGCGTCGACTGGATCAGGGTCTTCTGACGCCCTAATCCAGCAAACGCACCACGGCATCCCTGCCTGAATGCGACTCTGATCTCCGTCGGCAGTCGAAGAGGAGATGAGTGCACAGTGGGGGGACGGTCGTGAAGCGGACAGTGGGCGGGCGACTGGGGTTAATCGCGATGACCGTGAGCATCGGCGTTGTCACCCCCTCCGGCTTCGCCACCGCCGCGCCCGAGCACATCATGATTTCGCACAACGGCGTAACGGTGCTGCAGAACGGCAACGCGAGGGCCGAGTCCATTGCCACCGTGGCAGATGGTTCCTATGCGGAAGCCGTCGGAAACGGTGCGGTCGCCATTGCACTCGGTGCCGGCGACGAAGTCATCGCGGTTGGCGAGTCCGCGTACGCCTCGGCCGATGGGCTGGGACCACTTCAGCCCACGCGGAACAGGGTCTCTGTCGTAGGCGATGAATCCCGTGCCGTCGTGCAGGGCTCTCGCAACACCGTCGACATCGGTAGGCAGTTTCAATTCGCGTTAGGCGTTCAGGTCGTCAGCACGGGTTATGACAACTTCATCGTCGCGTACGGCGTAGACGCTCGTTTCGAGAACTACAGCAACGGCAGCCGCATCTGGGCGACTCGAAGAGGCACCGGCATCAATCGAGTCGACGGGGCGGTGATCTGCAACGACCCCTGCGAGTTCGATGATCGCCTTCCATCGAGTGCGCGCACGCTTTCCCGCACTTTGTCGGCGCCCGGTGGCTCCTTCGTCGGACCGTTGTTCGGGTTGTTCGGCAATGGCATCGACGCTGCCACCGACTGCCAGGGCGACGCATGCATCGGCGGTCGAGGCGGTCTCCTCTGGGGCAGCGGCGGCGACGGCGCGAACGGCGGCTCCGGCGGTGACGCTGGGCTGTTCGGTACTGGTGGACGCGGCGGCAACGCAACCGGAGACTTCCAAGACGGCGGTGACGGCGGCCGAGGCGGGATCCTCTTCGGCAACGGTGGGCGGGGCGGAGACGCCTCGGGCAGCAACGCCACCGGAGGTTATGGCGGTGACGCCGGCGCCAATGGCAATGGTGGCGACGGCGGCGACGGCGGCTCGCCCACGGCGCTGCGGGGGCACGCCGGTAACGGCGGCCGAGGTGGAACGTCGACGGGCAACGGCGGCAACGGAGGAACGGCGATCGGCATCAGAGGTGCCGTTGGTGGCGACGGCGGCGACAGCCGCGGTCGAGGTAATGGCGGCGATGGTGGCACAGCCAACGCGACCGACGCCGAACTCGGCGTCGCCGTGGGAGGTTTCGGCGGCGACGCCGGACGAAACGGCAACGGCGGCAGAGGAGGAAGTGCCACCGGCTCTCTTGCGGCGGCCGGCGGTAACGGTGGCGACGGCGGCAGTCGTACAGGGGACGGCGGCGACGGGGG
>NZ_JBAUJR010000005.1:0-7138 GCF_049683935.1 Mycobacterium sp. | reverse complement strand
CTCCGCCCCTGCCCACGTTCCTGCAGGGCCTCGGCTTCTCGGTCTCCCGCAAGTGGACCGTCGCGCAGATCGTCCGCCGCTGCGGTGACGTCTTCACGCTGACGCTGCCGGTGTTCGGACGGACGGTGATCGTCACCGACCCGGCACTGGCCAAGCAGTTGTTCATGGCCAACACCGACGATGTGGGCAACATCCAGCCCAACCTGTCCCGGGTGCTCGGCTCGGGGTCGGTCTTCGCCCTCGACGGGAAGGATCACCGCCGCCGGCGCAAGCTGCTCACACCGCCCTTCCACGGAAAGAGCATCAAGAACTACGAAACGATCTTCGAAGAGGAGACGCTGCGCGAGGCCGCGGACTGGCCCGAGGGGCAGGCCTTCGAGACCCTCGAGCCGATGATGCGGATCACGCTCAACGCGATCCTGCGGGCGGTCTTCGGCGCCGACGGCGCGCAGCTCGACGAGTTGCGCCGGATCATTCCGCCGTGGGTCACGCTCGGTTCGCGTCTGGCGGTGCTGCCGACCCCGACCCGCACCTACGGCCGGTTCAGTCCCTGGGGGCGGCTGGCCGCCTATCGGCGGCGGTACGACGAGGTGATCGGTCGGCTGATCGACGCGGTGCAGGCCGACCCGGACTTCGAGACCCGCGACGACGTGCTCGCGCTGCTGCTGCGCAGCACCTACGAGGACGGCTCGACGATGTCGCGCCAGGACATCGGCGACGAACTGCTCACGCTGCTGGCGGCCGGCCATGAGACCACGGCAGCGACCCTGGGTTGGGCGTTCGAGCGCATCAGTCGTCACCCCGAGGTGCTGGCCGAGTTGGTGGCCGAGGCCGACACCGACGCAGGCGAGTACCGGCAGGCGACCATTCTGGAGATCCAGCGATCGCGCACCGTCATCGACTTCGCCGGCAGGCACGTCTACGCTCCCGCATTCCAGCTCGGGGATTGGGTCATCCCGCAGGGATATTCGATCGTCGTCGCGATCGGTCAGGTGCACCACCGGCTGCAGGAGTTCCCGGACCCGGAGCGCTTCGATCCGCAGCGCTTCATCGGCGAGCGGCCGAACACCTTCGCCCACATTCCGTTCGGCGGCGGCACCCGCCGGTGTGTCGGCGCCGCGTTCGCCAACGTCGAGATGGACGTGGTGCTGCGAACGGTGTTGCGGCACTTCGTGATCAGCACGACCACCGAGACGGGCGAAAAGTCACATTCGCGGGGGGTCGCCTACACCCCGAAGGACGGCGGCCGCGTCATCGTGCACCGCCGCCGTCCTGCCGTCTGACGGCCCGCGGGATCAGACCTCGGCGCGTTTGGGCAGCTTCCAGCCCGGCCGCGGGAAGTGGCAGGTGTATCCGCTGGGGTAGCGCTCCAGGTAGTCCTGGTGCTCGGGTTCGGCGTCCCAGAATTCCGGCGCCGGACTGAGCGCGGTGACGACCTTGCCCGGCCACAACCCGGATGCATCCACGTCGGCGATGGTGTCCTCGGCGACCTGGCGTTGCTCGTCGTCGACGTAGAAGATCTCCGAGCGGTAGCTCGTGCCGACGTCGTTGCCCTGGCGGTCCTTGGTCGTCGGATCGTGGATCTGGAAGAAGAACTCCAGCACCGCCCGGTAATCGGTCTGCTGGGGGTCGTAGACGACCTCGATGGCCTCGGCGTGCCCGGGATGGTTGCGGTAGGTCGGGTGATCGTTCTTGCCACCGGTGTATCCGACCCGGGTGGAGACGACGCCGGGCTGCTTGCGAATCAGATCCTGCATCCCCCAGAAGCAGCCGCCCGCCAACACTGCGCGCTTGTAGTCGCTCACTTGTGTTCCTTTCCTGCCGGATTCATGAAAAGTCCCTTGTACTCTGCATACCCCTCCGCCTCGAGATCGTCGAGGTGGACAAAACGCAAGGCCGCCGAGTTGATGCAGTAGCGCAGGCCGCCTTCGTCGCGCGGACCGTCCTTGAAGACGTGACCGAGATGGCTGTCGCCGTGAGCGGAACGCACCTCGGTGCGAGGCAGCAGGAGCTTGAAGTCACGCTTCTCCACCACGTTGTCCCTCTGGATCGGCCTGGTGAAGCTCGGCCAGCCCGAACCGCTCTCGAACTTGTCGACCGAGGCGAACAGCGGCTCTCCGGACACCACGTCGACGTAGATGCCGGGCTCGTGGTTGTCCCAGTACTCGCCGGTGAAGGGCCGCTCGGTGCCGTCGGTCTGGGTGACGCGGTACTGCTCGGGTGACAGCGCGGCGACGGCCGCGGGGTTCTTGTTGTATTTGTGTGTCATAGCGTGGGTATAACCGTTTGTGCTGCGGTTTTAATCCGAATCGTCGGCCCGCATTACGCTCGGACCATGCGCAACGGTGCGGGTGTACTCGCGGTTCTGCTGACGCTCGCGATAGCCGGCGCGGCTGCGCCGGCGGCCGCCCAGCCGACCCCCGAACCATCGCCGCCGGTCCCGGTCCCGGAAGTGTTGCCAGGAACGCCCGCGTTGATGTTCACCGATGAGCCGGCGATCGTCGACACCAACCCGATGCAGCCCGAGGCGTGGAGTCGCACCACCGACGAACGTATGGTCCGACTTCACTTCACCACCGGGACTCCGGAGTGTTTCGGGGTGGCCGCAACCGTTCACGAAACAGCCGACGACGTGGTCGTCGACCTGCGCTCGGGAACGCTGCCCAAGGCGGTGGGGCGGGCCTGCATCATGATCGCGGTGTTCGGGGGGCTGGATGTCCCGCTGCAGAATCCGCTGGGCATACGTCGAGTGCTGAGCGTCGCCTGATCGGCGCTCGACAACCGCGGGTAGAACGTGTTCTAGTTTCCGGTGTGACGGCCAACACTTTCTCCAGAGAAGAGCTCGTAGCTGCGTTCGCGGAGTTCGAGAGGACGGTCGACCGCGCGGCGCAGACCCGCGACTGGGATCCATGGGTTGACCAGTACTCCGACGACATCCTCTACATCGAGCACGCGGCCGGGACGATGCGCGGCCGCGAGGAGGTGCGGCCATGGATCTGGAAGACCATGGAGACCTTCCCGGGCAGCTACATGACGTCGTTCCCGGCACTGTGGCGGGTCTACGACGAAGCGACGGCTCGTGTCATCTGCGAACTCGACAACCCGATGCGCGACCCGGGGGACGGCACGATCATCAGCGCCACCAACATCTCGATCGTCACCTACGCCGGTGACGGGAAATGGTGTCGGCAGGAGGACATCTACAACCCGCTGCGGTTCGTCTCGACGACCGTGAAGTGGTGCAGGAAGGCCGCCGAACTCGGCACCCTGCCCGAAGTCGCAGCGGAGTGGATGGCCAAGTTCGGGCCCCGGAAGTGACCGGACCGTCTCCCGTCGCTCCGCTCGCACCGGTCCTCGTGATCGGCGCCAACGGTTACCTCGGCAGCCACGTCACCCGTCGGCTGGTTGCCGCCGGCCAGGACGTGCGGGTGATGGTGCGGGAGGGCGCGAACACCATCGGCATCGACGATCTGACGGTGACGCGGTTCATCGGGGACATCTGGGACGACGCAGTGCTGCGGCAGGCGATGTCCGGCTGCGCTGTCGTCTACTACTGCGTCGTGGACGCCCGCGGCTGGCTGCGTGACCCCGCACCGCTGTTCCGCACCAACGTCGAGGGCACCCGCAACGTCCTCGACGTCGCCGTGGAACCCGCCGTCGCCGAGAAACTGCAGAAGTTCGTCTTCACCAGCAGCTACGTGACCGTGGGACGCCGGCGTGGCCGCGTCGCCACCGAATCGGACACCATCTCCGACCGGGGTTTGACGCCGTACGTCAGGTCGCGCGTGCAGGCCGAGAATCTGGTGCTGGACTACGCCCGCTCCCGGGGGCTGCCCGCCGTCGCCATGTGTGTGTCCACGACCTACGGCGCCGGTGACTGGGGACGCACCCCGCACGGCGCGATCATCGCCGGCGCGGCATTCGGCAAGCTGCCGTTCGTGATGAGCGGCATCGAACTCGAGGCGGTGGGCATCGACGACGCCGCGGAGGCCATGGTGTTGGCAGCTGAGAAGGGTCGCGTCGGGGAGCGCTACCTGATCTCGGAGAGAATGATCTCCAACACCGACGTGGTGCAGATCGCCGCCGACGCCGCGGGCGTGCCCGCGCCGACGAAGAAGCTGCCGCTGGTGCTGTCCTATGCGATGGCTGTGCTGGGCAGCCTCAAGGCGCGGTTGAAAGGCACCGACGAACGCCTGTCGCTGGACTCGCTGCGCCTGATGCGCGCTGAAGCGCCCGTCGACTGCAGCAAGGCGAAGCGCGAATTGGGTTGGCAGCCAAGGCCGGTCGAGGAGTCCATCCGGGAAGCGGCGAAGTTCTGGGTGGGCCTTCGTGCGGCCAAGCGGGCGAGCAAGCCCGCCGGTTGAGGGCACCGCTCCAGCTGCCACAATCGGTGGGTGTCCACCCGAGCGCCGATCAACGGCCACGTCTCCCACTGGTTCGACGGTGCGCCGACCCCTCGGGACCCGCTGCCCGGCAGCCGTGACGCCGACGTCTGCATCGTCGGTGCCGGATACACCGGGCTGTGGACGGCCTACTACCTGAAGAAGGCCGATCCCGGGCTGCGCATCGTGGTGCTCGAGGCCCGGTTCGCCGGGTTCGGGGCGTCGGGCCGCAACGGGGGCTGGCTGTCGGGTCTGGTTCCCGGCGACCGGGAGCGGATGGCGCGCCAGTACGGCCGCGAGGGCGTGGTGGCCTGGCAGCGGGCGCTCAACGAGGCCGTCGACGAGGTGATCGACGTCGCCGCCCGCGAGTCCATCGATGCCGGGATCGTCAAGGGCGGCACTCTGGAGATCGCCCGCAACCCGGCCCAGGCGTCACGGCTGACCGCAGCTCTCGAGGCCGAACGGCGCTGGCAGATCGACGGTATCGAGCAGCTCACGAAAGAGGATGTCGCCCAGCGCATTCGACTCGACGCCGTCGTCGCGGCCTACCACAATCCGCATTGTGCCCGGATCCAACCGGCCATGCTGGCACGAGGCCTTGCCGACACCGTCGAAAGGCTCGGCGTCGACATCTATGAGCGCTCCCCGGTCCGCGAGATCAGTGCCGGACGCGCATCCACGACGTGGGGGACGGTCAGCGCCCCGGTGGTCGTGCGCGCCACCGAGGGCTTCACCACGGCACTGCCCGGTCTGAAGCGTCGGTGGCTCCCGATGAACAGTTCGATGATCGCCACCGACCCGATACCGGCAGCACGCTGGGATGAGATCGGCTGGCAGGGCCGGGAGACCCTGGGCGACACCGCGCACGGCTTCTTCTACGCCCAGCGCACGGCCGACGACCGGATCGCTCTCGGGGGGCGCAGTGTGCCGTACCGGTTCGGATCGAGAACCGACCGTGACGGGCGGGTGCCCGAGCACACCATCGCGCACCTGCGCGACACCCTGCACGCCATCCTTCCGCAGGTCGCCGACGTGCCGATCGCCCACGGCTGGTGCGGTGTGCTGGCGGTGCCGCGGGACTGGGAGGCGGGGGTCGACCATGACAGGGCGACCGGGCTGGGCTGGGCGGGTGGCTACGTCGGGCACGGCGTCACGGCCACCAACCTCGCGGCGCGCACCCTCGCCGATCTGATCCTGGATCGCGCCACCCCACTGACGACCCTGCCCTGGGTCGGTCATCGCTCCCGCGGGTGGGAGCCCGAGCCGTTGCGCTGGTTGGGCGTGCGCGGAATGTACCTGGCGTACAAGGCCGCCGACTGGCACGAGGCCCGCGGGAGATCGCACACATCCCCGATCGCGGTGGTGGCCGACAAGATCGCCGGGCGCCCACACTAGATGTGTTCGGCGCGCTCCTTGAGCCGCTGCAGGGTGATCCTGATGTGTTCGGTGTTGGCGGCGGTGCGGTCGGTGATGCCGGTGGTCCGCGCCGCCGGCCTGAGGATCCATCGGGGTCGGCGGTCCCACGTGGATTCGGTGACTGTGCAGCCCGTCTCTGTCGCCGCGATGTCGTAGCGCCAGTGGGCGATCGGCACGATGCCGAAGGACCGCACATCGAAGGCGAACGCCCGGCCCGGATCGGCAGCGGTCACGGTGCACTTCGTGGTCCACGTGTGCGAGCCGTTGCGGTTGCGCCCCGAGAACACCGCACCGGCGCGGGCGGCCTGCCCTTTCCGCCACTGCATCGTCTCGGCTTCTTCGGCCAGAGTCGCCAGCGTGGGCAGATCGGTGAGCAACGCGTACACCGCGGCGGGGTCGGCGGCGATCGTGACGGATCCCTGGGCGTCGGGTGCGGCCGATGCGGTCATATCGGGGATGTTATCGGCCACCGCTGTCGTTGAATGACGACATGACCCGACCCGTACTCGAACCCACAGCCGAGCACCCCATCACCGTCGAACCGACAGGCACCCGCGTGACTGTCCGCATCCACGGAGAAGTGGTGGCCGAATCCGATGCCGCGCTGACTCTCCGGGAAGCCAGCTATCCGGCGGTGCAGTACATCCCGATCGCCGACGTCGTAGCCCAGTTGACCCGCAGTGAGACCGAAACGTACTGCCCGTTCAAGGGGGACGCCGGCTACTACCACCTGCAGACCGCTCACGCAGGAACCGTCGACGACGCGGTGTGGACCTATGAGGACCCCTTCCCCGCGGTCGCCGCCATCGCAGGTCACGTCGCGTTCTATCCGGACAAGGCCGATGTCGGGGTGGGCGCCTAGGCTGGCGTCGTGCCCAGCTCGGCCAGCGTGGTCTTCGACGGACCCGCCAGTCCGGGCCTGACGCTGTCGCCGTTGCGTCGCGGCAGGGGGGATCCCTGCTATCACGTCGGCGCCGACGGGGCGATCTGGCGGACCAGCGTGATGCGCAGCGGCGCGGTGACGGCCCGGATCTGCCGGGGGGCGCCCGACACCGTCGACTGCGAAGCCTGGGGACCGGGTGCGGACGAATTCACCGACGGGTTGCCCGCCTTGCTGGGCGCAGACGACGACGCGACCGGGTTCCAGCCGGTCGAGCCGACCCTCGCTGCGGCCCGGCGTCGGGTCCCTCACCTGCGACTCGGTCGCACCGGCCAGGTCTTGGAAGCACTGCTACCCGCAATCCTCGAACAGCGCGTCTACGGCATCGATGCGCATCGTGGCTGGCGTCGCCTGGTCACCCGGTTCGGCGCGCCGGCACCCGGACCGGGGGCTGCGCACC
>NZ_JBAUJR010000004.1:0-23697 GCF_049683935.1 Mycobacterium sp. | reverse complement strand
CGCGTGCGGACCGGCGGGTGTCGGCCACCGCCGCCAGGGTGTCGGCGGCTGCAGCCAACACGTCGGTCGAGGCGGGCCTGCCGGCCACGGCGATCAGAGATTTGGCGATCCGTTCGGGCAGTCCGTACCAGTCGCGGTACTCGGCCGGCCGCGATGTGGCCTGTCCGTCCTCGAGGGTGAACGCATCCCGCAGCGCGATCAGCGGTTCGGAGTCGATCGGCGACCCCGAGGCGACAGCGCCGTCCGTACGAGCATCGGACAGCACTCGGGCGTCCGCAGCCAGGGAGCGGTAAGCGGCGGAGAGCGCGCGCCGCTGCACACGCCAACGGCGCGGCGGAAAGACCGCGATGAGACCAGCCTGCATCAACCCGCCGACGACAACCAGTGCCGACGTCCCCAAGGTCGAGGACACCGTGGGCGGCACGGGGGGCGCGATGACCAGAAGCGCAGCCGATGCCGCTCCGATCAATCCGGCATGGGCGCCCAGAGCCCACGGCATCGCCGCGCCCACACACCAGAGCGCAGCCACTATGACGAAGACCACCGAGTACGCCGACGTCAACGTCCCCAGCAGGGTGGCCACACCCAACAGCGCCGAGACCGCAGCGACCAGTGGGATACGCGCCCGCGGGCTGTCCTGCAACGCGGTGGCCCCCGCGATCGCCGCCGCCCCTGCGACGGCGGTGGCCGAGCCCACCGGACCCCAATTCACCGCGATCACCGCGACCGCCACGACCCCCAGCAGGCTTCGCAGCACCGCTGCAGGATCCGGCACCTCCGGCAGCGTCAAGCCCTTGATCACCTGTCCATTCTGGCCCGGGCTATGTTCGCCCAGTGGAGAAAGTCATGATCACCCTCCGGGGAACCCCCGGCGACGACGCGTGGTGCACCCGACTGCGCACCGAGATCGCCCAGGATCTGCTGGACACCGAGGTGCCCGGTCTGGCGATCAACGTCCGCGACGCGGTGGTCGGTGACTCCCTGATGACGCTCACGACGCTCGACCCGCCGGTGATCGCTTTGGTCAGCCTCTGGACCCAGCAGTGCTACGGCGAGCAGATCCGCACGGCCACAACCCTGTTGAGCGGGCTGTGCGAACACCTCGCGGCGTACCTGGTGACCGAGTCGGTTCCCTTGTCGCCTCCGGCCACCGACCCCGGCCAACGGACTCCGGGGTTCGCCAACGTGGCGCTGCTGCGTCGGCCGGGCGAACTGGACGAGGCGACGTGGCTGGCCCGCTGGCACGACGATCACACCCAGGTGGCCATCGACACTCAATCGACTTTCGGCTACGTCCAGAACGCCGTGGTCCGGGCCCTCACCGAGGATGCTCCGCCGATCTCGGCCATCGTCGAGGAACTCTTCCCGATCGAGGCGACCTCTGATCTGCACGCGTTCTTCGGTGCAGCCGACGACGACCAACTCAACGACCGCATGACACGCATGGTGGCCAGCACGTCGGCGTTCGGCGCAAACCGCGACGTCGACACCGTACCGACGAGCCGCTACGTGCTGCGCACGGCGTTCGCGCCGGCGGTTACGCTGCAGCCGTGACTCTGCAGATCACCGACGACAATCGGGTCCGCACCCTGCTTCTCGACCGGCCCGAGGCGCTCAACGCTTTCAACGAAGAGCTCTACCTCGCCACCGCGACGGCGTTGCGCGACGCAGCCGACGACCCCGAGGTCGCGGTCGTGTTGATCACCGGCGCGGGCCGGGCGTTCAGTGCGGGCAACGACCTCAAGGAGATGCAGGCACGTATCGAGGATTCGTCGCTGAGCTCGAAGGGCAGCCACTTCTCGACGATGATCAGTGCGCTGACCGAACTCCCGAAGCCGCTGATCTGCGCGGTCAACGGTGTCGGCCTGGGGATCGGAACGACGATCCTCGGCTACGCCGATCTGGTGTTCATGTCGACAACCGCCCGGCTGAAGTGCCCGTTCACCAGCCTCGGTGTCGCACCGGAAGCGGCATCGTCGTATCTGCTGCCGCAGCTGATCGGCAGGCAGAACGCGTCGTGGCTGCTGTTGTCCTCGGAATGGGTTGACGCAGCCGAGGCCCAGCGGATGGGTATCGCATGGAAGGTCTGCGAGCCCGAGGACCTGATGCCGGAAGCCCGGAGGCATGCGGAAATCCTTGCCTCACGCTCGATTCCGAGCCTGATGGCCGTCAAACAGACCATCGTCGACCCGTACCGGGCCGGAATCACCGCGGCCACCGAACGCGAGAACGCCCACTTCATGGAATTGCTCGGGGGAGCCGCCAACGCCGCCGCCCTCGCGGAGTTCACCGGTCAGCGCAAGGCCTGAGCGCTAGCGGCTGACGCTCTCCGCGGCGGAGTCGACCGCTGCAAAATGCGCCTCGATCATCGCGCGAAGCGTTCGCCGACACCTGCCGCAGTCACCGCCGGCGCCGCACGCGGCGGCGATCTCCCGGGATGTCCGGGCACCGTTGGCCACGATCTCACTCACCACGTGGCTGGTGGTGCCGGTGCACAGACAGACGAACATCGGTGGCCCTACCCCTGCTCGCCGACACTCATCAGATGAGCGAACCTGCCGACGAACCGGGTGGGATAGGCACCCAGCCCGGCGTTGGTCATCCACTCGGCCGCCGCATCGGGGTGCTCGATCCACTGCCTCGCGTTGGCCTCGCCGTCGATCTCCTGCAGGATCAGCACCTCGTGGCCGTCGTCGAAGGCACGGTAGACCCAGATCTTTCGGACGCCGCCCTGCTTGAATCGCTCGAGGCCGTCGCGCACCTTGATCATCAGCGCGGGCACATCCTCGACCGAGGACATGACCCCCACCACGACGCGGCCGATGTGTTCCTCGGGAGTGGGCGGGTCGAGATCGATCTTCTCGACGACTTCTCCACCGAAGATCGGCGGAATATCGTCGGCGCCGGAGATATCGAACCATTCGAAGATCGCCGGCGACCTGAGGACATCCCGAATCGATCTGGCATGTCGAATTCCGATTGTCACCAGGACCCGCCGCGGTTCCCAGATCGATTCGTAGAGGACCACATGATGGGCGCCCATCGACTCGAGTCCGTCGTGATGTTTCTTCAGCCATTCCCACATTCGGTCGACATCATCGACCCGGAAATCACAGGCAAGAATGAATGAGTGCAAATCGTACTCACCCATTGGTTATCCTTACCTGACGGTGGCGCGTTGAAGGGTTAGCAGAGTCTAACCTTACTTAGCCTAGGCAGTCCAGACCGGCAGGCTGTTATGGGTTCCGCCGACGTCCGCGGTCCGAGGGTTCCAGCCAAAACACGCCGCCCACAGCGATAATGGTGCGCAATCGGGGGTCGTTCTGCACTAGATTGGATGTACACGCACACAGTCCGTGCGGATAGCGAACGCGAACGTCATCCAGGTGTTGAGGAGTGGTCATGCAAGGCGATCCCGAAGTTCTCAAGCTGCTCAACGAGCAATTGACGAGCGAACTCACGGCGATCAATCAGTATTTCCTGCATTCCAAGATGCAGGACAATTGGGGTTTCACCGAATTGGCGGAGCACACCCGCAAAGAGTCATTCGAAGAAATGGTGCACGCCGAGGAAATCACCGATCGCATTCTCATTCTGGACGGCCTGCCCAACTATCAACGGTTGTTCTCCCTGCGGGTGGGTCAGACTCTGCGTGAACAGTTCGAAGCCGATCTCGCGATCGAGTGCGAGGTCGTCGGTCGCCTGCGACCGGGCATCGTGATGTGCCGCGAGAAGGGTGACGCCACCTCGGCGAACCTCTTCGAGAAGATCCTCGCCGACGAGGAGTTGCACATCGACTACCTCGAGACCCAACTGGAGCTGATGGGCAAGCTGGGCGAGGAGCTGTACTCGGCTCAGTGCGTGGCCCGTCCACCCAAGTAACCGGTTCGGACGTTATCGGTTCGGACGACGCCCCGGCGGGGAATATCCCGCTGGGTGCCGTAACTTTCCTAGATGGCCTAACGATGTAGTGGGGAGTTCCCCGGTCACCCAGGAGAGGTAGGTATGTCGCCGCGCACGGCTGTGCCCTACTCGCCGACCGACCTCGCGCCGGTCAGCCCACAGCGCCGCAACCTGATCTTTGTTGCGGTGCTGCTCGGCATGCTGCTCGCCGCGCTCGACCAGACCATCGTGGCCACGGCGCTGCCGACAGTGGTCGCCGACCTCGGCGGAGCCGGCCACCAGTCCTGGGTCGTGACGAGTTACCTGCTGGCGTCGACGATCGTGACCGCGGTGGTGGGCAAGCTCGGCGACCTGTTCGGCCGCAAGGCGGTCTTCGGTGTGGCCATCGTGTTCTTCCTGGTCGGCTCGGTGCTGTGCGGCATGGCGTCCTCGATGACCATGCTCGTGGCCTCGCGCACCCTCCAGGGCATCGGCGGGGGCGCGATCATGGTCACCGCGATGGCGCTCATCGGCGAGGTCATCCCACTGCGGGACCGAGGCCGCTACCAGGGTGCTCTCGGGGCGGTCTTCGGTGTGACCACGGTGATCGGGCCACTGCTCGGGGGCTACTTCACCGATCACCTCAGCTGGCGCTGGGCGTTCTGGATCAACGTCCCGATCGCCATCGTCGTGTTCGCCGTCGCCATGGCGACGATCCCGGCGCTGGGTGAACGCATCCGCCCGGTGATCGACTACGCCGGCATCCTGCTGATCGGCGTGGGCGCCTCCGGTCTCACCCTCGCCACCAGTTGGGGAGGAAGCACCTACGCGTGGTCCTCGCCGGTGATCATCGGCCTGTTCGTCGCTTCCGTGGTCGCGCTCGCGATGTTCGTGCGGGTGGAACTGCGCACCCCTGAGCCGATCCTCCCGATCCGGTTGTTCGCCAGCCCGGTGTTCACGGTGTGCTGTGTGCTCGGCTTCATCGTCGGTTTCGCGATGCTCGGCGCGTTGACCTTCCTGCCCACCTTCATGCAGTTCGTCGACGGCGTCTCGGCAACGGAGTCCGGTTTGCGCACCCTGCCGATGGTCGGTGGCCTACTGCTGACGTCCATGGGCAGTGGCGTTCTGGTCAGCCGCACCGGCAGGTACAAGATCTTCCCCGTGGTCGGCACGGCGGTCATGGTGCTCGGGTTCGTGCTGCTGTCACAGATGGATGCCACCACCCCGCTGCTGCAGCAGAGCGTGTACCTGTTCATCCTCGGCGCGGGCATCGGGTTGTGCATGCAGGTGCTGATCCTGATCGTCCAGAGCACTGCCGCCTTCTCCGACCTCGGCGTCGCGACGTCCGGCGTCACCTTCTTCCGGACCATCGGGAGTTCCTTCGGTGCAGCCATTTTCGGCTCGCTGTTCGCAAATTTCCTCGGCGGCCGTGTCACCTCGGCACTGACGGCCAGCGGTGCGCCACCCGAGGCCGCAGAGTCGCCGCAGGTGCTGCACCAACTCCCGCCCGACGTCGCGGGACCGATCGTCGCGGCCTACGCCGATTCGCTCGGCCTGGTGTTCCTGTGCGCGGCGCCGGTGGCGTTGGTCGGCTTCCTGGTGGCACTGACCCTCAAGCAGGTGCCGCTGCGCGACATCGATTCGGGCGCCGCGGTGGATCTGGGCGAGGGGTTCGGCATGCCGCAGACCGATTCGCCCGAACAGATGCTCGAGGCCGCCGTCGGCCGGCTGGTGCGCCAGTCTCCGGAGATCCGGCTCCGCAGTATCGCCGGGCAACACGGGTGTGAATCGGATGTGGCCCTGCTGTGGGCGTTGATCCAGATCTACCGGCAGAGCCAGGTTTTCGGATCCGCCCGGTTGACCGAGATCGCCGAGCGGTTGCGACTGCCGATCGAAGTGCTCGAGCCGACGTTCGGCCGCCTCGTGGAGTGCGGCCATGCGCTGCGCACCGACGACCAGCTGTGGTTGACCCAGAACGGCGCGCGGCAGGTCGACGCCGCCTCCGCTGCCCTTGTCAGCCGGATCGTGGAGAAGCTGGCAGC
This sequence comes from Mycobacterium sp., assembly GCF_049683935.1. Taxonomy (GTDB): domain Bacteria; phylum Actinomycetota; class Actinomycetes; order Mycobacteriales; family Mycobacteriaceae; genus Mycobacterium. Next base: position 17,773 of record NZ_JBAUJR010000004.1, on the reverse strand, counting down.
CTCACCGTCGTTCGACGGCCGCCCGGACCGGGACGACGTGGAGGCGGCCCTGGAGCGGATCGCGATGCGGCTGCTGGTGCAGCGGGACTGGGATGACGATCGGACCGAACTCGCCGCGACCGGAAAGTGAAACACGTTACAATTCGCAGATGAGCCGAATCGGAGACTTCGCCGACGACGACGTGAGCGCTTTCGCAGTCAAGTCGCCCGACCTGGGCACCGCGATGGCGAAGTTCTCCAACGCGGTCTACACCAAGAACCGGCTGCCGATGAGGGTCCGGGAAGCGGCGCGGATCGTGATCGCCTACGCGAACGAGTGTGTGGTCTGCCAGAACACGCGCGACTCCGAGGGCGAGGCCAACGGCATCGACGAGGAGTTCTACGACTACGCCACGCAGTGGCGGACCTGGCCGGGCTACAGCGACACCGAGCGCATCGCGATGGAGTTCGCGCACCGGTTCGCCACCGACCACAGCGGGTTGCGCGACGACGAGGATTTCTGGGAGCGCGCGAGCGTGCACCTCGACGACGAGATGCTGACGGATCTGGCGATCTCGTGCGCGATGTGGGTCGGCATGGGACGCATGCTGCGGACCCTCGACATCGGTCAAAGCTGCAAGATCACGCTGTAGTTCTGTGGCGCGACAGCACCGGGCCTGGTAGGGATGGCTGACATGGCCGCCAAACCGCTCGCCGCCGCAGCCATCGCTCAGCTGGAGACCGATGGGGTGACCACCCTGATCGGCACGGTCGTCAACTCCGCGGGGCTCATCCACGCCAAGACGGTCCCGCTGCGCAGAATGGGTGCCTTCGCCGATCCCGGGCTGGGCGCCAGCCCGGTCTGGCATGTGTTCGCCATCGATCAGGCGGGCATCGTGTTCGGCGAATCCACCGGGGTGGTGGGGGACCAGCGAATCCGCATCGACCTCGGCGCGCTGCGCATTCTCGGCGACGGATTCGCCTGGGCGCCCGGCTCTTTCTTCCGCCAGGACGGCACCCCGGATCCCTTCTGCGCCCGCGGGGCACTGCGCCGGGTCCAGACACGGCTGTCCGAGTCCGGGATCGACGCGCTGGTCGGTCACGAGATGGAGTTCGTCCTCGTGGGCCCGGAGGGCGAGCGACTGCCCTCGCACATGTGGGCGCAGTACGGGTTGGCCGGGGTGCTCGAATTCGAGGGATTCGTCCGCGACGTCACCGACGCCGCCACCGCGTCCGGTGTGGCGATCGAACAGCTCCATCCCGAGTACGGGGCGAACCAGTTCGAGATCTCGCTGGCCCCGCAGGAGCCCGTGGCCGCAGCCGATCAGCTGATCTTGATGCGGATCATCGTCGGCCGGGTCGCCCGCCGGTACGGGATGCGGGCCAGCCTGTCGCCGGTCCCGTTCGCCGGAAGCGTCGGATCTGGTGCGCATCAGCACTTTTCACTCACCCGCGGCGACACCCCGCTGTTCTCCGGCGGCGAGGGCGCCGAAGGGATGACGACTGAGGGAGCGTCCGCGGTCGCGGGCGTGCTCGCCGCACTCGGGCAGGCCCAGGGCGTGTTCTGCGGTTCGATCGTGTCAGGGCTACGCATGCAGCCGGGTCACTGGTCGGGTGCGTTCACCTGCTGGGGCACCGAGAACCGGGAGGCCGCGGTGCGCTTCCTGCCCGCGGGCCCGGCCAACCCGCATGGCGGCCACGTCGAGGTCAAAGTGGTTGACCCATCGGCAAACCCGTATCTCGCATCGGCCGCGATCCTCGGCGCAGCGCTGGGCGGAATAGAGGGCGCGCTGGCTCTGCCCGAGCAGGTCACCGTCGACCCCGCCACCCTGACCGACACGCAGCGCGAATCGGCAGGCGTCGGGCTGCTGTCACAGGATCAGGCCGAGGCGATCGACGCGCTCGACCGATCCTCGCTGCTGCGAACTGTTCTCGGGGACGAAGTGGTCGACGCGGTGGTTTCGGTACGGCGCTACGAACACCAGAACTTCGCCGATCTGAGTCCCGACGAGCTCGCCGACAAGTTCCGCCTCGCCTGGAGTGTGTGAGTGACGGCACTGCACGAGCACCTCGAGGCAGTGGCACTGATCGATCATCACGTGCACGGATGTTGGCTCACATCCGGTGACCGCGCGCGGTTCGAGAACGCCCTCAACGAGGCCAACACCGAACCGCTCGCGGCGTACGACTCGGCTTTCGACACCCAGTTGGGCTTCGCCGTACGGGCCCACTGTGGCCCGCTGCTCGGCCTGCCCCGCCACGCCGACGCCGACGTCTACTGGCGTCGCCGCGGGGAGGTCGCCGAGCCCGACCTGGCACGATTGTTCCTGTCCGCCGCTCAGACGTCCGATTGGCTGGTCGACACCGGATTCGCCGGCGGTGTCTCAGGTCTCGGCGAGATGTCGACTCTCATGGCCGGTGAGGTGCACGAGGTGATCCGGCTGGAGTCGGTCGCCGAACTGGCCGCCGCCGCGCCAGGGGACTACGCGTCGGCCTTCGACGAGATCCTGTCGCGGCAGACCCGGGATGCCGTGGCCACCAAATCGATCCTGGCCTACCGCGGCGGCTTCATCGGAGATCTGTCAGACCCGTCACCCGCCGAAGTCGCACAGGCAGCGACCCGGTGGCGTGACGCCGGCGGTGTCCACCTGACCGATCGCGTGCTGCTCCGCTTCGGGTTGCACCGCGCGCTGCGACTCGGCAAGCCGCTGCAGTTCCACGTCGGTTTCGGTGACCGCGATTGTGATCTGCACACCGCCAATCCCGTTCATCTGCTCGACTTTCTGCGAGTCAGCGGTGACACGCCGGTAATGCTTCTGCACTGCTATCCCTATGAACGCGAGGCCGGTTACCTGGCGCAGGCGTTCAACAACGTCTACCTCGACGGCGGCCTGGCCATCAACCACCTCGGCGCACGCTCGGGCGCTTTCATCGGACGCCTGCTCGAGATGGCGCCGTTCCGCAAGATCCTGTACTCCTCGGACGGGTTCGGCCCCGCCGAACTGCACTACCTCGGCGCGCGACTCTGGCGCACCGGCATGGCCACGGTGATGCAGCAGTTCGTCGACGCCGGCGAGTGGAGCCACCCCGACGCCGTCCGGGTCGCCGACCTGATCGCGCACGGAAACGCACGGCGCGTCTACGAATTGGCTTGACAACATACAACCAAATGGTTGTATGTTGGTGTCGTGATCGATCAGGAAGAGGATCGGGCGGACGCGCTCTTCCACGCCCTGTCCGATCGCACCCGGCGCGACATCATGCGCCGCGTACTGGCCGGGGAGCATTCGGTCTCGACGCTGGCGGCGCACTACCGGATGAGTTTTGCCGCCGTGCAGAAACACGTCGCGGTGTTGGACCGCGCCGGACTGCTCACCAAGCGGCGGCACGGCCGCGAGCAACTGGCAAGCGGCGATGTCGCGGCGGTGCGTTCGGTGGCGTCCCTGCTCGACGAACTCGAGCAGATCTGGCGCGGCCGCATCGCGCGTATCGACGAACTCATCGCATCCGACCCGACCCCACCGGAGGACTGAACCATGCCCGTGACCGACGTCCGACACGACCTCGACAACCGGACCCTGACCATCGTCGCCGACTTCGCCGCGCCCGTGGAGCGGGTCTGGCAGATCTATGCCGACCCGCGCCAGCTCGAGAAGATCTGGGGTCCGCCGGGATATCCGGCGACCGTGGTCGACCACGACCTGCGTCCCGGCGGCCGGGTCACGTACTTCATGACCGGACCGGACGGCGACAAGTATCCGGGCTACTGGCACATCACCGCAGTGGACGAACCGCGCAGCTTTTCCTTCGACGACGGATTCGCCCATTCGGACTTCAGCCCCGACCCGAACCTGCCGGTGTCGAAGAACGTTTTCACCTTCAACGCCAACCAGGGCGGCACCCGGTCGACGTTCGTCAGCACCTACGACTCCGCCGAGGCGCTGCAGCAGGTTCTGGACATGGGGGTGGAGGAGGGCGCCACGTCGGCGGCCAACCAGATCGACGCCCTGTTGGCGTCCTAGGTGACGCCGCGGATCAAGTGGGCGGCTACACCAGGCCGGTGGCGTCGAAAACCCAGCTCATGTCCGCGTTGGCGAAGTCTTCCAGCCACGTCGGGGGAGCGTGGTTGGCAAGCCCACCCATGTCCCAGTAGTCCTTCCACAGGGTGATTTTGCCGTTTTCCACACGATGCACTGTGACGAACTGCAGCACCGCGGATTCGCCTGTCTGCCAATGCCATTCCTCGTGATGCTCGTACATCACGTCGGCGCCGTCGGACACCATGAGGCCGGTGAAGTTCTGATAGGAGGCCAGCGACTCCAGCCCGATCTTCAGACGTTTGACGATGTCTTCGGGTCCGCGGGCCGCCGCTGCAGGCCCCACCGGCATGTCCAGATAGAGACACTCCGGCGACAGGTAGGTCTTCAGCGCGTCCCAGTCCCGGGCCGACAGTGCCTCCCACATCCCGTGGACCACGGCCTCCGCCTGCGTGGTTTCCTTCACCTCGTCAACCGACATGCGCCAACGCCCCTTCCCGCTCTGTCAACGCCGGCGCGTTGTGGGCGGCACGCAGGAACCTGCCTGTGCGCCGCGTTCCGACCAACTCTGTCAGCGCATCGTCGAGGAACACGGCACGACCGCCGACGAACACGGCGACCACGGTGTCGTCGTTGCGGTTCACCATCCGCTGCAGGCCGCCGTACTGATCGACCGCTGCCTCGGCGTATTCGTCCAGGGCGCCATCCAGCCGCTCAGGGTCGAGGATGACGACGTCGGCGCGGTCACCGACCCGCAGGTGGCCGGCATCGATGCGATACCAGTCCGCCAACTCACCGGTGAGCCGGTGCACGGCCTGCTCGATGGTCATGAACGGCGCACCTGACCGTTCGGAGTCCGGCACATGCCGCAGGAGACGCAAGCCCATGTTGTAGAACGCCATGTTGCGCAGGTGCGCGCCGGCATCCGAGAAGCCCATCTGGATGCCGGAGTCGCGGGCGAGCCTCTTGAGCACCTCGGGGCGGTGATTGGAGATGGTTGTGCGCCAACGCAGACCGCTGCCGTGCTCGAGCACCAGGTCCAGGAACGCGTCCACCGGATGTAACCCGCCGCGATCACGGCCCACCTGCCCGAACGACTTGCCGATCACCGTCGCGTCGGGGCAGGCGACGATCTCGGCGTCGAAGAAGTCCCGGTGCCACACCCGCAGCCCGAACTTGCTCTCGTACTCCTTACGGAAGCGCCGCCGGTAGTCCTCGTCGCGCAGCAGCTCGTTGCGTTCCATCTCGTCACGCAGGTGCAGCGCGGCCGCTCCGGCACCGAACTCCTCGAAGATGACGAGGTCGATGCCGTCGGCGTACACCTCGAACGGAACGGGCAGGTGCTGCCAGCGGAAGTTTCCGCCCAGCCGGTTGATCAGCCGGGCAGCGGGTCCGAGCGCCTTCACCGCCACCGGGTTGGATTTGACGTCGGCGGCCGACAGCAGGCTGGTCTTGAGTGGGTTGCGGACGATGCCGAGAGACTGGAGCAGCTGAGAGCCCAGATTGAACGGGTTCTTGATGTCGGGTCCGGACTGCAGAACCCGGCCGGAGCGGCGCAGTAGCGACTTCAGCCGGCGCAGCTCGCGCGGCTTCGCATACGTCGACGGCAGGGTGCGTGAGCGGCAGACGTCGCCGTCCAGCTTGTCGAAAAGCAGTTGCTGAGAGGACATTCCGACGAAGCCCGCTCGTAACGCCTCGGTGAGCATTCGTTCCATCTGCGCCTGCTCGCTGCGGGTGGGACGCTCGTCACTGCGGGTGGCACGGTCCAGGCCCATCGTCGATGCACGCATGTCGGAGTGTCCGAGGAACGCCGCGACGTTGGGGCCGAGCGGACGCGATTCCAGAGCCGCGATGTACTCCTCGCCGTTGGCCCAGGTCTTGTGGCGATCCACGGCGTCGATGACGTATTCGCGCGGGATCGCCTCGACGCGGCCGAAGATGTCGCCGGCGTCCAGCCCGTCCACGTAGACCGTCGACAGCGAGCACGACCCGAGCAGCACCGTCGTCACGCCGTGGCGCAGCGACTCCGACAGGGACGGCCCACCGAGCACCTCGACGTCGTAGTGCGTGTGGATGTCGAGCATTCCGGGCAACACCCACTTGCCGCCGGCATCGATGACCTGCGGGCAGTCCGTCTCGTCGAGTTCGTCTGCGGTGATGGTGACGATGTGCCCGTCGCGGATTCCGAGGGTGCGGATCGCCGACGGCGCGCCGGTGCCGTCGAACCAACGGCCGTTGCGGATGATCGTGTCGTAGTTCACATCGGTGCTCACTACGCCCATCGAACAGCCCGCATCGGCGGGTGTCAACGAATTCGGTGAACAGATTTCGTCGACTGTCTACTTCCAGCACTGAACTGCACCGACGCTATGAGAGCGCATAATCGCGGAGGTGACTCCGCTACAGCGCTACATCGCCGAGGAAATCGCCACCGACCACGTCGACGGTCTGCTCTCCCGTCGGGAGGCCCTGCGCCGACTGGCCCTTCTCGGCGTCGGCGCGAGCGCCGCCACAGCGCTGATCGCTGCGTGCGGAAACAACCAGCAGAACCCCGAGACGACCACGGCGTCCGCGGAGTCGGAGTCACCCACCTCCGCGGCCGCAGCGCCGCCCGGCATGGACGCCGCCCTGCCGACCGCTCCGATCACCTGGGCAGGCCCGCGTGGTGAGCTGCAGGGCGCATGGGCCGAGGCCGCCGAACCACGGGGCGGCATCCTGGTGATCCACGAGAACAAAGGACTCAACGACTGGGTCCGGTCGGTGGCCGGCCGCCTGGCAGGCGCCGGTTACTCGAGCCTGGCGATCGACCTCCTGTCGGAAAGCGGCGGCACCGCAACGTTCACGGATCCCGCAGAGGCGACCGCCGCGCTGGGAAACCTGGAGCCGGAGGCCATGGTCGCCGACCTCGAGTCGGGCATCGCCGAGGTACAGCGCCGCACGCCCGGGGTCGCCGTTGCGGCGGTCGGATTCTGCATGGGGGGCGGCCTGGTGTGGCGGTTGCTCGCCAGCGGCACACCGGAACTCGCCGCGGCGTTCCCGTTCTACGGGCCCACGCCGGAGAACCCCGACTTCTCCGGATCGCGGGACGTCGCGGTACTCGGTTTCTACGGCGAACTCGATCAACGGGTCAACGCGACCGAACCGGTCGCCAAAGCGGCCCTCGAGCGAGCGGGCCTGGTCCACGAACTCGTCACCGAACCCGGCGCCAACCACGCCTTCTTCAACGACACCGGTGATCGGTACGACCCGACCGCCGCAGCCGACGCGTGGCGCAGGATGACGGACTGGCTCGAAACGCACGTCGGATAGGACCGGCACCGACCGGAAACCTGCTGTTCGGCGACTGGCCTGTCGGGCGTTGCACCGTGCACACGCTCCCGCGTTCTGATGCAGCGATGCGTGTGGTCCAGGTGGCGAACTTCTACGGCCCCCGCTCCGGTGGCCTGCGCACGGCGATCGACCGCCTCGGCGCCGAGTACTGCGCGGCCGGACACACGGTGTTCCTGATCGTGCCGGGTCCCTGCTTCCAGACGACGACCCTGCCGTCGGGGGTCATCCGGATCTCGCTGCCCGCCAGGCTGATCCCGCTCACGGCAGGCTACCGGGCGGTGCTGCCGGGTCCGGTCGTCGCGCTGCTCGAGCGCCTGGACCCCGACGCACTGGAGGTCTCGGACCGACTCACCCTGCGCTCGTTGGGCGGGTGGGGCCGTCGACACGGAGTCTCGACCGTGATGATCTCCCACGAACGTCTGGATCGGCTGGTCGGACAACTTCTTCCGGTGACACTGGCCCGCGCGGTGGCCGATGCCGCCAACCGGCGCACCGCGGCCAACTACGACGCCGTGGTGTGCACCACCGCGTTCGCCCGCGAGGAGTTCGACCGGATCGGTGCGACGAACCTGCTGACGGTGCCGTTGGGGGTCGACCTCGACCAGTTCCACCCGCGCCGGCGATCGTCGACAGTACGGGAACGCTGGGCCGCCCCGGATCAACTGCTGCTGGTGCACTGCGGGCGGCTCTCGGTGGAGAAACATGTGCACCGAAGCATCGACACCGTTGGCGCGCTTCGCCATTCGGACATCGATGCCCGGTTGGTGATCGTCGGCGAGGGGCCGCTGCGGACACGGCTGGAACGCCAGGCCGCTCGGTTGCCCGTCGACTTCACCGGCTACATCGGCTGTCGGGACACCGTTGCGGGCATCCTCGCCAGTGCCGACATCGCCCTGGCGCCGGGACCCCACGAGACGTTCGGTCTCGCCGCACTGGAGGCACTGGCGTGCGGCACCCCGGCGGTGGTGTCGCGCACCTCAGCACTGGCCGAGATCCTCACCAAAGACAGCGGCGCCACCGCCGACAACGACGCCGACGCCATCGCGCGTGCCGTGACCTCGGTGATGGTGCGGCCGGAATTGCAGCGACGGCGCAGTGCCCGCCGGCGCGCCGAGCAGTTCAGCTGGCCGCGCTCGGCGGCGGGAATGCTGCATGCGCTCGGCGCATTGCCCGATAATCGCCCGCCGGGGTGACTTACCATCCAGGGATGTCTCGGACGTTCGCCGTGCTGGCGGCCACCACGCTGTTGTTCGGCTCGACTGTAGCGGTCGCCGGTGCGCAACCGGCGCCGTCGCCGTGCAACTATGAGTTGTCGCAGCCCAGCGTGGTGAACGTATCGGGCACCGACGTGGTCACCGCCACCGTCTCGCCCCGGGACTGCGACGGCGCCACCGTGATCCAGAGCGTGGCATGCATCAAGATGCAGGGCAGCGACGGCGGCGGCCAGTGCGTGAGCAACAACGGGATCCTGCCCGCACAGGTGTTCTTCCAGCCCTTCCGCCCGGGCACCACCTACATCAGCACCGGTCGAGGTTGTGCCGTGAAAGGCAATCCGCCGCAGAAATTCTGCCAGGAGCAGGGCCCGATCTCCAGCACACTGTGAGCGGTGTGCCGGACCGGGATATCACCCGCGGGGTCGGTACAACCGGTTTAGTTCGCTGATCTCGCGGGCACCCGTCGAATCTACGGGGCCGTCAGCATGATCGCCCCTCATCGGAGGGAACCCGCATGGACAGCACAGTCTGGATCGTGGTCGCCGTGATCGTCGCGGTCATCGTCATCGGAGTTGTCGTGTTCGCGGCGCGCAATGCCGGCAACCGCCGCAAGGCGCAGGAAGCCGACCGCATCCGCGACGAGGTCGATCAGGAGAGCCGGCGAGTCGAGAAGAAGGCCGCCCTGCTCGAAGAGACCGAGGCCAAAGCGCGGGCTGCGAAAGCCGAGGCGGAAGCCAAGGCCGCCGAAGCCGCCAGGCTCGCGGACACCGCCGCCACCCACCGCGACGCCGTCACGACCACCCGCGACGAACTCTCCTCACGACGCGAACGCGCCGACGAGTTGGACCCCCGCACCCCGGATCCCGATACCGGCACGGCGGACCGGATGCAGCCGGACACCACCGCGCGCGACACGTCCCCGCGTTAACCGGTCCAGGACACCGGCAGGCGTTTGATTCCGTGGATGAACGCCGAGTGCAGCAGGTCGGGCTCTTCGGTGGCCCGGATGTCGGGCACCCGGTTGTGCAGCTCTTCGAACGCCACCGTGATCTCCCGTCGGGCGAGGTTGGCGCCGAGACAGAAGTGAGCGCCGCCGCCTCCGAAACCGAGATGCGGGTTGGGGTGCCGACGAACGTCGAACATCCATGGATCGACGAACTTCGACTCGTCGCGGTTGGCTGAGCCGTACCACAGCGTGACCTTGTCTCCCGCTGACATCGGCACGCCGCCGAGTTCCAGATCCCGGGTGGTGGTGCGTCGCATGTAGGCCACCGGTGAGGCCCAGCGGACGACCTCCTCCACCGCGGTCGGGGCAATGGCGTCGTAGTCCGACCACCACAGTTCACGCTGGTCGGGATATCGGCTCAGCGCCAGAACCCCGTGGCTGATCGCGTTGCGGGTGGTCTCGTTGCCTGCAACGACCAACAGGATGAAGAACGACGCAACCTCGGCCGATGTCAGCCGTTCACCGTCGAGTTCGGCGTGGACGAGGCTGGTCGTCAGGTCGTCGCCCGGCAGATCCCGGCGGTCCTCGGCGAGCTGCTTGGCGTAGGCCCCGATCGCCATGGCCACAGTGATGAAATCGTCGAAGTCGGTGGCGATGTCGGGATCGCCGAACCCCAGGATCACGTTCGTCCAGTGGAAGATTTGTGCATGGTCGCGCTCGGGGATGCCCATCATGTCGCAGATGATCTGCAGCGGAAGTGGCCCTGCAAGCGCCGAGACGAGGTCACCGTGCCCGTCGGGGTGGGCGGCGATCATCTCCTCGACCAGGCGGCGCGCGCGCTGCCGCACCGAATCCTCGATCATTGCGAGCACTCTCGGCGTGAATGCGCTGCGCACGATGTTGCGCAGGCGGGTGTGGCGGGGATCGTCCATCGCGATCATCGAGCCGAAGTACTCATTGAGCTCGGGGGTCTGGTCGCCGATCGTGATTCCGAGCGCCGAGCTGAACAGCTCGGGATGTCGACTGGCGTAGAACACGTCGTCGTGGCGGGTGACCGCCCAGTGCCCCGCCACCTCGGCGCCGTCGTCGACCACAAAGGATTCGTGGAAGCTGATCGGGGCTTCCCGACGAAGAGTGGCGAAAGCGCCGTCGCGGATGTCGTCGTCGAGACCCCAGAAATCCCAGGAGCCGAGATCGATATCGGAGCGCGGGATCTCGGGCGGCGCGATCCCGTTGGTTCGAATGACGCGCGATCTCAAGTCCATGCCCGCCGAGCGTAGCCTCACGGCTCTGCTTCGTGACCCGATCGGCCACGAGTGCGGCGTCGTTCCTTCATTCGTTTCTCGTGGAGGTGGCGGGCGCCGCCCAGGAGTTCTTCGCGCGCCTGCCGCTCGTGTTCGCGAAACCGCGACCAGTAGGTGTCGTCGAACTCCTCGACGACCTGGAAGGTCCAGCGGCCCTCGATCACGTTGCGCCCGACCAGGTCGGTCTCCAGACGTTCGGCGACGGCGTCGTCGCCGGACCGACGCAACGCGTCGCACGCCTCGCCGAGCAACAGGTCGGCGTGGCCCATCAATTGATGGAACGAGTACAGGTGCCCTCTGGCGCGCTCGACGTACTCCAGTGCCTCGGTCACCTTGCCGACGCCATCGACGGTGTCCTCACTCGCATCCCTCATCGGGGCGAGATACCCGATTGCCGCGGCCGACAACCGTCAGGCCGATTCCCCTTCCACCACCGCCTTGATGCGCTCGAGGGTCTTGCGCATGTCCCTGATGTTGCGGCGCCGACGGAGTTGGCCGCCCATGAGCGAGAACAATGCCATCAGCGGGTTCTCGTCGAGCCGGAACGACTCCGTGACCTCGGTGACCGACCCCGAAGGAGTCAGCCGGTAGTGCCAGTTGTTGACCGCCCGGTCGCCGACGAGCACCTCGAAGCCGAACTCCCTGCCGGGATCGCAGGCGGTCACCCGGCATGTCGTCCAATACACGGGGCCGATCTCATTGCGGCGCACGTGCCCCCGGAAGCGGGCCCCCAGCGCCGGCCCCGTGGCGCCGTCGAGCCATTCCGCCTCGAACACCTCGGGCGAGAACTTCCCGGTGTTCCTGACGTCGGCGATCAGTTCCCAGATCCGCTCCGCCGGCGCCTCCATCGACACCGTCACCGAACCTTGCATCGTCGGACTCCTCGTCGACTCAGTTGAGTGTGTACACGACTCAGTTGAGTGTGTACACGCCTCAGTTGAGCGTGTACACGTGGTCGGGCGTCAGTGCCCGGGTGATCGCTGTGGCCAGCACGGTTCCTGGTTCTGCGTCACCGAACGGGATGTCGGTGTTGATGAGAATGACCAATGCGGTCCGGTTTTCGGGTAGGTAGACCGAAACGGTCTGGTATCCGGGCAGGCTGCCGTTGTGCCCGATCCACCCGCCGAGGGTGAACAGCCCCATGCCGTAGCCGTCCTGCGGCGGCAACCCCGGGGTCGCAACGGTCTCGAGTCGCTGTGCCTGCATCTGCGGGGTCAGCAGCGTTCCCGTCGCCAACGCCGGCGCCCAGAGCCGCATGTCGTGGAGCGTGGAGATCATCGCTCCCGCCGCCCACGCCCAGGAAGGGTTCCAGTCGGTAGCGGTGGTCTCCCCGCCGTCGGGGGTCTGTGTGGTGTAGCCCTCAGCGTGCGTCTCGGGGAAGTAGGAGTCGGCGGGAAAAAGCGTCTGGCTCATGCCCAGGGGGCCGAGAATGTGGCCTTTGATGTATTCGGCAAGTGCCTGCCCGGTGACTCTCTCCACCAGCAGGCCCAACAGGACCGTGTTGGTGTTGGAGTACTCGAAGCCCTCGCCGGGTGCGAACGTCGCCGGTTCGGCGAACGCGAACCCGAGCAGATCCTGCGGTGCGAAGGAACGCCGCGGATCGTCGAACAGCGCCTGCTGGAACGCCGGACTCGCCGAGTAATTGGCCAGGCCACTCCGCATCCGGGCGAGTTGGCGCACGGTGATCTCACCGCCGCGGGGCACCCCGGTCACGTACTCGCCGATGCGGTCATCCAGACCGATCCTGCCCTCGTCGGCAAGGATCAAGACCGCCGTGACCGTGAAGGTCTTGGTCTGGCTCCCGATCCGGCTGTAGAGGTCGGCCTTCATCGGAGCCCGTGTCTTCTTGTCGGCAACCCCGAAAGCGCGCACGTAGTCACCCTCGGGCCCCCAGATCCCCACGATCGCGCCGGGGATCTCTGCGTGATCCATGGCCTGGCCGACGACGGCGTTCAGTCGCGCCGTGACATCGGCGTCCATCGTCGTCGCCGGTACCGAATCAGCGGACGGCGGTTCCTCCCGGCGCGGTTCGCCGAGGGACCCGGCGCATCCTGTCGCAGCCAACACCAGCACCAGGACCAGGGAACAGACCCGAGCAATCATCGCCCTTCACACTATTCGCGCTCGGGCTCGGATTCGTCCAAGGGCACCGCGATCGCCTGTTCGATCAGATCGGCTTCGCTGGCCTGCCAGTCGCGATCCGACGAAACCTGTCGCGCGTCGGGCCAGGCATCCGCGTCGACGTCGTCGATGGGGCGACGTTGATCGGCCAGGTCGGCCACGTCGGCTTCGGTGGCGTCACCGAGCGGGCTGGGGTCTGGTGTCGTCATGGGCACTCCTCCGGCTTTCAGTGACGTACGGGCGGGACCGCGAGCGCGATCCGTGGTCGCGGGTACCCGTTTGGGCGACCGCCATGCGCGCAACAGTGTGAGAGTCGCCGCATCGCCGGGACGGACCCGGCCGTTCGTTTTTTGTCACCGCTGGCCGTTGCTGAGCGAGGCCACCTGGTGATTCACTGGTGTCACTGACCCTCGGGTAGTGTGCGTGAATTGCGCAGACGATGAGACAGGCCCTCAGACCGGGCGGGGCCGACATCGACCATCGACCAACATCCCGAATCTCAAAGGCGTGTAATTTGCCAGAAATCACTGAAGGCGTTCAGAACCTGAAGCCTCACTTCGAAGACGTGCAGTCGCATTACGACCTGTCGGACGACTTCTACCGGTTGTTCCTCGACCCGACCCAGACATACAGCTGCGCGTACTTCGAGCGCGACGACATGACGCTCGAAGAGGCGCAAATCGCCAAGATCGACCTGTCCCTCGGCAAGCTCGGGCTGGAGCCCGGCATGACGCTGCTCGACATCGGTTGTGGCTGGGGTGCCACTTTGCTGCGCGCGATCGAGAAGTACGACGTGAACGTGGTCGGACTCACGTTGAGCCGCAACCAGCAGGCTCACGTCCAGCAGCTTCTCGACAAGCAGGACAGCCCTCGGTCGAAGAAGGTCCTGCTCCAGGGGTGGGAGCAGTTCGACGAGCCCGTGGACCGCATCGTCTCGATCGGCGCCTTCGAGCACTTCGGGCGGGATCGCTACGACGAGTTCTTCAAGATGGCCTACCGGGTGCTGCCCGCGGACGGCGTGATGATGCTGCACACCATCATCAAGCCCACCGATGAGGAGTTCACCGATCGCGGGCTGAAGCTGACGATGAGCATCGTGCGGTTCTCGAAGTTCATCATGGATCAGATCTTCCCGGGCGGAGACCTGCCCAAGCCCACCACGGTCGAGGAGCACGCGTCCAAGGCGGGGTTCCGGCTCACGCGCGAGCAGCGGCTGCGGCTCCATTACGCGAAGACCCTCGACATCTGGGCAGATGCATTGCGGTCACGCGAGGACGACGCCGTCGCCATCCAGTCCCGCGAGGTCTACGACCGCTACATGAAGTACCTCACCGGCTGCGCGGATCTGTTCCGCGACGGCTACACCGACATCTGCCAGTTCACCCTGCAGAAGGGCTAGGCCGGCAGTCAGCGAGCGGGCCCGCCGTCGCGGTAAGACCGCGCCGGCTGCCCGGGTTCGGCATCGGCCGCGTCCCGACGCCGCGCAGCCATGCCCGCGAGGGCCTCGAACACCACCCGGTGCGCTGCGTTGACCGTGAGTTCGGCGTGGTCGTAGGCAGGTGCGACCTCGACCACGTCCACCCCGGCGACGTCGTGCTCGTAGCAGAGTTGGCGCACCATCCTCAGAAGGTCCGCGCTGGTGATGCCGCCTGGCTCCGGGGTGCCGGTGCCTGGCGCGTGCGCGGGGTCGAGCACGTCGATGTCGACCGAGACGTAGAGCTTGTCCGCTTTTGAGAGCGCCTCGCTCACCGCGTCGCGCATGACCGCCTTGAAGCCGCGCTCCCAGATCTCCTGCATGGTGTGCCAGGTCATGCCCTGCTCGAGCATCCATTCGAAAGTGTCCTGCGGCGGCCAGTAACCGCGCAGTCCGACCTGGACGAAATGGGTTCCGGGCACTGCGCCGGACTCGATCAGCCGACGCATCGGGGTGCCGTGGCTGGCGAGGTTGCCCTCGATCTCGTCGGCGGTGTCGGCATGCGCGTCGAAGTGAACGATGCCGACGTTGCCGTAACCGTGCACGTCGGCCACCGCCGTGGCTGCGGGCCACGTGATCGAATGGTCACCACCGAGGATGACCGGCACGATCCCGCGCTCAGCCAGTGTGCGAACGCGGTCACGAATGTTGTTGTGCGACACCTCAGTCTGCCCGTGCGGGCAATAAGCGTCGCCGAAATCGACGACCTCCAGCCAGTCGAAGATCTCCAATCCGAGATCCATGTGGTACGAGCCGGGCTCATAGGCGGTGGCCCGGATCGCCCGTGGACCGAAACGCGCACCGGGGCGGTTGGTGGTCCCGATGTCGAACGGCGCACCGACGATGGCCGCATCCGGTTTCCACGAATCGAGTTGCTCGATCTCGGTCAAGAACGGCCGGTGCCCGAACGACACGAGACCGGCGTAGGCGAGGTCGAGTTGCTCGGCCATTCCCGGCGGAAGCTCGCGATGGTGGTCGTGATCGTGGCCCATGGGCATGACCGTACCGCTCATCGGGCCGGTGAACGGCCCGAAGTCATCGAGTCGCCGTACCGCTCAGCGCATCCCGCAGTGAAGGGGGAATCGGCCGCTTCGTCCAGTCCTCGGTCGACACCAGCACGTACACGTTGTGCCCTTCGACCGCCAACTGCTCCTCGGCCCCTGCGCTGCTGCGATGCACGCCGAAGGCGATGGTGAAACTCGTCGAGCCGATCCGCACACAATCCGCGGTGACCCGCACCGAATCCCGCCACCGGACCGATGCCCGGTAGTCGATCTCGCTGTGCACCACCTGGAAGTCGTACCCTGAGGCCATCAGATCCGGGTACGCGAGACCAAGATCCTCCAGGAGACTGGTACACGCCTCGTCGAACCAGGTCAGGTAGTGGCCGTTGAACACCACTCCCTGTTGGTCCACCTCGGCGTAGCGGGGCACGATCGGCAGCGAGAATGCGCTCACTCGGGTCACCCTAGCCACGGACCCCGGGTGAACACCCCGACCGACTGGACGAGACTCGACCCATGACGCTCGTGACGATCGATGACATCCGCGCAGCCGCCGACCGTATCCGGCCCCACGTCGTGCGGACTCCGCTGCTGACGGCGCGGTGGGCAGACGACGACCGGCCACTGTGGGTCAAACCCGAGAACCTGCAGCCCATCGGCGCATTCAAGGTCCGCGGCGCCTTCAACGCCATCGCGGCGATGACCAGCACCGGCGCGAAGCCGCCGGCCGTGGTGGCCTACTCGAGCGGCAACCACGCGCAGGCGGTGGCCTATGCCGCGGCCACGTACGGTCTGCCGGCGCACATCGTGATGCCGGAGGAAACTCCGAGCGTGAAGGTCCGGGCGACTCGGGACTACGGAGCCAACGTGGTGCTCTGCGCCGCGGGGGAGCGGGAGGCCGAAGCCGCCAGGGTCGTGGCCGACACGGACGGAGTGCTGATCCCACCATTCGACCATCCTGATGTGATCGCCGGGCAGGGCACGATCGGCCTCGAGATCGCCGCTGACCTGCCGGCGGTGCGCAACGTGCTGATCCCGGTCAGCGGCGGTGGGCTGGCGTCGGGCATCGGCGTGGCGATCAGGGCGCTGTGCCCGGCGGCGAAGATCTTCGGGGTGGAGCCCGAATTGGCCGCCGACACCGCCGAGGCGATGACCCTCGGGCACCGTGTGGACTGGTCCATCGAGGACCGCAACCGCACCATCGCCGACGGCCTGCGCTCACAGCCGTCGGATCTGACATTCGCGCATCTGCAGCAGGTGCTCGACGGGGTGATCACCGTTTCTGAAGATGAGATCCGTTCTGCAGTAGGCGAATTGGCGTACCGTGCCCACCTCGTCAGCGAGCCCAGCGGAGCGGTGGCGCTGGCCGCCTACCGCCAGGGTGCCACCCCACCGGGTGCCACCGTGGTGATCCTGTCCGGCGGCAACATCGAACCGACGCTGCTGCAGCAGATCCTCGCGGAGCGATCGCCCGGCTGATTTGACAGGTGTGCAATGTCGGGTGGTCAGCAGGTAGGGTCACCCGGGATTCCGTCACACGATCTGTCGAAAGGATCGTGGACGTGCGAAGGAGTGTTTGTGGACGCGGTACTCGGCTTGTCGGTGACACCGTCTGCCGTCGGACTGGTCCTGGTGGAGGGGCAGGACGCCGACGGCGTGACAATGGACGGGGACGGCTTCGAGGTGCGCGCCGGCGGGGCGTCGAGCGCACTCCAGACCTCGGAGCAGGCGGCCGCTGCGGTGCTGCGCACCGAGGCGCTCGCCGCAGACCGAGGTCACCGCGTGCACTCGATCGGTGTGACCTGGAGCGACGACGCGGATACCGAGGCATCACTTCTGTTGAAGTCGCTGAGCGACTCCGGGTTCGACAACATCGTGCCGGTGCGGTTGTCGGAGGCCACCGACGCATTGGCCCGCGGCATCGCCGAGGTGACGGGCTACCAGACCACTGCGGTCTGCGTCATCGAGCCCGAGCACCTGATCGCGCTGGTCGTGCAGACCGACGAAGGCGCGGTGCAGACCGCGGTCAACCACACCGTCGTCACCGAAGAAGACCTCGTCGGCTGGCTGAGCGCAGTGTTCACCAAGGCGGACTGGCAGCCCGAGGCTCTTGTGCTCGTCGGCTCCGCCGAGGACCTCGACGGTTTGCTGCCCGTCCTCGAGGACGCGCTGGCGGTGCCCGTGTTCACCCCTGCCGAGGCGCAGTTGGCGTTGGCGCGCGGGGCAGCACTGGCGTGTGCGCAGAGCAGCGAGTTCCGATTCGACGGCGATTTCGCAGGTGCCACCGCCGACAGCGCAGGACCGGTTGCCGCCCGGCGCGGGTTCGGGCGCTTCGGGCAGTCCGGTCCGGCCGCGGCCCTGGCC
>NZ_JBAUJR010000003.1:0-3614 GCF_049683935.1 Mycobacterium sp. | reverse complement strand
GGGCAGCACGGGCCGGTCGACGACGGCACCGGACCGGTGGCGGCCACGCCGATCATGCGGTGGCTGCGCTCCGTCGACGGGCCCACCGGGCAGTTCAACCAGACCATGGTGTTGCAGGCCCCAGATGGTGTCCGCCACCCCGACGTGGTCGCCGTTCTCCAGGCCCTGCTGGACCGGCACGCGATGCTCCGCATGCGTGTCGCGGTGACCGAAACCGACGGCTGGGCGCCGTTCGTGCCGGCGCCAGGGTCAGTTGGCGCCGCCGCGTGTGTGCAGGTCGTGGACGTCCTCTCCGACGAAGCGCTCCGGGATGCGCGGTCGCGGCTGGACCCCGCCGCAGGGGTCATGCTGCGCGCACTGTGGGCGGCATCCACCGGCCAGCTGGCGCTGCTCATCCACCACTTGGCCGTCGACGCGGTGTCCTGGCGCATCCTGCTGGAGGATCTCAACATCGCCTGGGCCCAACACCACAGCGGACAACCGGTCGAGTTGCCCTCCGCGGGAACGTCGTTCGCCCGGTGGGCGTCGTTGCTCGCCGAGCACGCCCACACACCGGCGGTCATCGACCTGGCCGACAGGTGGAGTCAGGTGTCGTCGACACCGGCGGCCCTGCCGGCACCGCGGCCCGACGTCGACACCTACGCCAGCGCCGAGCACCTGTCGGTGTCACTGGACGCCGAGACGACGCGCCGGCTGATCGGCGATGTCCCCGTGGCCTTCCACGCCGGCATCCAGGACATCCTGTTGATCGGCTACGCGTTGGCATGCGCGGAGTTCCTGGACGCCGAGGGCGTGCCGATCAGCATCGACGTCGAGGGCCACGGACGCTTCGAGGATCTTGCACCGGATATCGACCTGTCCCGCACCGTCGGCTGGTTCACCACCAAGTACCCGGTCGCGTTGGACGTAGGAGGATTGCGATGGACACACGTCGTCGACGGCCACCCCGCACTGGGGGCGGTGGTCAAGGCCGCCAAAGAACAGCTGCGCGCCGTTCCTGACGGCGTGACCTACGGACTGCTGCGCTACCTGAACCCCGATGTCGACCTTGCCGCGCCCGACCCCACGCTCGGGTTCAACTACCTCGGACGCCTGGGCGCAGGCATCGAGGCATCACGCGAACTGTGGCTGGTCAGCGAGGACGGCCTGGCGCTGGCCGACGCCGCCACCACCGTTCCCATGCCCCTGGGGCACACCGTCGAGCTCAACGCCGGAATAATCGACGGCGCAGCCGGTCCGACGCTGCAAGCCACGTGGACCTGGGCGACGTCCACGCTCGATCGCACACAGGTCAGCAGGCTCGGTCGCCTGTGGTCAGAGGCCCTGGCGGGCATCTGTGCCCACGTCGCACGCGGCGGCGGCGGCTTGACCCCTTCCGACGTCGTTCCCGCTCGCCTCGACCAGCAGCAGATCGACGAACTGACAGAGCAATACCGAGTCGCCGACATCCTGCCGCTGACGCCTCTGCAACGGGGACTTCTGTTCCACGCCAGTACCGCAACCACAGCCGGTGACCTGTACGCGATGCAGCTCGACATCACGGTCACCGGCCCCCTCGACCCGCATCGGCTCCGCGACTCGGTCTCAGCCGTGATCAACCGCCACCCCAACCTGGCCGCCCGGTTCATCGAGAGATTCGACGAACCGGTACAGATGCTCCCCCAGGATCCCCAGACACCCTGGACGTTGATGGTTTCTGATTCCGAGGAGGAGATCGCGCGGGTCTGCGCCGCCGATCGCGCCGCGGTGTGTGACCTGGCCAGTCCGCCGGCCCTGCGAGCAACCCTCATCCACACCGCGCCCGATCGACACCGGTTTGTGCTGACCTTCCACCACATCGTGGTCGACGGCTGGTCGATGCCGATCCTGCTGCAGGAGATCTTCGCCGGCTACTACGGCCAGCGACTGCCCAGCCCCACCCCCTATCGGCGATTCGTCGGCTGGCTGGCCGACCGCGACCTCGAGTCGGCCCGCAACGCCTGGAGCGACGCGCTGGCCGGTTTCGACACCCCGACCTTGGTGGGGCCGCCCGGCCGCACGAATCTCGGCCCGCGCGAATCGAAGTCGTTTCGGCTGTCGGAGGATGCGACGCGCCAACTCGGCGAACTGGCACGGTCCTGCCACACCACGATCAACACCGTGCTGCAGGCCGCGTGGGCACAGCTACTGATATGGCAGACCGGACAACACGATGTCGTCTTCGGCACGGCTGTGTCGGGCCGACCGACCGAGGTGCCCGGCGCGGAATCCATGGTGGGACTGCTGATCAACACCGTTCCGGTGCGAGCGAGCGTCGCGGCGGAAACCAGCGCGGCGGGCCTGCTCGACCAACTGCACGGCTTTCACCACCGCACACTCGATCACGAACATCTGGCGCTCACCGAGATCCATCGGGCGACCGGCCACGACCTGCTGTTCGACACGCTGTTCGTGTTCGAGAACTATCCGGTCGACACCGCCGCGATGTCAGGCGTCGACGGGTTGACCATCACCGGGTTCACCACCAACGAGTCGACGCACTATCCATTGACCCTGCAGGCGCTTTCGGGTGGAGAGCTGACGCTACGGGTCGAAGGTGACACCGATGTGTTCGACCACGCCGGAATCGAGGCCATCACCGAACGCCTACGGCGGATCTTGCTGGCCATGACCGCAGATCCCTCCCGTCCACTGTCGACGGTGCCCCTGCTCGACGCCGGGGAGCAGGACCGGGTCGACGAGACCGGGAACCGGGCGGCGCTGGCCCAGCCCGACACGTCGGTGACCATCACGGGTTTGTTCGCCGCGCAGGTGGAACGCGACCCGACGGCGACCGCCCTCGTGTGCGGTGAGCGGTCATGGACCTACCGCGAACTGGATCGTTTGTCGAATCGATTGGCGCACAAGCTCACCGAGCATGGCGCGGCGCCAGGACGGTGCGTGGCGCTGTTGTTGCCGCGGTCAGCCCAGTCCCTGATCGGGTTGCTCGCAGTCCTGAAGACCGGGGCAGCGTATCTGCCGGTCGATCCCGCGCTGCCGGCGGCACGGATCGGGTTCATGTTCTCCGACGCCGCGCCGGTAGCCGCGATCAGCAGCGCAGACCTGGCCGACAGACTCGCCGAGCACGACCTGCCCGTCATCGACGTCGAGGACGACCCAGGGGTCGATGACTCCGCGGACGTCGCACTGCCGATGGTGGCGCCCGATGACATCGCCTACATCCTCTACACGTCGGGCACCACCGGAGTGCCCAAAGGGGTGGCGATCAGACACTGCAATGTCACCCAACTGCTGGAGGGTATGGACTCTTATCTACCGGCGGCCGGCGTGTGGAGCCAGTGCCATTCGTACGGATTCGACATGTCGGTCTGGGAGATCTGGGGGGCGCTCACCCGCGGGGGCCGATTGGTGGTGGCGCCGGATTCGATCACCCACTCACCGGAGGACCTTCACGCGCTGCTGATCCGCGAACGAGTGACCGTGTTGACGCAGACGCCGTCGGCGGCAGGGATGCTCTCCCCGGAGGGGCTGCAGTCGGTGGCGCTGGTGGTGGCCGGTGAGGCGTGCCCGGCCGACCTCGTCGATCGCTGGGCGCCGGGACGGGTGATGATCAACGCCTACGGCCCCACCGAGAC
>NZ_JBAUJR010000002.1:0-7139 GCF_049683935.1 Mycobacterium sp. | reverse complement strand
GAGGAGGGGTGGCGGAACCGTTTTAAGACTGCGCGAGTAGGGATTCATTGTTCGGTTACGTCGACCCTGTGTGAGGTGCTGCCGCGGTGGGGGTGGAGGAGACGAAGGCTGTCAAGGATCAGGCGGTCGCCTTCAACTTCGCGCTGACGGCGCTGGCTATTCTGACCGCGGCGGCCACCTTTACGGTCAGCCTCGTTCCGCCGGGCAATTGGCTCGTAGCGATCCGCATTCTGGCCGGCTGCCTCGCGGTGGCGACCGCTGTTGTCGGTTTCTTCAAGTTCCGCAACGAGCGCGCGTTCAAGCGCCAACAGGAGGAGGAGCGGGTCTCGCTCGACCAAGCCCTCAAGGCAGAGTCTCGTCGCACTTCATTGCTTATCAACGGGGCCATGCTCGGCACTGCCGACAAGCTGCGCCGGCTCTCGGTGTTGGATCAGGCGACGAAGGATGTGGAGATCAGCGGGTTTCGCACGTCAATCGTCAGCAAGGTCTGCGATCTCGTCCAGAGCGAAGCGCCGAGGGCTGCCTACTTTCGGGTGCAAGACCTAGGTGCTCAATCCAGGGTGATGCAGTCGGGCACCTACAGTGACTCCCGAAATCGCGAAGACTCCTTCACCAGCGAGTTCGTCGAGGGCCACGGCAGTGATCAGGGGGTATGGGACCTGATAGATAGTGGCGATGTCGAGTGGAGTAATGACACGAACGCCGCGGTTCCCGCCTCATGGGACGTCTCTAGGAATCGGCAGTACAGGTCGTTTGTGTCGGTCGCTGTTCGCGCGGACAGGCTCGCTTTCGGGATGCTGACAGCCAACACGCTCGAGGCTGACGGTTTCTCGCACTCGGACGTCGCATCATCAAGGTTCTGGCACACCTACTTGCCGCCGCCGAAGCGACGACGATGACGCCCGCCCGCATCGCCAAGGCCTCCCAGCAGCGAGGGAACTAGAATGTGCCTAACGGGTTTTGTCAGGGAGCGCAGGTATGCTGGCGTCGTCCGAAAAGGGGTGAGTGATGGCGAAGACTGTGGAGTTCCACGACGCCGATATGCGTCGCGCCTGGGCGGAAGCCGATGCCGCCGAGCGTGACGCCGAGCAGAATCCCGAGCGCATCGCAGAACGCCGTCGCCGCTTGGTTAAGTGGGTTGAGGCACGCGCGAGCGCGTAGCGTGCCGGCCCGAGCTTGTTGGGCCAACATCACAGATCCTTAATTGAACTAGGTGATTTGATCGCAGGACAGCGTCCGGCGTGACTGCGCCAAGGCGGCTATTGCAGCGGTTCGCGGTGTTGAAACGGCTCCTTGCGCTGATCGCTCGGCGCCCTGGCGAGAATTAGTGGCCCCGAAGCAGTGTGTCGCCCGCCGCCGCAAGTGCGCCGTCATATACGTGCCCGTATACCCGAAGCGTAATCGCTGGGTCATGGCCGAGCCATTTTGCAGTAGCCGAGGGTGTTGTTCCGCGATCGAGCAGCATGGTGGCTGCGGTATGTCGAACGTCGTGTAACCGAATTAAAGGCACACCAGCGTCTTTCGCGTGCCGCATGAATTCGCCTGAATACGTCTCCGGTCGGATAGGGAGGCCAATCACGTTGACGGCGACCAACCCGGTGTCGGGATACTCCGAGCCGATGGCGAGGCGTTCTTCAGACTGGCGGAGCCTAAAGACGCGCAGTGCGGCGAGCACTTCGGCGGGCATCGGTAGTGCCCTGCGAGACCGCTTGGACTTCGGGTCTCCGGTGATAGTGCCTTGGCCTTCTGCTACAACACGACCCTGAGCGATGGTGACCGTTCCGCCATCGAGGTCCACATCGGACCAACGTAGTCCTAGAACTTCCGACCGGCGAAGCCCTGCCAGGGTCAGCAGCCAACATGCGGCGAGCCGATCGCCGCGCACATGTTCGCGAAACCGAACCGCTTGTTCTGCTGTCCAAGTGGCCATTTCGTGATGCTCCACCGCGGGCCTCCTCACTAAACGCGCTACGTTTCGGGCTACAAGGCCCTCCCTCATAGCGTCGTCGAGGGCCGACGACAGCACCACGAGCATTGTCACGACAGTCCGGGAACTAACGTTGCCTGGAATCTTGGACTGCACGGGATCGCTGTCCCGAACGGCAACATATCGGCCGCGGCTAGGCCGTATCACCTCGCCCGAGGCGACCAGCCGATCTAAGGCCTTGACGCCAGGATTGCCGAGTTCGTCACGAACTTCCGCGTATTGGGCACCGCCGGATCTTGACCGCAAGTACGCCAATACCTCAGCAGCGCGCCGTCCGCGCCTCTCACGCTGGGAAATGGGCGTGCCATTCAGCCGCAGTGTTACCAGGGCGTCGATGTCGGACGTTCCTAGTTGTTGCAAACCCAAGCCGCCAAGATTGTCGATAACGGGCTTTAACGAATGTCGGTAACCTGCAAGGGTATTAGCCCTGACGTCGCGTCTTCCGTCGAGCCACCTTGCCAAATACTCGGCGACGGTGGTGAGGTCTCTTTTTACGAACGTCCCCGCTGCAACCTCCGTCGAGATTTTTCGGTACTCACGGCGGGCTTCCGCGAATGTGGAGAAAGTGAACCGCTGTCTGTCGCGGGTGCCGTCAGCGTGGGTCCCGACGTCCACTTGGAATGTGTAGCTCACTGCGCCGTTCTTGGCGCTGCGCCGCGTAATTGGCTCAGTGCGGCGGGTGCGCTTAGTGGGTGGTTCTTCGGTCGTCGTCATCCACGCTCCTGCTGGTGTTTGTACTGTGGTCGCTTGCACGCTGCGTCGGGCCGGCGAAAAGACCTGCCGTCAGGGATAACCCGGCGAATACGATAAGCGTGCACGAAACTGCCGTCTCGACTTCGAGAGTTTCTTACGAGGCGATCAGTTGCTGTAGCTCTGAGGTGACGATGTAGACGCGCCCTCCCAATCTGCGTACGGGAAGTTCGCCAGACGCCGCGAGACGGTACGCCGCAGCTCGACTGATTCCCAGAATCGCCGCCGCGCGTGGTACGGCTAAGAGGAGCGGAAGCTCATCGAATACGTTCGAATCCATTTGATTCACCTCCCTCCGAGACCGTCGATTTGTCGCTGGGCAGGGACTGCTGTTGTGGGCTGCATCGTTGACAGAAGGTCGCTGCCTCGGTGCCGTCCGTCTGTGTGACTGTGATCGTGCGCGACAGCGGGTCCTCGCACTCGCCGCACCACGGCTTCTTCCGTCGTACTGAGAAAGGCGGCGGGGCTGGTAGCTCATTTAGCCGCCGCGCCAGCACTGCAGCAGGGAAGCGGACTCCCTCCGGCCGGGATGAGAGGTGGGCCACCAAGGTCTGTGACGTCCAGCCCGCAGCGAATGCTGCCTCGATTGCAGGTGAAAGTTTTCTCGCATCCTCCCCGCTAACTCTCCAAGGTCTTGGAAGGGATTCCAGCACGAACGCTGAGGAAGGTTTGGATGACGGTTCGATTGGACGGTTCAAGGGGTCCGCACCTTGGACCCGCTGAAGTGCACGCGGTGGACCCTCCCTGTCTGCAGATCGGACGGGCCCGGTCGCGTTGGCGGACTGGGGGAGGCCGGGATCCGGGCTGGTGCGCCTGTGTGGCGCATCGGGGTGATTGAGGAAGTAGCGACTTGAGCGTCTTGCTCCGGATTCGTGATACTGAGCAACTCGCAGAACGAGCCCGTCGTCCTCGAGTTTGCGGAGAGCCTTCAGCACGGTGCTTCTCGCAGCACAAGACTCCGACACAAGCTTTCGGAGTGACGGGTAGCAGGAGAGGCTCTCGTCTGCGCGGTTCGCTAGCAGCATGAGGACAAGGCGCTCTATCGGAGTCGAGACCTCAATGGTTATTGACCAGTCGAGCGCTTTCCAACTCATCGGTCACTCTCACATGCTCTCGGCGAATCGTCGATCATTCGGTTTCCAAGTTCTCTCGAGCGGTCATAGACGATCTCTCGGACGACTTTGGTGTGCGGTGAATTCCGCCGTCGCAAAGCGATGCAATCTCGGTGAAATGGAACGTAGATGAACAGATGAAACGGCGTCCACCACCCTGGGCGACTTGAGTCAGATTTCAACACTTGTCGTCATCGTGCTCGGACAGAAGGCGAAGTCAGAGGCGGTGCGGGACGTTTCACGTTGACCGGCAGTCTGGGCTACTCCGGCAGCCGCCTTCGCGGCAGGCCGTAGATGTACGTTTTCTGCCGTGCGTTCACGCACCGGAAAATCCCAAAATGGGCCTACGGAGCATTAGATGAGTACTAGTTGACCATTGGTTGGTCGCTTGTTGTGCACTGCTGGGGCATGCGACATAGTCATGAACATCTTCTTTCATGAGCGCAGCCAGAGTGCTCAGTATTGTTCTTGCGTAATACCTTTGGATTGGTGGTCAATCGGTGCACGTTGTCGGTACCCTAGGAGCGTGTGCGGCGCGATGTTGACTACAGCGATGGCCAGGCGGCCCCGCCGAACGCACACGCGCTGCCGTTGGGGTGGCATAAGAATGAGCGCAAGGTGCTTCTCTGAATGTCTAGAGGCCGGCAATGAACGATGAGCTGAGTCAAGCCAATAGCCGCGGATTCGAACTTGGCAGGAGGCATGCCGCGCTTTCGGAGACCATTGGGCAAGCGGCAGTGTGGGCCCGCTATTTCGGGGTTGCAACCTCGGAAGTCCTGCCCGACGAAGACACGTTGGTGACATACCCGCTTGGGCGGCATGCCGATCACCTGATGGCGCTTTGGAACCGTCTTGGAGGTGCATGCGTCGACCTTGCCTCCTCTTTCGAGGACGGCTTGAGCGCACGAAGTGTGTCAGTAACGCCGCCCAAGGATGAGGCTGCGCTTCAGTTAGCGACGTACGTGTGCGGCGCAGACTATGTACACAATCTCCAATCAAGAAGCTCTCATCGCTCTACGTTGCAGGATCTCTGGCGCAACGAAGTGACAAGCGCGTCACTGTATCTCAGTGTCTCCGGTATTTGTACCGCCGAGCTGGAACGGTATGCCTCAATCTCACAGGCACTTTTCGACGACGCTTCGGCTGTCGTTCGTGACGCCTACGCGCAGGCTGTCGCGGCCACGTACGGGCGAATTTGGGCCCGTGCTTCTCACGCCGATGAGGGTCGCGCACTCGTCGCATGGATGAAGGCACTGGTTGACGTAGGGTTCAGCTTCGAGGAGTGCGTCTCGGAAATGCGGGACCTGGAAGTGGCATCGCCCGACGCGGTGTCCTATTGCCTCCGTAGCAGAATTGCTTGGCTGCACGAAGGATGATCGGACTAATTTTGACGGGTGTGGGTGGAACGGATTCTAATGTCCGAGGGCGCTGATGGCCGCCGTCGCAACTGGCGCTATCGGGAAAAACGGGTGAGCACAAAGCTTTTAGCGAAGCGAGTTAGTCAAGAGGATCACGATCTGGTGGTTGCATACGCTAAGTGCTTGCATGTCACAGTCGCAGACCTTCTTGACCCGGCTGTCAAGGAGCTTATCAGCCGGGCCAGCGTCTACATGGCGATCGAAACCGTAGATTCGGTTGAACACGGAGACCATAAAAGAGATAATCAGTGAGCGGCCCGTGTTGTCAGTATTGCAGTCTCGGAGGCTGATTGCGCGTCCGCTGGGCGTATGAAAACCCGACGTATTCGAGTCGGATCTAGAGATGGCGACCCTGTTGTTCGACTCCAGAGTTCAAGGAATGAGCAACTACAGGACGCCGATCTCGCCGTCCATGAAATTGATCTTGCGCTCGACGCGCTCCAGCGCGGCGATCGGCACATCGTGCTCGACAAAGACGGCGACCCTCGCCTGATCTAAATGCGGCTCGTCCTCGTCCTTGCCGGCCAATTCTCAACCCTCGTCGGAGGCTCGTCCCTCCCACGTGGCCAGCTCCGTCTCGGGGAGTGGGTCGTCGAAGTCATCTGGAACCGCAAGGTCGGGCAGTTGGCCGAAACGGCGCGGGGGAGCCGGGGACATAGGCAGCTCCGATCCGGTGTCACCGCCCTCGCTCGTCATGCTCTCAGGATAGCTAGCGTCGCCGCGGCGATCCGGCGCAACAGAAAGCGTCGGAGTTTGAGCGGACTTTCGAGAGTCTCGACGCTCGGTGGACTGCCAAGAACGCAAGGGCACTGGCTGTGCGCGAGCAGGACCGGCCCCGCACTGCGGCACGACTTCATCGGTTGCAACGGCAGGCAAAGGACATCGGAATGGCTCACAGCGTCCCTGGTAGGAAGTCTGTCGACATCCTGCTATCGGTGCTTGTGGATCTGAAAGAGCGGATGGTCAACACCATCCTGTGAACACAGCCGTACACCGGCATCAGTTGACCGAGCGCAGAACGCGGATGCGCTGCTCATCGGAAAGGAGTCCACCCATCGGTGAGACTTCGCGCATCTCGATGCAGTCACGGCTGAGGCCAGTCAGGACACGACGGATACTGGGTATATCGCCGTCGTTCAGTAGGGACTGCCAGCGGTCGAGGTTACGCAGGTGAGGCTCACCGGTGACGTTGGACCGTAATCGCCGTAGGTTACGTTCGATCGAGGGTTGCTGTTGTGTGAGGGCGGAACGTGCGAGGTGTTTGGCCAGCTCGCGGTGAAGCTTCCATGACCGGCGTTCTGAACGCGTCAGCTCGGCAGCAATTGGTTGACGGGTGATTTCGAGTCGATAGCCCATGCAGGACAGCAGCCGGTCGAGTTGCTCATCGCTGAGTTCAACTTTGCCGGAGAGAAACTGGCTGATGCTTGGCTGATGTACGCCGCTGAACCGGGACAACTCAGACTGGGTAGTACCTGTTTCGTGCATCACCGTCCGCAGCACGCCGCTACGATCACTCATGTCGTAATTATAGTAGTGAATACTATAGATCTCTAGGGACTTGCTCGTCCAGCGCTATCGGCATCTGCTCGACGAGCTGAACACGCTGCGCCGCAACAAGTTCCGTGGTAGCGCGGGTCAGTACGTTTCCTCGGCGCGCATTCGCTCAAGCAACGTGCCCGCATGTGGGCCGTCCTGCGCCGGAATTGCCGACCGGGGCGCCAGGCTGTGTGTCCTCGCCGCGGTGACGAGGAGGTCCTCGCAGCCCTTGACCCTGTTGGCGCGCCACGAGGCTGCGGTAGCCGCTGGATCGAGAGGTTGCGGGCGATCTGGGGGCGGGGGGTGCCGGCCTGGTTGAGGGCGTGGCGGCGGCGA
>NZ_JBAUJR010000001.1:0-3474 GCF_049683935.1 Mycobacterium sp. | reverse complement strand
CACCGGGCCCGGTCTGGTACCCGGGTGGCCGCGGCCGCTGCACGGGCGGCCGTCCTGCCGGCGGCGGTTGGGTGGGCCATGCCGCGCTGGAGCGGCCCGCAACCGGGACCGCGGCCGTCGGCGGTGGCGAACCCGCCGACCCCTGATGGCGGCCGACCTCGAAGGTCAGCAGCGGGCCGTCCGGGTTGCCCACATGAATCTGCTGGCCGTCGGTGATGTCGGCGGCGGGGACCCGGCGGCCGTTGAGGTACATCCCGTTGAGGCTGCCGTTGTCGATCGCGATCCACCGGCCCTGATCGAACCGCAGCACCAGGTGGGCGCGGGAGATCAACGGGTGGGCAATGCGGACGTCGGCGCGTAGATCACGGCCGACGACAACGTCGTTGCCTGCTGAAAAGGTGCGGGGGGATCCGTCGTACCGAACGGTCAGCGCTGGGGATACCGGTCGGCTCACGGAGCCGCTCCGGCGGCGACATCAGACATCGCGACCAACTGTATCGGTAAGACCTCAGGCGGGGATGGTCCACCTGACGGTGTCTGTGATCTGATGCAGCGCTGTTATCCGGTCGTTCTTGACGGTGATGATGTGGGCGAACGCGGCGTCGACGGCGGTGTCTCCGGCGCGCGCCGAACCCCGGTACGCACCCAGGACGACGACGCGGTCGCCGGTGGCGAGGAACTCCGCGGGTTCGACCTCGACGTCGTACACCGAATCGATGCGGCCCCACACGGCGGAGATCATCGCGACACGCCCGTGGTACTCGCCTCCGACACCGTGCGGCATGCCCTTGCTGACGACCCCTTCGAAATCGTCTGTGAGCAAGTCGAATAGGGCTTGGCCGTCGCTCTCGGCGAGGGCCCGGTAGAAGCGTTGGGCAACTTCGGTGGGGGTGGTCATCACGGCTCCTCTCTTTTTAGAGATTAACCTCTATTTTAGGGTGGAGCAATGCCGCGGCCCGCCCGATACACCGTCGACGTGTTGCTCGACGCAGCCGCCGAACTCCTGGCCGCCGAAGGACCTGCGGCGGTGACGATGTCGGCGGTTGCCCGCGGCACCGGCGCGCCGAGCGGATCGGTGTACCACCGATTTCCGACCCGGGCGGCGCTGTGCGGCGAGTTGTGGGTGCGTACCGAGGAGCGGTTCCAG
Organism: Mycobacterium sp.; assembly: GCF_049683935.1. GTDB lineage: Bacteria > Actinomycetota > Actinomycetes > Mycobacteriales > Mycobacteriaceae > Mycobacterium. The sequence goes on along the minus strand of NZ_JBAUJR010000001.1, from coordinate 2,327 downwards.
GCGGTGTTCGTCGAGGCGCTCTCCACCTCCGACGACGCCCAGCAGCGCTGCGTGGCCGGCGCACTGCGCATCGTGGCGTGGTGCCGGGAGCACCCCGTCGAGGCCCAGGTGCTGCTCGCCGGTCCCGACGCTCTCGGGATGTCCGACTGGCCCGACACACTCACCGGCCGGCGGAAACGCTTGCAGCGCAAGCTCCGTAAGGTGCTCGCCGAGATACCCGACGATGCGGGCAGGGTCGGTGCCGCATTGATCGACGTGCCCTATGCGATCGTGCGGCGTCACCTGCGGGCCGGTCAGACCATCCCGGTCAGTGCCGACGCGATCGTCGCCGACTGCGCGCGGGCGCTCATCGCCCCGAGCTGACTGGTGACGGCGACCCCGTGCGCACGCAGTAGGTGTGGCTGTAGATCGTGGGCATGCACAGGTTGCAGTGGTCGCAGATCGACTTCACGCTGCTGTCGGCCTGAATACGGTTCAGCAGATCCGGTTCGGCCAGTAGGGCACGTCCCATCGCGACGAAGTCGAAGCCCTCGGCCATCGCCAGGTCCATGGTCTCGCGGTTGGTGATACCGCCGAGCAGGATCAGCGGCATCGTCAGCTCGTCGCGGAACTTCTTCGCATCCCTCATCAGGTAGGCCTCCTGGTACGGGTACTCGCGGATGAACTTCCTGCCCGTCATCCGGATGCCCCAGGACAGCGGGGGTTTGAAGGCTCCGGCGAATTCCTTGACCGGGGCGCCGCCGCGGAACAGGAACATCGGGTTGAGCAGGGAACTGCCGGCGGTCAGCTCCAGCGCGTCCAGACCGCCGTCTTCCTCCAGCCACTTGGCGGTCTGCAGCGACTCCTCGATCGGGATGCCGCCCCGCACGCCGTCGGACATGTTCAGCTTCGCGGTCACCGCGATCTGATCACCGACCGCGCTTCTGACCGCCTGCACCACTCCGCGGGCAACCTTGGCGCGGTTGTACAGCGAGCCGCCGAACTCGTCGTCGCGCCGGTTGATCATCGGGCTCAGGAATGCGCTGGCAAGGTAGTTGTGTCCCAGATGAATCTCGACGGCGTCGAAGCCGGACGCGATCGCCAGTCGGGCGGCGTTGGCGTGGGCCTCCGTCACGTCGCGGATGTCATCCCGGCTGGCCTTCTTGGCGAACCGCATCGACAGCGGATTGAAGAAACGGACCGGAGCCAGTGCCTTCGCCTTGTTGGTGCGTGCGTTGGCGACCGGACCGGCGTGCCCGATCTGCGCGCTGATCGCGGCGCCCTCCGCGTGGATGGCGTCGGTGAGCCGCCGCAAGCCCGGCACCGCCTCTGGGCGCATCCAGAGCTGCCAGCCGTCGGTGCGGCCGCCGGGGGCCACGGCACAATAGGCGACCGTGGTCATGCCGACCCCGCCCGCGGCCGGCAGCCGGTGGTAGGTGATCAGATCCTCGGTGACGAGCGCATCCGGCGTCGACGCCTCGAACGTCGCGGCCTTGATGATCCGGTTGCGCAGCGTCAGCGGACCGAGCTTGGCCGGGGTGAACACATCGTGCGGCTCTGTCATGTCTACGGAGCTTGCCACGTCGGGGTTGCAGAGATCGCGATCGGTGAAGAAATGTCGGCCTGACAGAATGACTGCCGTGGGTGCGATCACTTTGGACGGTAAGGCCACGCGCGACGAGATCTTCGTCGACCTCAAGGAGCGCGTCGCGCGCCTGACCGAGGCCGGGCGTACTCCGGGACTCGGCACGGTGCTGGTCGGCGACGACCCGGGATCGCAGGCCTACGTCCGCGGCAAGCACTCCGACTGCGCCAAGGTCGGCATCAACTCGATCCGCCGTGACCTACCCGCCGACATCAGTCAGGCCGCCCTCGAGGAGATCCTCGACGAGCTCAACGCCAACCCCGAGTGCACCGGCTACATCGTCCAGTTGCCGCTGCCCAAGCATCTGAACGAGAACGCCGCCCTCGAACGTGTCGACCCGGACAAGGACGCCGACGGGCTGCACCCGATGAACCTGGGCAAGCTGGTGCTCAACGAGCCGGCGCCCCTTCCGTGTACCCCCCGCGGCATCGTGCACCTGCTGCGGCGCTACGAGGTCGAGATCGCGGGCGCCCACGTCGCGGTGATCGGCCGCGGCGTCACCGTCGGTCGGCCCCTCGGACTGCTGCTGACCCGGCGTTCGGAGAACGCCACCGTCACGTTGTGTCACACCGCGACCCGCCACCTGCCCCAGATCACCCTCGAAGCCGACATCATCGTGGCCGCGGCCGGGGTGCCGCACATGGTGACCGCGGAGATGGTGCGTCCCGGCGCCGCGGTCGTCGACGTCGGGGTGAGTCGCGAC